>NZ_CP018192.1:2312500-2582500 GCF_001889525.1 Granulibacter bethesdensis
CTTTCTCAGCCGCTATGTAGCGCCGGCTTGATCGTTCCGGTTCTGCGATCCATTGCAATATGATTGCTGTTATGTCGTCTCTTTCCGGTTATTCCGGTTGCTATCGTTCAAGGAAGCTCGTCATGCGTCGTCTGACCTTGCTGGGTATCATGCTGTCTCTGTCAGGCTGCGGCTTCGGTGATTTTCTGTCGGATACCCACACTTTCCGCAGCAATCCGAACGGGCCGATCGGCTCCAGCCCGAATATGCTGCGGGTGCAGGGTGAACGTACCGTCACCACGCCGCTGACCACCGAGCCGGGAGATGTCTGGCCCGGACCCATCCCGCCTACCCCCACCTTGTCCGACCTTCAGAAGCAGCAGAATAACATCGCGCCAGAGCTGGGCGGCGTACGACGCACACCCAATATGCCACTTGGCACAGGTGTCATGCCATCTCCCGCACCCTATAAGCCGATGCCGGAAGGTAATGGAGCCGCCAAAGGCGCGGAACCGGGCAGCACAGGAAAGAATACCGACGGCCAGATCATCGTCCCAAACGGAAACGGCACCAGTACGGTGATCGAGCCTGATGGAACGGTCCGCACCATTCCAACCCCCAAGGACAAGACACGCTGACGTGTTGCTGCCCGAGGATATCGTTTTTTTATTGATTGCACGACGTGGAGGCTGATCGGAACACCAATGAAGGAGGGACTACATATCGTTTATTTCGCGTGGCTTCGCGACCGGATCGGTCGTAATGAGGAACACGTGCCGTTACCTCCGGGTGTCGCGAATGTCGGTGGGCTGATCACCTGGCTGCGTGGACGCGGCAGGGATTACAAATCAGCGCTCGCCACTGAAAATCGCATCCGCTGTGCCGTCAATCATGAGGTTGCGGCGCTCGACACGCCCATCTCCCCGGGGGATGAGGTCGGGTTTTTCCCCCCGATCACAGGCGGATAATCCCTTATGATCCCCCTGCTCCCGCGTATTGCGGTTCAGGCTGATCCCTTTGATATGACAAGGGAATATGAAGCACTGACCGCAGGACAGCGCCGGATCGGGGGGATCGGCAGCTTTGTCGGCGTGGTGCGCGGTGAAAGCGCCGGGCAGAGCGAACAGTTACAGGGCATGACCCTGGAACACTATCCCGGCATGACCGAAAAACAGATCCGCCGCATTGCCGAAGAAGCCATCCGGCGCTGGTCCCTACTGGGCTGCACCATTATCCACCGGATCGGCTACCTCCCTGCCGGTGCCCCTATCGTTCTGGTGATGACCGCCGCGCCGCACCGTGAGGCTGCGCTGGAATCGACCTCCTTTCTGATCGACTGGCTGAAGACCAAGGCCCCGTTCTGGAAACAGGAGCATCTGGAAGACGGCACCACACGCTGGGTCGCAGCAAGGGATGAGGACGAGATCGCCGCCGATCGCTGGAATATCATCAGCGCCTCTTGACCTTCCAGTGCTGGAACCTTCCATTTTTCATCCTGTTCCAGATCACACAGGGCCGTGATGCCGGTCTGACAAGATCAATCTGACAACCTCTATCTGGCAAAGAAGGAAACGGCCGATGACCCCAACCACCATCCTGTCGATCAAGGGCATGACCTGCGAAGGCTGCGTCAATGCCGTTCGCCGCATTCTGCTGGCTGTGCCGGGGGTTTCCGATGCTTCCGTAACCCTTGGGCGGGCAGAGATCAGCGGCGGCGAGGCCGCCAGCCTGATGGAAGCCGTGCGCGATGCGGGCTTCGGTGCCGAGATTCTCGCCACGGAGTAACCCCGATGCCGGTTGAAGCGATGCCATCCGGCCCCGCCCGGCAGGAGCTGGACATCACCGGCATGACCTGCGCCAGCTGCTCCGGTCGTGTGGAGCGGGCGCTGCGCAATGTCGAGGGCGTCAGCCGGGCGGTGGTCTCCCTTATCAGCCATCGCGCCCTGGTCGAAGGCTCGGCCCGGATCGAGACGCTGGTGGCGGCCGTGACCCGCTCCGGCTTTACCGCCACTCCACTGACGGGCGAGCGCGAACAGGAAGAACGGATCGAGCAACAGGCACGCAGAGCGACCCGACAGGAAGGGCTGCGTGTGCTGCTCTCCGCGCTGTTTACGGCGCCTTTGCTGCTGCCCATGCTTGGAGTACCTCTACCCGGGCTGCTGATGCTGGTGCTGGCAGGCATCGTCCAGATCGGTTTCGGATACCGTTTCTATATCGCTGCATGGCGAGGCTTGCGGGCCGGAGCCGGCAATATGGACCAGCTGGTCGCCATCGGCACCAGCGCTGCTTTTCTCTACAGTACCGCCTCTGTGCTGGGCGGAGACAGTGAACACGGCTATTTCGATGCCTCCGCTGTCGTCATCAGCCTGATCCTGTTCGGGCGCTGGCTGGAAAGCCGGGCGCGGCAGGCCACTGGCTCCGCCACGCGCGCCCTTTCGGCCCTCCGCCCAGACACCGCACGGCTACAGGATGGCGATGGAGAGCGCATCGTTCCCGCGAGCCATCTGATGCCGGAAGATATCGTGATCATCCGCCCCGGCGAACGCTTCGCCGCCGATGGGGAAGTCGTGTCCGGCCAGTCCGATGCGGATGAAAGCCTGCTGACCGGGGAAAGCCATCCGGTTCCCAAGTACCCCGGTGATTCCGTCATCGGCGGCGCTATGAACGGTTCCGGCCTTCTGCGGGTGCGTGTCACGGCCACTGTCAATGACGGCACACTGGCGCGTGTGATCTCGCTGGTGCGGGAGGCGGAAGCCAGCCGGGCCCCTGTACAGCGGCTGGTGGATCAGGTCGCCGCCATTTTCGTACCCGCCGTGGTGACCATCGCCGTGCTGACATTTCTGGGGTGGTGGATCATCGGCCATGACGTTGCGAACGGGTTTCGCGCTGCCGTCTCCGTGCTGGTGATCGCCTGCCCTTGCGCGCTGGGACTGGCCACGCCCGCTGCCCTCATCACCGGCACCGGGATCGCCGCCAGACGCGGTATTCTGATCCGCGATGCCGCCAGTCTGGAACGAGCAGGCAGCATTGACACCGTGGCGCTGGATAAAACCGGCACGATCACGGAAGGCAAGCCGGTGCTGCATGAGATCATTCTACTGCCCTCCGCTCCGGTCGGCATGGACAAAGCCACGATCCTGCGTCTGGCCGCCGCCGCCGAGTCGGGCAGTAACCATCCGCTGGCGCATGCCGTTCGCGAATCGGCCCTGGCCGGGGAAACAACTCTTCCGGTGCCGGATTGCCTTCAGGAGCGTCCGGGGGAAGGCGTGATCGCCCATGTCGCCGATCATGAAATCGCCATCGGCAATGCAGCACTGTTCATTCATCTGGACATCCCCGACAGCCCACAAGCCGTGGCCTTGGAACAGGAGACCCCATCCGCCATCCTGCGGGTTGCCATTGATCGCAGTCCTGCTGCGCTATTACTGGCCGAAGATACGCTGCGCCCCGGTGCCGCTGCCGCAATCCGCCGCATTCACGCCACCGGCTGCACAGTGATGCTGCTGACCGGCGATACCGAAGCATCCGGCCACAAGGCGGCCAAAGCTGCGGGCATTGAACTGGTCGAAACCAGATTGCGCCCCGAAGACAAGGCCGCCCGGATCGCCGCGTGGCAAGCCAAAGGCCATGTGGTGGCCATGGTCGGCGACGGCGTCAACGATGCGCCGTCTCTGGCGCAGGCCGATCTCGGAATCGCCATTGGCACCGGAGCCGATGCGGCCCGCCATGCAGCCGGCGTTATCCTGATGCGACCGGAGCCGGGCCTGATTGCCGAAGCCATTTCACTCAGCCGCGCCACAAGGCGTAAAATCCGGCAAAATCTGTTCTGGGCCTTTATCTATAATGCCATCGGTCTGCCCTTTGCGGCTCTGGGCCTGCTCAACCCTGTGATCGCGGGGGCAGCCATGGCCTTCTCGTCGGTCAGTGTGGTGGTCAATGCACTGCTGCTGAAACGCTGGAAGCCATCCTCTCTTTAAGCTATCGGAGGATCATACATTTGCCTGACGCACCGGAACCGGATCACACGCACGATCATCGGGGTGGTCTTGCCATCGGCGAGGTCTCACGCCTGTCTGGTCTGCCTGCGAAAACCATCCGTTATTACGAGCAAGCCGGGCTGCTGCCACCTCCGTCTCGCAGCGATAATCAGTATCGCCGCTACCACCACGAGGTGCTGGAGCGTCTGCGTTTTCTGTCAGCCGCACGTGGGCTGGGCTTTCCATTGCAGGAGCTGAAAATGCTGATGGCCCTGCGCTCAGACCCGCATCGGGCGAGTCGCGAAGTCAAATCACTGGCCCTGGAACATATTGATCGTCTGGAGGACGATATCGCTCGGCTTCAGACCATGCGAGACACGTTGCAGGGGCTGACGGCTGCTTGCCCGGGGGATGACTGCCCCGCCTGCACAATTCTGGATGCGCTCAACAGCGCGGGTATCCATACGCAGAACGGTGCGAGCACCAACGCGCCCGCACCGTTTTGTCAGACTGAGCCGGAAAGCCGGAACAATCAGTAAGCCAGCAGCGCCACCAAAGCGCGGCCATTCTCGGTGCTCAGCTCAGCCGGGCTCAGCGTGCCGTCATGATCCGGGTCGGCCTTCTTGAAATAGGCATCGACCAGCTTCAGCCATTCGGCCTTGTCCAGAGAACCGTCATGGTCGGGATCGAAGGCAGCCAAAGCCTTCTTGCCGAGGATGCCGGTCAGTTCGGACGCATCCAGCGTGCCTTCGTGATCAGTGTCCAGAGCCTCAAACTTCGCTTCAGCGGCCTTCTGAGCCTCTTCCAGGCTGACGGTGCCGTCATTGTCGGGGTCGAGGCGGCTCATCACCAGGCTGGTGTCATGCGGGGTCGCATCAACAGCAGCCATGGCAACATGGGACAGGCCCTGAGAAGTCAGGATGGACAGACCGAATACGGCGGTCATCAGAACATTTTTGCGCATTATGTGAACTCCGATTGCACTTTATGCAATGAATAGGCCCCATAAATGCAGAACATGCAAGCAGATAATGTGCGACCCTTTAAAAAAGTCGCGCATACGACTTATGCAGCAGCAAGATGAGGGGGGAGGGAAAAAGCAGCCAGATCCGTCAGCGCGTAGGGCGCGGCGGCGTATGGGCGTAATCGTAGAAACCACGGCCTGTTTTACGGCCCAGCCACCCGGCTTCGACATATTTTACCAGCAGCGGACAAGGACGATATTTACTGTCGGAAAGACCGTCGTACAAAACCTGCATGATGGAAAGGCAGGTATCGAGGCCAATAAAATCCGCCAGTTCCAGCGGCCCCATTCTGTGGCTGGCCCCCAGCCGCATGGCAGTATCAATTCCGCTGACGGTGGCCACGCCCTCGTAAAGCGCAAAAACCGCCTCGTTGATCATCGGCACCAGAATACGATTGACGATAAAGGCCGGGAAATCCTCGGCCACTGAAATGGTTTTATCCAGTCGCTGCGCCAGACCGCTGACAGCAGCAAAGGTCGCATCATCCGTCGCAATGCCGCGGATGATCTCCACCAGCTTCATCACCGGCACCGGATTCATGAAATGCAACCCGATGAATTTCTCCGGCCGGTCCGTACTCGCCCCCAACCGGGTGATCGAAATAGAGGACGTATTGGTGGCCAGAATACAGTCCGGCTTCATATGAGGCGCCAGAAGCTTGTAGAGCGCTTTTTTGGCCTCTTCCTTTTCGGTAATGGCCTCGACCACCAGATCGCAGTCACTGAGCCGATCATAACCGACCGCCGTGACGATACGCGTCAGCGCTGCAGCTTTCTGCTGCTCGGTGGTTAATCCAGCCTTGATCTGCCTATCCAGATTGACGCGAATCGTCGTCATGGCACCATCCAGAGCTTCCGCTCTGGTATCGGTCAGTACAACGTCGATCCCTGCCAGGGCGCAGACATGAGCAATTCCGTTGCCCATCAACCCTGCACCGACCACACCTATTTTTCGGATGGCATAAGATGCGGCTTCAGAAAGAGGCAAAGGCTCGACGCTCATGACGATATATTCCTGTCGCGGATCATGATGCCTGCCAATCCACGCAAAGGGGAGCATGGACCGACAAGCGTATCATCACCACGCAGCAAGGCACGATTCAACACGGGACGCAAAGAGGCTTTGATCAGAGTGCTTTTTCAAGGGCGGGAAGCGCCTCGAACAAATCGCCGACATAACCGTAATCGGCCACCTGAAAGATCGGCGCATCCGGATCTTTGTTGATGGCGACAATGACCCGGCTGTCCTTCATCCCCGCCAGATGCTGGATGGCGCCGGAGATACCGACCGCGATATACAGTTCCGGGGCAACAATCTTGCCGGTCTGCCCGACCTGATAATCGTTTGGGGCATAACCCGCATCCACAGCGGCGCGGGATGCACCGACCGCAGCATTCAGCTTCCGGGCAACCCGGTCAAGCAGCTCGAAATTTTCGGCGTTCTGCATTCCCTTGCCGCCGGAAATCACGATCCGGGCGGAGCCGAGTTCCGGTCGTTCGCTGGCCGTCAGCGCCTCTGACACGAAGCGGGAGCCGCCTTCGACCGGCGTGGTGGAAGCGGGAGCGATTTCTGCAGAACCACCCTCGGAGGGAACCGGTTCGAAACTGGCGGCGCGTACGGTGATGACCTTCACAGGGTCCGCCGAACGCACGGTTGCCAGCGCATTCCCTGCATAGATCGGTCGCACGAAAGTATCGGCCGATTCGACACCGCAAATGTCGCTGATCGGTTGCACATCCAGCAGCGCCGCCGCGCGGGGCAGCACATTCTTGCCGGTGGCGGAAGCCGGCGCAAGGATATGGGAATAATCCGGCGCCAACGCCACCAGCAGAGCCGCCAGCGGCTCCGCCAGCGCATGGGCATAGGAAGGTGCATCGGCGGTCACGACGCGCGACACGCCGGGAATGGCGGCAGCCTGGGCAGCGACCGGCCCGACATCCTGCCCGGCGACCAGAATATGGAGGTCTCCGCCCAGTTTCCGGGCGGCGGCAATGGCGCTGCGGGTCGCCTGTTTCAGCGTGCGCCCGTCATGTTCAGCAAGAACCAGTGCAGTCATGACTCAGATCACCTTCGCTTCGGTTTTCAGCTTCGACACCAGTTCATCAACAGAGCTCACTTTCACCCCTCCCTGACGCGGCGGCGGTTCCGCCACACGCAACACGGTCAGACGCGGGGATGCATCGACCCCGAGATCGGCCGGTGTCATGGTCTGTATCGGCTTCTTTTTCGCCTTCATAATGTTCGGGAGGCTGGCATAGCGCGGCTCATTCAGCCGCAGATCCGCCGTCACGACGGCCGGCAGGGAAAGTTGCACGGTCTGCGCGCCGCCATCAATTTCACGGGTGACGGTGATATCACCCTTTTCCACCGCAACAGCACTGGCAAACGTGCCCTGCGGCCAGCCGAGCAATGCCGCCAGCATCTGGCCGGTCGCATTCATGTCGTCATCAATGGCCTGCTTGCCCATGACGACCAGTCCCGGTTGTTCCTGTTGCACCAGAGCACGGAGGATCTTGGCGACGCCCAGTGGCTCCACCGTCTCTTCGACCTGTACCAGAATACCACGATCAGCACCCATCGCCATACCGGTGCGCAACGTATCCTGTGCCTGTGCCGGACCGACGGAAACGACGACGATTTCGGTAGCCACACCTTTTTCCTTCAGGCGCACGGCTTCCTCAACCGCGATTTCATCGAACGGATTCATCGACATTTTCACACCGGCCGTTTCAACCCCGGTGCCATCGGCCTTGACCCGAACCTGGACGTTGTAATCGACTACCCGTTTGACCGGGACGAGGATCTTCATGGCGGTTCCCGCTGCGTTTGAATGTCCGGAGCCATGATGAGGCCATATTGACCGCCACCATGCCGAGCTGACCGCCCGGCGCATAAACCGGCGACCAGACAAGGCGGCACGGCATTATTTCCCGGAACGGCGCTCTGGATATGCAAGCGGGTCGCAAGGCTGTCAAACCGCTTCCGTGCAGCCCTGTTCCGGAAAAACCGCTTCAGTCGCCTCGGCGCCGGATATCAGCGCCAGACATTGAAGGCCAGCACACACAGCAGGATCGCAATCCCCTGAAATAAAATACGATAGCGCATCAGCTTGTTGGAACGCTCCGGACTGCCGCCGGAACCGACAGAGCCGATACCGGCCACAAGCGTTCCCACAACCAGAGCCATGGAGATGACAAGCAGGATCAGGGCAATTGTATGCATCCGAACCTCTTACCGCGACTCGGCCTGGCTGCCCATACAGGACTTGCATGCCCATCGGGAAATAAACACATGCCCTTGACGGCAGTGTTCCACTGTGTGCCAGCACCTGCCCGATTTTTATTGTGACCCGGCGTGGACACCCTGTCAGCGCCAGACCTGCCGAGTGCCCGCCATGTTCGATGCCCTGACGACCCAGCTGCGTGAATCCGGATACGCCTTCGTCCGTTCAGAGTATGCCACATCCCTGCTATCCGCCTTTAATGATGGCGACAGAGCCGGACTCTCCGACTGGACAGCCTTCGCCGATAGCTGGAACAGGCTGGCCCTGGATACTTATATGGCCGATGGAGGGCGTTACCGCCGTCGGCGTCATGCCGTTTTCAGCATTCTGCCCGGCCATGCTGCTGAACGCGGCCCACATCAGCCGCATTATCAGGGGCTGGAATATAACCGCCTGAATGGCGGTATCGAGCGCTGGTTCGAACCGATGGAAGAGGCGGTCGCGTCCGGCCCCACCATGACCTGTATCCTGGATTTCTGCCGCACCCTGTTCGACAGCCTGATGCCGGAGACGGGATGGCATGTTGAAACCCATCAGTTCCGCATCGAGGCCACTGCAGATGGCGGAAAGCCGACACCGGAAGGGCTGCACCGGGACGGTGTGGATTACGTGCTGGTCCTGATGGTGCGGCGGGACAACATTGCCAGCGGTGAGACCTCGATCCATGGCGAGGACGGAACGCTGCTGGGCAGTTTTACGCTGACCGAACCGCTGGACATGGCGCTGGTGCATGACAGGCGCGTCTATCACGGGGTGACGGCCGTGCAGGCGATTGACCCTGTCCTGCCTGCCTATCGCGATGTGTTGGTCGTAACCTTCCGCAAACGCTGAAAGCACGCCATCAGCGCGCCGCTTTTTCTGCATGGCGGAGAATCAACAGGGCCTTACGCAGACGCAGAATACCCCCGCGCACATGCCCCTGATCGCACAGATGCCGTCCCTGATCGGCAAGTTGCATCACATCAGACGGGGGAGCGCCGAGCACGAAATGCGCTTCCTGTCGGGCCAGCTTATGCTGCAACTGCTGGCAGTAATCCAGCGTATCGGAGGTAATCAACTGAGGCGCATCCGCCAGACCGGGTGTCACGCCACTCCCCAGCAGCACCACGAGCAGAGCGGCCCCCATGCAGGCACAGATACATGATGGTATGCGGCTGTTCATGATCATATCATGCCCCATTCCACATGACCGTGGAATGGGGGCCTGATGACAGGGTTTTAACCTTCCTCTGCCGACCACCGGACGAAACAAAAACGGCGAGGCCCGAAGGCCCCGCCGGATCCGTTTCAGACTGAACGCACGTGATCAGGCCGTGCGATCACCACCGGCACCCAGCGCCGCCTGAGCCGCGGCCAGCCGCGCCACAGGCACGCGATAGGGGCTGCAGGAGACGTAATCCAGACCAACCTTTTCGCAGAACGCGATCGAGGACGGGTCGCCCCCATGCTCACCGCAAATGCCAAGCTTCAGACCATGCTTGGCCACGCGACCTTTTTTTGCAGCAATCTCAATCAGATAGCCCACGCCTTCCTCATCCAGGGAGATGAACGGGTCTTTCGGCAAGATGCCCGCCTCCACATAATGCGGCAGGAACTTGCCGGCATCGTCACGCGACAGACCGAACACGGTCTGCGTCAGATCGTTGGTGCCGAAGCTGAAGAAATCCGCGCTGTCGGCAATCGTATCAGCCGACAGGGCCGCACGCGGCAGCTCGATCATCGTGCCGATCGTATAATCCAGCGTCCGGCCCGCACGGGAAAATACCTCCGCCGCGACCTTTTCGATCTGAGCACGCACGATCTCGATCTCACGCTTGATACCCACCAGCGGCACCATCACTTCCGGCACCGGTGCATTCCCGGTCTCCTCGGCAATCGCAAGGGCACCCTCGAAAATGGCCCGTGCCTGCATCTCGTAGATTTCCGGGAAGGAAATACCGAGACGGCAGCCACGATGACCCAGCATCGGGTTGGCTTCCGCCAGCTCGGCGGCACGGCGACGAATGGTGTCCAGATCGACCCCCAGCGCGACACCAACCTCGGCCAGATCCTCCTCGTTATGCGGCAGGAATTCATGCAGCGGCGGATCGAGCAGACGGATCGTCACCGGCAAGCCCTGCATGATGCGGAACAGATCGGTGAAATCCTTGCGCTGGAACGGCAGCAGCTTCTCCAGCGCCAGACGACGGCCACGCTCATCGGCAGCCATGATCATCTGACGGACGGCCCCGATTCTCTCCGGATCGAAAAACATATGTTCCGTCCGGCACAGACCGATGCCTTCCGCTCCGAATTTACGGGCGGTTTCCGCGTCCAGCGGCGTTTCCGCATTGGCCCGCACCTTCATGCGACGGGCGCTGTCAGCCCATTCCATCAGCGTGGCGAAATCACCGGATAAGGACGGTTCGATCATCGCCACCGGGCCGACAAACACCTCGCCCGTCGCACCGTCGAGGGTCACAATTTCACCCTCGCGGATGGTAATGCCGTTGGCCGACAATTCCTGAGTGCCGTAATCAACCTGGATACCGCCAGCGCCGGCGACACAGGGGCGGCCCATGCCACGCGCCACCACCGCAGCGTGGCTGGTCATACCGCCGCGCGTGGTGAGAATACCCTTGGCGGCATGCATACCGTGAATATCTTCCGGGGAGGTCTCGATCCGGACCAGAATCACCGCCTCGCCCTTGGCAGCGCGCATTTCCGCTTCGTCAGCATTGAACACCACCGCACCACAGGCAGCCCCCGGACTGGCCGGCAGACCACGGGAGAACACCGTGCGCGGTGCTTTCGGATCAAGCGTCGGATGCAGAAGCTGGTCCAGCGAGGCCGGATTGACGCGCTTGACCGCCTCATTCCGGTCGATCAGACCTTCATTCGCCATCTCCACGGCGATGCGCAGCGATGCCGCGGCAGTACGTTTGCCGCTGCGGGTCTGCAGCATGTACAGCGTGTTCCGCTGCACCGTAAATTCGATGTCCTGCATGTCCTTGTAATGCTTTTCCAGCGTTTCACGGACCTGACAGAGTTCTTCGTACGCCTTGGGCAGCGCTTCTTCCATACTGCGCTCACCGGGCTTGGCGCGGGCCTTTGACAGCGGCTGCGGCGTACGGATGCCGGCCACCACGTCCTCGCCCTGCGCATTCACCAGGAACTCGCCGTAGAAAATATTCTCACCGGTGGACGGATCGCGGGTGAAACACACGCCGGTGGCGCAATCCTCGCCCATATTGCCGAACACCATCGCCTGCACATTCACAGCGGTGCCCCAATCGGCAGGGATCTCGTGCAGGCGGCGATAGGTAATGGCACGCGGGTTCATCCAGCTGCCGAACACCGCACCAATCGCGCCCCAAAGCTGCTCCTCAGGATCCTGCGGGAAGGGCTTACCGGTCTCGGACAGTACCATGTCCTTGTAACCGCCCACGACCTTGCGCCAGTCGGCGGCATCAAGAGCCGTATCCTCGATCACGTTGCGATCGAGCTTGATATGCTCGATGATTTCCTCAAACCGATGGTGATCGACACCCAGCACGACACTGCCGAACATCTGGATGAAACGGCGATAGCTGTCCCATGCGAACCGGTCATCCCCGGACGCCCGTGCGAGCCCCTCGACCGTCTGGTCGTTCAGACCGAGATTCAGCACCGTATCCATCATGCCCGGCATGGAAACCCGCGCGCCGGAGCGAACGGAGACCAGCAGTGGATTGTTCCGGTCGCCGAAGGTCAGGCCGACGGCCTGTTCGACCCGCTGCAGCCCTTCCTTGACCTGAGCTGCGAGATCGTCGGGGTAACGACGATCATTCCGATAGAACTCGGTACATAGCTCCGTGGTGATGGTGAAGCCGGGGGGCACCGGCAGGCCGATGCTGGCCATTTCCGCGAGATTGGCACCCTTGCCACCCAGAAGGTTGCGCATATCCGCGCGTCCTTCATTGCGACCAGCACCAAAACCGTAAACCCATTGAGTCATGGAGCAGGCTCCTTCAGCCTTCGATACGGGAGAAGTCGGCAACACGATTCATCGTGTCACGCAAACGGGACAACAGGCGCAACCGGTTACGGCGGAGCGAAGGCTCCTCCGCATTGACGGTAACCTGGTCGAAAAACGCATCCAGAGGACCACGCAGGCGGGCCAGGGATGCCATGGCAGTGGCGTCATCTTCCGCGTCCAGCGCGGCCATGACCGCTGGCTCCGCTTCCTGCAACGCTTCGGCCAGCGCACGCTCTTCCGGCATCTCAAGCAGGGACTCGTCCAGCGTGCCCTGATGAGGCCCATCCTTGCGATCCTCAATGCGCAGAATATTCGCGGCGCGCTTGTAGGCGGCTAGAAGATTTGCGCCATCTTCACTGACCAACAAGGCAGCAACGGCATCGGCACGGGCCAGCAGACGGACGATATCGCCTGCTCCTTCCGCCGTATCATCGGCATGCACCGCAAAGACCGCTGCCAGCACGTCATGGCGGGCCCCTTCGGCGCGGAGCTGCACGCGCAGACGCTCGGCCATGAACGCCAGCAGATCGGCCACCGGCGCTTCGTCGGAGGCAAAGGCGAACAAACGGCCCAACGGCAGCCGCAACCCGTTCTCACGAATAATGCGGATGATCCCCAGCGCCGCACGCCGCAGCGCGAACGGATCGCCCGAGCCGGTCGGAGCCTCCCCGATGGAAAAGAACATCGCCAGCCGGTCGATCTTGTCCGCCAGCGCGACCGCGATCGAGACCGGGGCATCCGGCACCGGATCGGACGGGCCTTTCGGCGCGTAATGATCACGGATGGCATCGGCAATCCACGGCGATTCCCCGTCATGCAGCGCGTAATAGCGGCCCATGACGCCCTGCAGTTCCGGGAATTCCCCCACCATGCCGGTGGTCAGATCGGCTTTCGCCAATAGCGCCGCACCATCCGCATCGCGTGCATCCGCCCCGACCAGCGGCGCGATTTCCCGCGCCAGCCGCCGCAAACGCGCCACCAGAGCGGCCTGACTGCCGAGCTTCGCGTGATAGGTCACACGCTCCAGCACGGCCAACCGGGAGGCCAACGGTTCCTTCCGATCCTGATCCCAGAAATGGCGTGCATCGGCAAAGCGGGCGCGCAGCACACGCTCATTACCGGCCATAATGGCGCGGCCCTGATCGGTGGCCTCGATATTGGCGATAAAAGCAAAATAAGGGGCGGCTTTGCCCTCGGCATCCCGCAACGCGAAATAACGCTGGTTGACCCGCATGGAGACCTGCATCACCTCCGCGGGGAGCGACATGTACTGATCGTCGATCCGACCCAGCAGCGGCACCGGCCATTCCACCAGCCCGGCCACCTCATCGACCAGCCCGGAATCGTCCACCACACTCAGCCCATGGGCAGCAGCAACGCGGGCAATACCCTCCGCCACGCGGCGACGGCGCTCTTCGATATCGAGCACCACATGCCGGTCGGCCAATGCCGCCTGCCATTCGGCAATGCCACGCACCTTCACAGCACCGGGGGACAGGAAGCGATGCCCTTCCGTCTCATCGCCGGAGCGCAGGCCATGCCCGTCATCATCACCCTGAGCGAGCGAAAACGGTACCACCGCACCATCCAGCTGGCAGAGAATGCGGCGCAGGGGACGAACCCATGTGAACAGGCTCGATCCGCCCCAGCGCATGGATTTGGGCCAGGGAAATTTCCACAGCAGCGTCGGAATCACCTCGGCAATCAGCGCTGCCGCTTCACGGCCCGGGCTGGACGTATCGAGTACCCAGTAATCGCCCTCTTCACGCAGGGCTGACCGATCCGCGCCATGTTTGCGCAGGAACCCGGCCAGAGCCTGCTCCGGCGCACCAATCCGCGGACCCCGCTCATTGCCTGAGCGGGCAGGAACGCCTGCCTCCACCGTCGCAGTCAGGGCAAGCCGCCGGGGGCCGACATGCCAGCGCAGATCACGCGGCGACAGATCAGCCAGCGCCTCGCCGGCCAGCCGCACCAGATCTTCCCCGGCCTTGACCTGCATACGGGCGGGGATTTCCTCGCTGAACAATTCCAGCAGTAATTCGGGCATCGGGATCAGTCCTGGATTTCTTGCAACACGGTTTCTTCGGGCTGAATGGCTGGCTCGATGTCGGTATGATCGAAATCCCGCCCTTTGTAGAGCAGCCTGTCACTCTCGGTCTTGGCGAGAGCATAGGCCAGGCAATCACCGTAATTCAGCCGGTGCGCATGACGGAATCGGCCGAAATAACGCCATGCGCCACGCGCCACCGTCGCCTGCTCGGCACTGACGGGGACGATCTCAATCCCGGCGGCGCGGATGAATTCATCAAAACGGAGGCCGGCAAGGCGGCCACCTTTTTCCTCGACCATCATACTTGCCTCCAGCCAGTTGGCGGCCGACATGCGGGGGCGCTCGGCCACGACCAACGCCTCCAGATAGCGTTGGCCATCAGGCTCCCCCAGCACAATCGCCAGCAATGCGGAGGTATCGATAATCACAGTGGCAATCCGCCCTCGGCATACAGCGCGCTATGATCAGAGCTGACCCGACCACGCATATGAGCGCGGATATCCGCTGCGAGGACAGTCAGGCGTTGAAGACGGGACACATGGTCCCGCAGGCGGCGCTCACGCTCCAGACGTTCCCGAAGCGCCTCCGTCACTGCCATGGTCATGCTTTCGCCGGTCAGTGCAGCAAGCTCGGTTGCCAGCACGTAGGCATCCTCACTTTTGATGTTGAGCTGCGCCATGATGGTAGACATCCCGCCGTTGCAGGTAGACGCTACTTCACCTTGTCTACCATCGTCCAGAGGAAATGGTAGAAAATTTTTCGATCATGGAAGAAAGCCGGCTGTCAGGGCTGAAACGCCCTAACCTCCCCCCGCCAGCCACGCTTCGGCACAGCTTTTCGCCAGACTGCGCACACGGGCGATATAGGCGGCCCGCTCCGTTACGCTGATGACACCGCGCGCATCCAGCAGATTGAACAGATGGCTGGCCTTGATGCACTGGTCATAGGCTGGCAACGCCAACCCCTGCCCCACCAGCGCCGCACATTCCTTTTCCGCGTCGATGAAATGGCGGGAAAGCATCTCGGTATTCGCATATTCGAAATTATGGGCGCTGTATTCGCGCTCCGCACGCAGGAACACGTCACCATAAGTGACGCCCTGCCCGTTGAAGTCGAGATCGTAGACGTTCTCCACGTCCTGCACATACATGGCCAGACGCTCCAGCCCGTATGTCATCTCGAAACTGGGCAAATCGACCGGAATGCCGCCGACTTGCTGGAAATAGGTAAACTGGCCGACCTCCATCCCGTCGCACCAGACCTCCCAGCCCAGCCCCCATGCGCCAAGCGTCGGGCTTTCCCAGTCATCCTCGACAAAGCGAATGTCGTGCAGCGCCGGGTCGATCCCGATGGCGCGATAGCTGTCCAGCAGCATGGATTGCGCAGTCTCCGGACTGGGCTTCATAATCACCTGATACTGGTAATAATGCTGAAGCCGGTTCGGATTTTCCCCATAACGGCCATCAGTCGGGCGGCGGCTGGGCTGCACATAAGCGGCGCGCCAGGGCTTGCGGCCCAGCGAGCGCAGTGTTGTGGCTGGATGAAACGTGCCTGCACCCATCTCGACGTCGTAAGGCTGCAAGATAACGCAGCCTGCTTTCGACCAGAAAGCATGCAGGCGGAGGATCAGATCCTGGAAGCTGGGTTTGTCAGGCATTGACGGGCACGGTTCCGAGAAGCGAGAAGCCGCGCACGCTATAAGCTGTCGCCGTCGGCGGCAATCCGCAACAAGTGAGGATCAACCATGACCCAGAATGCCGACGCGCTGATCCGCGCGTACTACAACGCTTTCAACGCCGGCGATGAAGCCGCTTTCCTGGCTCTGCTGACCGATGACGTGGAGCATGATATCAGCCAGGGCGACAAGGAAGTCGGCAAGGAAGCCTTCTCCCGCTTCCTCGCCCATATGAACAACTGCTACCGCGAGCGGATCGAGCTGCTGCGCGTGATGACCGAATCGACCGGCCAGTTCGCAGCCTCCGAATTCATCGTGCATGGTGAATATTTGAAGACGGATCCCGGCGTGCCGGAAGGCACCGCGCCGGCTCGCGGCCAGCGTTACACCTTGCCCGCCGGTGCCTTCTTCACTATCCGAGACGGCAAGGTGGCCCGGATTTCCAACCACTACAATCTCGGTGAGTGGATCCGTCAGGTGAACGAAGGCTGATCCAGTCTGCCCCGTCAGGATATGGCGCTTGCCCTGCCTATCCTGATGGGGACGTCTTGATCGCCGCCCAATGCCGCGCCATGTTTCGTCCAGCACCCTCATGCCGGGGATTGAGGGGACATCGCCAGGAGAGCGGCCGGATATGAACGACCAGGAACGCGAGATCATCACCCGCTTCATCGAGCGGGTCAGCGGGGCACAGACCGCACCGGGAACAGCAGTACAAACGCTGCCGCCCGTCGATCGCGACGCCGATGCGTTGATCGGCCAGCTTTTTACCCGCTATCCCGAAGCCCGCTACCGGCTGACACAGACCGCCTATGTGCAGGATTACGCATTGGCCGAGGCCGGTAAAAAAATTCAGGCCCTCCAACAGCAGGTGCAGCAACTGCAACAACAGGTGCAGGCGCTTCAGCAGCAGAGTGGCCAGCCTCGTGGCGGATTTTTCAGCACTCTGTTCGGTGGCAGCCAGCCCTCCGCCCCTCAGCAGCCAGCTTTCCAGCCTCCACCCCAGCAGGGTTATCCCCAGCAGGGCTACGCGCAACCTGGATATGCCCAACCCCCCTTCCAACGCGGCGGAAGCGGATTCCTTGGCTCAGCCCTGACCACCGCTGCGGGCGTGGCGGGCGGTATGGTGGTCGGCAATATGCTGACCGGGCTGTTCTCCGGCCATGAACATGCCGATCCGGGTGCCGGATTCGGGGCCGGTGGTGACAGCGGCGTCTGGGGCACAGGGGGCGATGCAGGCGGCGCAGCCCCCGGAGGCAATGACTGGGGCAATCTTCAGAACGACACCACTCCTGATCAGAGCAGCTGGGGTGACAGCGGCGATTCAGGGTGGTCCGATTCCGGCGGTGGATGGGACGATCTTTAAGGCCATGCCCGGCTTTAAGACCATGCAGGGGGAAAGAAAGATAAAATTTCCTGATTGACGCCAGTAGAATCATTTGTATTTCTCATGGTTCTACCCACCCGTTGCGTCAGGCAGTTCTTTCTTCCTACCGGAAATCAGTGCTGCCGCAGGAGCAGCCTGAAGTGAATTATCCTGATCTCGATCTCGATCTCCTCCGCTGCTTTGCCTGCGTGGTGACGGAACGGGGCTTTACCGCCGCCGGTCAGGTGATGGGGCTGACGCAATCCGCCATCAGTCTTAAAATCAAACGGCTGGAAGACCTGATCAATCGCCGGGTTTTCGACCGCTCCAGCCGTCACCTCGCTCTGACCCCGGATGGGGATATCCTGCTGGCTTACGCGCACCGGCTGCTATCCCTGAATGATGAAGCCGTGCGACGGCTGGTGGCCAGCCCGATCAAAGGGCATTTACGGCTTGGCGTCGCGGATCACTTCCTGCCCTATCATCTGGCGCAGATTGTGGGCCGCTTTCATCGCACCTATCCCGCAGTCAGGCTGGAAATAGAGGTAGGCCGCTGCGCTGAACTCCGCACCGCCTGTGATGAAGGGCGATTCGATCTGGTTATCGGCAGACGCCGTGCCGGTGACACGATGGGGATGCCCATCTGGACCGAAACCATGGTCTGGGTTGCGGCCAACGATTTCCGGATGCCGGAGCGGGACAAGCCCTTGCCTTTGGCAACCCTCTCAACGGGATGCATGTTCCGGGAACGAGCGCTGGATGTCTTGTCCCGCGCCCGTATTCCACATGAGCTGCGCTATACCTCAACCAGCCTGCTTGGCATCATTGCCTTTGTGCAGGAAGGGCTATGCATTAGCCCCCTCGGTCGTTCCGATGTACCAAGCGGCCTGAAAGAGATCGACTCGTTACCTGCTCTCGGAAATTCCGAGATTGCCGTATTTGGTGATACCTCTGAGGAGAATCTCGAGTTGGTGCAGCCGCTGATTGACCTGTTCCGGGACGACCTGGGCTCGGGCCGTAAAAGCAGCACCTCACCCTGAGACTTTACTTTACGCGTCTCTCCGCGCATCCGTGTGCGCGTGTCACATTCAACCTGTTCATCACCCATGTTCCATATTGTCGGCGGGGGTCTGGCCGGACTGTCCGCAGCCCTTGACCTCGCTGAACGGGGACAGTCCGTTACGCTGTATGAATCAAGTCGTCAGGCAGGCGGGCGCTGTCGCTCCTATTTTGATAAGGAGCTTGGATGCAGGATCGACAATGGGAACCATCTGCTGCTGTCCGGCAATCGGGCGGCGCATGGTTTCCTGCAACGGATCGGCGCGAGTGACAGTCTCAGCGGGCCGGGGAAACCCCTGTTTCCCTTTGCCGACCTCACCGATGGATCATTCTGGAGCGTGCAGCCAGGCCTTGGCCGCCTGCCGCTATGGCTGCTGAAGCGTCAAGCCCGTGTCGCGGGCACAAAGGCACGAGACTATCTCTCCCTGCTGCGCATCCTGCGGGCACAGAAAGAAGCAACAGTACAGGATCTGGCCCTGCCGGAGCCTCTGTTTCGACGGTTGCTGGAGCCTCTTGCGGTGTCTGCGCTGAATACCCGCCCGCATGAAGCCAGTGCCAGCCTGTTCGGAGCCATCATCCATGAAACCCTCGCTGAAGGCGGTTCTGCCTGTATCCCCGCCATTCCGCGGGAGGGTATGTCGGAAAGTTTCGTTGATCCTGCGCTGAACCGTCTGTCCACATTGGGGGTGGAAGTACGGTTGAGCCACCGCATCGTGTCCCTCACCATCGAGAACGGGCGCGTCGTCACACTGGGGAATATCAGGCTGGGAGCAGCCGACAAGGTCATCCTCGCTGTTCCGGCCTGGGTGGCTGCCGATTTGCTGCCTGGTCTGACCGTGCCGGACCAGCATGAAGCCATCATCAATCTGCATTTCCGCACGCCACAAGCTTCCTCCACAAATCCCGATTTCATTCAGGCGGGCTTCATTGGCGTGGTCGGCGGCACGGCAGAATGGATTTTCCGACGTCCCGAGGTAATCTCCGTCACTATCAGCGCGGCTAATCATCTGCTGGATGATCCGGACGTACCAGAGCGCGTCTGGGACGACATCCGGCGCGCCACCGGTCAGCAGGGACAGATGCCCAAACTCCGCATTGTACGGGAAAAACGAGCCACTTTCCTCGCCTCCCCCGGGCAGAATGCCCGACGCCCTCAAGCCGACTTCATGTTGCAATGCGGCATCACCAATCTGGCTCTCGCAGGGGACTGGACCGCAACCGGCTTGCCTGCAACAATCGAAGGTGCCATCAGGTCCGGTTCGATAGCTGTAAAAATGCTACTACCGGGCTGAACCAATGCCAAAAGACACCCCTGCCGATCTGGCTTCTGAAGCCATCTCTGGCGATATGCTGGAACAGGCCGTGCTGCGCGCCAGCATGGCTCTGCACCGGAAACAGCAAACAGACGGGCATTGGGTTTTCGAGCTGGAGGCCGACGCCACCATTCCGGCGGAATATGTGCTGCTCGAACATTTTCTGGATCGGATCGACGACGATCTGGAGCACAAAATCGGCGTCTATCTGCGGCGGATTCAGGGCGACCATGGCGGCTGGCCGCTGTTTCACGAAGGCGCTTTCAACCTTTCCGCCAGCGTCAAGGCGTACTACGCACTGAAAGCGATTGGTGACGATCCGGATGCGCCGCATATGCGCCGCGCCCGCGAAGCCATTCTGGCCGCAGGCGGGGCAGAGCGCAGCAATGTCTTCACCCGCATTCAACTGGCGCTGTTCGGGCAGATTCCCTGGCGCGGCGTACCGGTCATGCCCGCCGAACTGATGATCGCGCCCAAATGGTTTCCCATCAACATGTGGAAAGTCAGCTACTGGTCGCGCACCGTGATCGCACCGCTGCTGGTGCTGATGGACCGCAAGCCGAAAGCACGCAATCCGCGCAACGTGCATGTCCGTGAGCTGTTCCTGAATGATCCCGACCGGATCAGGGACTGGATCCGTGGTCCGTTCCGCTCCGGCTGGGGACATTTTTTCAAATATCTGGACAGCGTGCTGCGTGTTGTGGAGCCGGTGGCGCTGAAACCCATGCGCCCGCGCAGCATCCGTCTGGCCGTGGATTTCGTGCGGGAGCGCCTGAATGGTGAGGACGGGCTGGGCGCAATCTACCCCGCCATGGCCAATAGCGTGATGATGTATGACGTACTGGGCTACAGCCCCGATCATCCGGAGGCCGCGATTGCATGGGAAAGCGTCCGCAAGCTGCTGGTCATCAAGGATGATGAGGCCTATTGCCAGCCCTGCCTTTCCCCCATCTGGGATACCGGCCTGTCGGGCCATGCCATGGCCGAAGCTGAGGGCGCTGTTTCTCCGGGTGTGGCAGCTGCCTGCGACTGGCTGCGGAACCGTCAGATCACGGATGTGGTCGGCGACTGGGCTGAAATCCGTCCCGGTGTCCAACCTGGTGGCTGGGCCTTCCAGTACAATAATGCCCATTACCCCGATGTGGACGATACGGCGGTCGTGGCCATGCTGCTGCACCGGCAGGGTGACCCGGCACATGAGGAGAGCATCCGGAAAGCGCGTGAGTGGATCATCGGGCTGCAATGCCGCGACGGCGGCTGGGGGGCGTTCGATGCCGATAATGACAAGGATTATCTGAACCACATCCCCTTCGCCGATCATGGTGCGTTGCTGGATCCGCCGACCGCCGATGTGACGGCACGCTGCATCTCCTTCCTCGCTCAGCTGGGCAATCCGGAAGACAAACCTGTGATCGACCGCGCCATGACCTGGCTGCGCAAGGAACAGGAAGCCGATGGCAGCTGGTTCGGCCGCTGGGGCACCAACTATATCTATGGCACATGGTCCGTATTGTGCGCCATGAATGTTGCCGGCGTGCCGCATGATGACCCAGCCATCCGGCGCGCGGTCAATTTTCTGTTGGCAACACAGCGCGAGGATGGCGGCTGGGGCGAGGATGAGGAAACTTATGACCCCGCCTCTGGCGCGCAGCCCGGTCGTTACAAGGAAAGCACCCCCAGCCAGACCGCCTGGGCGCTGATTGGTCTCATGGCCGCCGGGGAAGCCGAACATGAGGCGACACGGCGCGGCATTGCCTATTTGCAGGCAACACAGAAGCCGGATGGGGAATGGGATGAAGCGGCCTATACGGCGGTTGGCTTCCCGCGGGTCTTCTACCTGAAATATCACGGTTACAGACAGTTTTTCCCGTTGATGGCACTGTCCCGATATAAAAATCTCCGTAGCAGCAATATGAAAAAAGTTTCGTTCGGATTCTGATTTATAAAGCTTTCGTTTGCACGATGATGCGCTTACTCAGTCAGACGTCACAATAAGACTCCCATTATTCTCCTTATGATACGCTATGCTTTATAGCAGGGCTTGAAGAAGGGTCTTTTTCCTGAACATCCTCAAGGACACCTCATCCATTTCTGGTCTGAACCAGCAAGCATCCGGTGAAGCCGCCATCAAGCCGGATCCGGAAGCACTGGCATCTGGGCGGCATGAAGGCTGTGCAGGCATTGCCACACTGGCTGCACTGGCGTGCGATGCAGAATGTGCAGTGCTTTATATCAACACCACCCCCGGTCAGTCCCCGTTTCTGGACATTCATGGCGCAGGACAGGGTAACCTGCCTTTTTTTCCTCACACCTCTCTTCCTGCACTGGCAAAGGCCTTCATGGCAGGCGAGGAACCGGTCATCCATATCCGGGATGAAGCCCTGCCACAGGAGGTAATCCGGCCTGTTTTCTTCGCAGGCTATCCTGTCATAACGCCTTCTGGCCATCAGCAAGGCGCATTATGCGTCCTGGGGATGACGGCCCGGACGCTCTCCCCCGCACAAAGCAGCCGGCTGCTCGCCCTCGCCCGACTGGCCGGCATGCAGAGCGATCCCCCCGACGATCAATCCGACCACAAGGGGCATGTCCCTGCACAGAGCGACTTTCTGGAACTGCTGGGCACGTCTCCGGACTGTATGAAAATTCTGACGACAGAGGGAACGCTGCTGTTCATCAGCAATGCTGGTCTTAAGGCGCTGGGCATCGCCAATGCTTCCCATGTCATTGGCAAATCCTGGCCGCATTTATGGGACGAGCCTGTGCGCTCTCAGGCCTTAGCGGCCGTTGCGAAAGCGCGATCAGGAGGTATCGGCCGTCTGGAAGGAACCACTACCAACAGCCAGGGTAAATCCTCACACTGGGACATAATCATCACGCCCCTGCTCGATCAGAAGGGCAGCATAACGCGCCTGATGGCCGTCTCCCGCGATATTACTGAAGCACGGGAGGCCCAGCAGGCCCTTCAATACAGTGAAGCCCGTTTCCGACTGATGACGGAAACCCTGCCACAGATCATCTGGATGGCCGATCAACAGGGAGATATTTTATACGTCAGCGAGAAATGGGAGCATTTCAGCGGTCGGTCGCCCCGGCATCTTCTTCGGAAAGGCCGTTGGATGAGTCTGGTCCACCCGAACGACCGCCAGACTCTCCGCACCGCCTGGGCTGCAGCAAAGCAGGAAGGCGCTTTGAAATGCGAGTACCGTATGCGTCAGCGCAACGGAGTCTACCGTTGGTTTCTGCTCACGGCACAACCGGAACCGGATGCCGCCACGGGGGAACCACTCCGCTGGTTCGGCAGCTGCACGGATATCGATGTGGAACGAAACATCCGAGAGGCCCTCGCTGTCCGCAGCCAGGGACTGGAACAGGAAATCGCCCACCATGTGCAGGAACTGGAGCGCATCTGGTGCCTGTCCCGCGATCTTCTGGCCATCCTCCGGTATGATGGCGTTATCCTGAGCATCAATCCGGCCTGGCAAGCAATATTGGGCTGGGACAATATCAAGGATATCGAAAACCCCATTGATACCTTGTGCCACCCGGATGATCTGCCGGAAGTCGAACGCTCAATGGAACAGATGCGGCAAGGACAGACAGTTGTCAGCCAACCTGTCCGTATTCTTCATGTCGATGGCAGCTATCGATGGATTTCATGGAATGCTGTGCCGTTTGACGGGTTGATCTATGCAACCGGACGCGATGTTACAGATCTCATCTCAGCCGAAGAACACCGCAAGGAACTGGAAGCACAGCTGCACCAGGCACAAAAAATGGAAGCAGTCGGTCAACTGACAGGTGGGATTGCGCATGACTTCAATAATTTGCTGACAGCCATCAGGGGCAGTCTGGAACTGATGCAGACCAATCTGGATCGCGGACGCCTGCAATCCCTGCCGCGCTATATTGCCACAGCCCATCAAGCGGTGGAACGAGGGGCATCCCTGACCCACCGTCTTCTGGCTTTCTCACGGCGTCAGACCTTGTCACCATGCACACTTGATCCAGAAAACCTGATTACAGGCATGGCTGAACTGATCAAGAGTATTTGCGGCCCCTCGATTCAGGTTCAGATCAATTTTCAGCCAATCCCTGCATTGATTCAATGTGATCCCAATCAGCTGGAAAACGGATTGCTGAATCTGGTGATCAATGCACGCGATGCCATGCCGCAGGGTGGAACCCTGATCATGGAAACAAACATAATAAAAATACCGGAGCGACATGTCAGCGAAGTAAACGAAACATGGCTTGACAGCGCACTTTCCAATTTCCAGCCCGGTGATTACTTGGTCATTGCCGTGCAGGATACCGGTATAGGAATGACTAAGGATGTCATGAGGCGTGCTTTCGATCCGTTCTTCACGACAAAGCCGATTGGTCAGGGAACCGGACTTGGCCTGTCGATGATTTACGGTTTCATCAAACAGACAGGCGGCCATGTGCGGCTGAAATCATCCCTCGGCTCAGGAACAACGATCTGTCTTTATTTTCCCTGTTATTATGGTGATCTTTCCACTGCACACCATACCGGACAGATGACAGGTTTTTCTGCATCCACCTCCACTTCATCCTCTCATCCAGCCAGTGGTACAATCATGGTTGTGGATGATGAAGAGTCTATCCGCCATTTGATCAAGGAAACCCTTCAGGATCAGGGATACAAAATCTTGTTGGCTGATCATGCCGCAGCAGCACTGAGACTACTGAAAACCACTCTACAAAATGGTTACAGGATTGACGGTCTGATTACCGATATTGGCCTGCCCGGTAGCATGAACGGCCGGCAACTGGTGGCAGAGGCCCTGTCTCTTATCCCTGACCTGCCTGTCCTTTTGATGACGGGATATGACTGCACCCCTCACGCTGCAGACAGGCTGAGCACATATGTACAGGAAAATCTGGATATTCTGGCCAAGCCGTTCAGTATGGATATGCTGTTGAAAAAACTGAGCTCAGTACTGGAGCCATCTTTTCAGCAGCGGACCAGTCGACCGATTTTTAACAATTGAATTTTTTCAGGACTTTCATGACCAAGAAGATTACGCCGCTGCTGATTACCCATAGCGGAAAATTCCATTGCGATGAGGTGTTTGCCTACGCCGTATTACGTTTTGCTCTTGGTCTTTCCAGATCGGGTGAGGACCATGTGCTTCTACGCACCCGCAAGCCGGAGCTGATCGAAACCGGCGATATCGTTTTTGATGTCGGGCTGATCTCGGATCCTTCCAATAACCGGTTTGATCATCATCAGATTGGCGCGCCTACGCGGGAGGATGGAACGCCTTTTTCCTCTGCAGGGCTGGTATGGCAGATGTATGGGGAACGTGCCGTCGCCTCCCTGCTGGCACCACAGGATGCTGCCTTCGCCCATGCCATTGCTACGGCTCTGGATGGAAAATTGGTGAAACGCATTGATGAAATCGACAATGGCGTTTCGGCTTCAGGCCCGGTTGTTCGTAACTCTCTCGATCTTGCAGCCCTTGTCGGCGATTTCAATCCGCCCTGGGACAGCCCTGACGCCAACGGCCCCACAGCCGGAGATGACGCCTTCCAGCACGCGACAGCCATGGTGGCCGGTGTACTGGCACGCCAGGTCGATATCCAGCGCTCCAAGCTGCAGGCTGAGGCACTGGTCCTGGCGGCGCATGCAGCGGCTGATGATAAACGCCTGCTGGTGCTGGAGACCGGCATGCCGTGGAAAAATATCGTATTCAGCCATGATCTTCCGGTATTACTGGCGGTCTCACCTGCCTCCAATGGCAACTGGATGGTCGATACCGTACCGCCAGAACCCGGTTCCTTTGCCCAACGCCTGCCTTTGCCGGAAAGCTGGGCCGGTCTACAGGGCGCTGATCTCGCGGCCGTCAGCGGTGTGGCCGATGCCGTCTTCGTGCATGTGCGCCGCTTTGTAGGCGGCGCCAAAACCCGTGAAGGGGCTATTGCGCTGGCACACAAGGCTTTGGCGCAGGCAGGCTGACCGGCTCTGTCATAAAAAAAAAGGAGCCGAAGCTCCCCTTTATCTGCATCCGCTCAGGACTCAGCAATCCAGTGTCTGCTGCCGTTCCCAGTCGGTGAGGTGATACATGTATTCATCCCATTCCCGCTGCCGCAGCTTGACGTAGCTGTCTACCACATCAGGACCGAACGCCGCACGGATGACTTCCGAACCTTTCAGGGCTCGCAACGCATCCAGCAGATTGCCCGGCAGCCTGCGCACATTGTCGAGCTTCGCGGCATCCCGATACATGTCGATATCCAACGGTTCTCCGGGATCGCCTTTCGTCTCGATCCCGTACAATCCAGCGGCCAGAATAGCGGCAGGCAGCAGGTAGGGATTGGCCGCATTATCAGGCAATCTGATTTCCATCCGTCCCCCTGCAGGCACACGGATCATGTGCGTGCGGTTATCACCGGCATAGGTCACCGTATTTGGCGCCCAGGTTGAGCCTGACAGGCCAGGGGGTGCGATAATCCGCTTGAAGGAATTGACCGTCGGATTGGTAATCGCACATAGCGCGTCAGAACATTCCATCAGGCCGGAGATAAAATGATACCCCAGCGCAGACAGACCAAGCCCGCGTGAATCATCTGGATCGTCCAGAAGATTGCTCTCCCCGTTCCACAGCGACATATGCATATGGCAGCCGCTTCCGGTACGGTTCAGGAACGGTTTTGGCATGAAGGTCGCGCGCAGACCGTGCTTTTCCGCAATCGTACGCACCATATATTTAAAGAAAGTAGTACGGTCAGCCGTTACCAGAGCATCAGCATAATTCCAGTTCATTTCGAACTGGCCGTTTCCGTCCTCATGATCGTTCTGATAGGGTCCCCAGCCAAGCGCCGTCATATAATCGCATATCTCGCTGATTACATCATAACGGCGCATCAAAGCGCCCTGATCATAACAAGGTTTGCTGGAGGTATCGAGCGTATCGCCGATCAATGTGCCCGATGAATCCAGCAGGAAAAATTCAGGCTCTACACCGGTTTTCAGTGTAATTCCTTTTTCTTCTGAAGCCTTTTTCATTTTCTTCAGAACGTTGCGTGGCCCCTGTGGCAGGATCTTGCCGCCCATATGCAAATCTGCAGCCAGCCAACCAACTTCGGGCTTCCACGGCAGCTGGATCAGGCTGTCCGGATCAGGAACCGCATTCACGTCGGGATGAGCAGGCGTCAGATCAAGCCAGCTTGCAAACCCAGCGAAACCCGCGCCTGATTTGACCATGCCATCAATGGCCGCGGCCGGTACCAGCTTTGCACGGTTGGTACCAAAAAGATCGACATAGGATATGAGGAAATAGCGAATACCCCTTTGCTTCGCTTCCTCTGACAAGATGGTCGCCATTGGCGTTTTCCTCTCCAGGACGGCCTGCTTCATGCGGCTGTCAATGCACCCGGACCCGTTACCAGTAATGATTTCACGCCCGCTTCATGCAGACAGCAAACAGGACTATGAAAGATGGCAGCGGGCGACATGATCAACCCTGTAATCGGCGTTTCCCGGCTGTCTTATACCGGTTATGATTTTGTTATGGCTGGCACATGGAACTGTGCCAGCCATTTTTATCAGTCTTGGTGTCTCAGCCCGGCTGAAGCCCGGGAATCCAGTTCGTGCCAGCCAGCGGAACCCGTGCCATCGCAGCGGCCTCCATGGTCAGGGCAACGAGATCTTCCGGTTCCAGATTATGCACATGGCTCTTACCACAAGCCCGGGCAATCGTCTGTGCTTCCAGCGTCAGCACTGAAAGATAGTTGGCGATACGCCGCCCCCCCAATACCGGATCAAGCCGCGCCGACAGAACCGGATCCTGCGTGGTGATGCCGGCCGGGTCGCGTCCTTCATGCCAGTCATCATAAGCCCCGGCAGTCGTACCGAGCTTCGCGTATTCTTCTTCCAACGCGGGATCATTGTCACCTAGCGCAATCAGCGCACCGGTTCCGACCGCCACCGCATCAGCACCGAGTGCCAGCGCCTTCGCTACATCCGCACCCATGCGGATACCACCAGAGACAATCAGCTGCACCTTGCGATGCATGCCCAGATCCTGCAACGCCTGCACCGCCGGACGGATGGCGGCAAGAATGGGTAGGCCGACATTTTCGATGAACACTTCCTGTGTCGCCGCCGTGCCGCCCTGCATACCATCCAGCACCACGACATCCGCACCGGCTTTCACAGCCAATGCCGTATCGTAATACGGACGCGACGCACCAACCTTTACATAAATCGGCTTTTCCCAACCGGTGATTTCACGCAGTTCCAGAATTTTGATTTCCAGATCGTCCGGGCCTGTCCAGTCGGGATGGCGACAGGCCGAACGCTGGTCGATGCCGGGCGGCAGGCAGCGCATCTTCGCAACACGATCAGTAATTTTCTGGCCGAGCAGCATACCGCCACCACCCGGTTTTGCACCCTGACCGATCACAATCTCGATCGCATCGGCGCGCCGCAGATCATCGGGATTCATTCCATAGCGACTGGGCAGATACTGATAGACCAACGTCTGGCTATGTCCCCGCTCCTCCTGTGTCATGCCACCATCACCCGTGGTGGTGGAAGTGCCGACGGTTGTTGCACCGCGTCCCAATGCTTCCTTCGCCGCACCGGACAGCGCGCCGAAGCTCATGCCTGCGATGGTGACAGGAATTTTCAGATGAATCGGCTTTTTGGCATATCGCGTGCCAAGCCACACATCCGTACCGCATTTCTCGCGATACCCTTCCAGCGGATAGCGGCTAATGGAAGCACCAACGAACAGCAGATCATCGAAATGCGGAACCCGGCGCTTCGCGCCGCCACCACGTATGTCGTAGATGCCGGTTGCGGCGGCACGACGAATCTGGCCAATCGTATATTCATCAAATGTCGAGGACGCACGCGGTGGGGTCCACAGGGCGTCATCCTGTCTGGGCGGGGATGCGGTCATGTCAGTAAGCTCCCGCGTTATCGAGATGGAAATTATAAAGACGGCGTGCCGATCCATAGCGACGGAATTCAGCAGGATCGACCTGACCTTCCAGTCTGGCACGCTTGAACAGGTCGAATAATTCCTGCTTGTGCGTGTCACGCATTTCTTTTTCGATACAGTCAGTGCCAAGGCTTTTCACTGATCCGCGCACGAACAGACGTGCCTCATACAGGCTGTCGCCCAACGCTTCCCCGGCATCCCCGAACACGACCAGACGACCGGCCTGTCCCATAAAGGCGCTCATATGGCCGATGCTGCCGCCTACAACGATCTCCACACCTTTCATGGAAATACCACAGCGGGACGACGCATTACCGTCGATGCGCAGAATGCCGCCCCATGCTGTCGCTCCCGCCGAAGCAGAGGCGTCACCTTTCACATGCACAAAGCCGGACAGCATGTTTTCCGCTACACCAACACCGACATTGCCGTTGATAACGACATGAGCCTGCTTGTTCATGCCAGCGCAGTAATATCCGGCGTTACCGTCAATCTCTATAGAGACGGGCGCATCGAGACCGACGGCAATAGCATGCGCGCCTTCCGGATTGACAACCGTCCAGTGGCTTTCATTGGTGTTTTCATGCAGCGCATGCAATGCGCCGTTCAGATCGCGCAATGGCGCGGTAGCCAGATCAAAGGACGGCATCACTGATGCTCCCAGAAATAGACGGTCGCTGGTTCCGGTTCCCACACGCGGGCCTGCTTGATGCCCGGCAGCCCGGCAAGAGCGCGATATTCCGATCCGAATGCGACATACTGATCGGTTTCCGCCATCACGGCCGGCTTACAGGCCACCGGATCACGCAGAACTGCAAAGCCGTTTTCAGTGCCAACGACAAATGTGAAGAATCCGTCAAGATCATTCAGAGATGACTTCAACGCATCCCCGAGCGAAAGTCCCTGCCGCATGCGCAGGCTGAGATAACCCGCCGCCACTTCCGAGTCATTCTCGGTCGTGATGCGAATACCTTCGCGCTTCAGCATACGACGCAGACCGGCATGGTTCGACAGGGAACCGTTATGCACGAGACACTGGTCCATCCCGGTTGAAAATGGATGCGCGCCACAGGTCGTTACGGCCGATTCTGTTGCCATACGGGTATGACCAACCGCATGGGTGCCGGTCATATCGCCGACGCCGAAACGCTGTGCGACACTACGGGGCAGGCCGACTTCCTTATACAGCTCGATCCGGTGTCCCTGTGCGAACACATCCACACCTGGAACATCGTGTAACCAGAGCGCGGCTACATCTCCATACGCCGCGGGAACGATAAACACCGCATGCGTATCGTGGCGGCGCACATCCGGCGCCACGTTCAGCGCATCGCGCAGCTGCGCGGCCAGAGCGGCGAAATCATATCCCTCCTCGGCCCGGAGAGAAAATTTCACCGTCTCCGTACTGCCGCCACCATAGATCGCGATCCCGGCACTATCCGGGCCACGATCGGTCATGGTGCCCAGCATATCGGCTGTCATCCGCCCGAGAAGCGGTTGAAGCCCCTTATCCTTCAAAAAAAGCCCGACAATGCCACACATCTTTCCATCCACCCGGCTTCATCCTGTCGAGGATGAAACAGCATGGCGGATAAAATGTCAACTCATATGAAAATAAATATCATCAGAAGAAATTATAACCAGTTACGTCCGGCTTAATGCGTCACGACCTCATCAGGCAGCAGCCCCCACATCGTGGAGCGGCGCAAATAGCCGCGATAAGATTTCACCTGCACCTGACACCACTCTGATTTGGCTTCACAGTTCTGTATCCGCCCCACCACACCGGGTTTCAGAATGGCAACGGCTGAGGATTCTTCATCAGCCCGGCGGCGCAGTGTGACAGGGGTCTGTCCGATGGTCAGGAAAGTACGACGGCCAGTGAGCGTCGCCTGATGCACCCAGCCCTTGACGCCTTCCTGATCCTGCACCAGACGCCAGACCTGAAATTCACGCACGATCTCAACCGGCAGCTCGCGGCGTTTATAAACCCACTCGATCGGATAGCGCGTATCCGGCCCCACGCGCATATTGACCTCATCGGCCCGCAACGCAGCAAAGCGCGGGATCGGCAGACCGGTGGCCGACCCTTTGTTCGGATCGGGTGGCGGCGGTTTGGGTTTGGCGTTCTTGTCCTCCGCCGCAGGAGCCGCAGCCGTAGAAGCAGCAGCGCCCGCTGTCGCTGCTCCAGCCGCCGCAGCAGCGGCGGCAGCTTTGGGGACATGCTTGCCAGTCGCATGGGCATTGGCAGAAGGTGAAGCTTTGGCCTTATTCCCTGCGGCCCCATGATGCGGAGGAGAGACCACCGGCGTTTTATGAGTCGTCGCCTTGTTATGATGATTGGAGGAGCTGTGCTTCACCACCGGACTGGTCTGCGCATAGGCAGTGTCACCAGCACCCAGCACAGAACCGGCGCATAAGGCCGCCAGCAATACATTCCGCGCAGACCGCTTCAGAACGGGGAGATCAAAATTCACCAAACGGCTGTGCATGCAGTCTCCGTTCATATCGACACGATCTGGCAGCCATGGCTGGCCTCCAGAAATCCGGCAATTCCGCCAATCCGCACCCCGGGCAACACATCATCCGGCATGAGATCAGCCATTTTCAGTCCCGCTTCGCACAGGATCATCGGGATGTCGAATAATGACAGCGCGTCCCGTAACTCCTCCAGTCCTGCCACGCCTTTTGCACAGGTATCCTCATCGCGGCTCGACCCTTCCAGCGCGCTCCAGTCCCGCATCAGGGCAGGGCAGGCTCCCGCGCTGGCAAAGACTACTACGGACCGTCCCAGCGCCGCTGCACCCGCGGCAAGGCTGAATCCGAAATGAACCCGTGTGTAATCGCCGGAGAGCAAGATCAGCCCCAGCCCCCGCGTCTGCTGCGCTTCATCCACGGCCATGCAGCCCCCCACAGGACGGGCAATGGGGATCACGCGGCAGGCGTATCGTGCGGAAACGACCGGCCAGAGCCTCCCAGATCAACAACCGGCCCGACAGGCTGTCGCCCATGCCGCAGAGTTCCTTGATCACCTCTGTCGCCTGCAAACTGCCGAGAACACCGGTGACGGCACCGAGAATCCCGGCCTCCGCACAGCTCGGCACCGCTCCACGCGGCGGAATCTCCGGCGTCAGGCAGCGATAACACGGGCCTTCCGGATCGAGATGCGGGCGAAACGTGGAAAGTTGGCCTTCAAAACGCAGCACCGCAGCAGAAACAAGAGTACGCCGAGCCTGCAACGCAGCATCCGCCACGACAAAGCGAGTCTGGAAATTGTCGCTGCCGTCGCAGACCAGATCATAGGCGCCGATCAACGAGGCGGCATTCGATGCGTCGAGACGACCGACATGCGTTTCAATACGGACCTCCGGATTGATCGCCTCTGCCGCCTGACGGGCCGAATCGACCTTCAGCATGCCGATCCGATCAGTGCTGTGCGCGATCTGGCGTTGCAGGTTGGAGAGTTCGACCCGGTCATCGTCAATCACACCGATCGTACCGACCCCTGCCGCCGCCAGATACAGCAGCAGGGGTGAGCCCAACCCTCCGGCGCCGACAATCAGAACGCGGGCTGCCTTCAGCCGTGCCTGGCCCGCCGCCCCCATTTCAGGCAGCAGAATATGGCGGGAATAGCGATGAATTTCCGGTTCGGTCAGATCAATCGTCATAATGCTTATCATAGGCACTGTAATCGGGCAGAGGGAGAGTATGACCGAGACAAAACCGATTTCCGGCCTCGCCCTGCCCTGCCGCGACCATGCGCTGGTGCTGTTTTCCGGCGGCCAGGATTCCACTACCTGCCTCACCTGGGCGCTGGAGCGCTTCGCCCATGTGGAGACGATCGGCTTCACCTACGGCCAGCGCCACAGTGTCGAAATGGAATGTCGCGGCCGGGTGCGGGAAGCACTCGCGCATATGAGCGGCCGTTCCGGTACAGACTGGGGCAGTCGTCTCGGTGAGGATCATGTGCTGAATCTGGGCGATGCCCTGCACCATGTCGGTCAGAGCGCTCTGACCGGGCGTTCGCCGATCGAGATTGGTCAGGGCGGTTTGCCGACCAGTTTCGTGCCGGGACGTAACCTGATTTTCCTGACCTATGCCGCAGCCCTCGGCTGGCGGCGCGGATTGCGTCGGATTGTCGGGGGTATGTGCGAAACGGATTATTCCGGCTACCCGGACTGCCGCGACGATACGATCAAGGCCATGCAACTGGCGTTGAATACCGGCATGGAGGCGCATTTCGTGCTGGAAACGCCGCTGATGTGGCTGACCAAGGCCGAGACATGGTCGTTGGCTGAGACACTGGGCGGGCAGGCCCTCGTCACGCTGATCGAGGAAGAGACTCACACCTGCTATCTGGGGGATCGCAGCCAGCGCCACCCATGGGGTTATGGGTGCGGGGAATGCCCTGCCTGCCTGCTGAGAGCGGAAGGCTGGCGCGAATGGCAGGCTTCTTCGTCTGCCTGATCGCCTCCATCCGGTCTGGTTGCAAGCCAGATCATGATGGCCATTGCCGGGAAGGCTGACAGCGTGCAGGCGGCATAAAATCCGTGCCAGCCCAACCAAACCGCCAGAAATCCGGACGCACCCGCCACCGTATTCAACGGCAGGGCAGACAGTGAAGACAGAAGGGCATATTGCGTTGCGCTATGCCGTGGCGTGCACAGGCCAGACAGGTAGGACAGGAAAGAGGCGCTGGCCAGACCACCGACAAAGGCCTCCACCGCCACTGTACCGACCAAAGCCATCCGGCTGCCCTGCGCATAGCCAAGCGCCAGATAGATCAGGATCGCCAGGGTCTGGATACATCCGGTCAGGACCAGTGCCCGCATGGTGCCAAGACGCTGCTGAAGCCAGCCTCCCGCCGCCACGCCCGCCAGACCGGCGAACAGGGAGGGCGTATTGGCAAGCGCCACATCCGCCTTCTGATACCCCATCGCCCGATAATAAGGAGGCAGCATCTTTCCTGCCAGCGCCTCCCCCAGATGGAACAGCGTCACGAAGCATAGCGCCGCAATGCTGTAAGGCTTGCGCAGCATGTCCACCAGCGGCGCTTTCATGGCATGCAGACGCCGCTGCCAGCCGGTTTCCAGCGTGACGGTCTCGGGGATAGACGGGATCGCCGGTTCCGTCGCCAGCAGCGTCACCACCATGCCAAGCGCACTCAGCGCACCCACGGCAAGCAGGGCCACATGCCAGCCCGCGAGACTGGCCAGCCCGATCACCCCGGCATTGCCGATCAGCAGCGCCATGCGATAGCCCCAGACATAGCCTGCCAGAGCAGGCCCCTGCCCATGACGGCCAAAAGTCTCGATCCGCCACGCATCAATGACGATGTCCTGACTGGCAGAAAAAAACGCCATGGAGGCAGCCAGACTGATGGTAAGGAAAGGAGTTGCATGGGGATCGGTCGTGGCCATGGCGAGGATGCTGAGTGTCAGCACCGCCTGCACAAACAGCAGCCATCCGCGCCGACGCCCCAGACGTCGCAATGGTCCAGGCGGGTGAACATAATCCGCAACCGGCGACCAGAGAAATTTGAGCGAATAGGCCAGCGTGATCAGGGAAGACAGGCCGATCGCCTGCAAGGACAGACCGCTATCGCTCATCCACTGGCCCAGCGTGAAGTGGCACAGCGGAAATGGCAGACCGCTTGCAAGCCCGTACAGACCGATCAACCAGAGGCGACGATCCGTCAGGGAAATCGTGGCAGCGCCCGGCGCGCCTGCCGCATCATCAGGGGTTGGCAATCCGGTCATCCCTGCGTCATGCCCTGCCTGGAAGCACACAGCAAGGCGCCGCGCGCCATGCTCTACCAATCCAAACGCCGTACAGCAAAACGCCGGGCCCGGTACAGGACCGGACCCGGCGTCGCCTGTCAGCAGAAGCGCGAATTACTGCGCGGCAGCCGGAGCAGCGGCGTCAGAAGACTTCGCGGCCTTGCTGTGATGACCAGCGTGCTTGGCATGGTGCTTCTTGCCATGGCCCTTGGCCGGAGCGGCATCATTGGCAGCAGGAGAAGTAGCCGCAGGCGCCGCCGCAGCCGGAGGAGCGGTTTCGGTGGACTGAGCAAAAGCGGGGGCGGCAAAAGCGAAACCAGCCAGCAGAGTGGCGGTCAGGATCGCATGGCGCTGAATGGTCATGTCTTGTCTCCATAGAAAACTGGAAAGAACGAAACATACGGTACACCCGGTGGGAGCATATAAAGCCGACGCGTCCCTCACCGAGACTGACCGTCCGCACCGCACGGCCTGTAGGTTAAGCACACAAGCTTTGTTCCGGCTATGGGAGGAAGCTTAACAGGAAGATGAAATTATGGTTAGAAACGCCTGCAAAACCAGCAGAAAAACAAATTTCTGTTACATTTTCGTATTACGGTCACAACAAAACACCCGCCCTGGTTAAGGCGGGTGTTCTTGGCCAAATGATGACAAATTGGACAGGTGGCGTGACCTGATCAGGCCGCATCACCCGAGCGCTGGGCTTTTTTGCGCTCATTCGGATCAAGATGGCGCTTACGCAGACGCACAGCACTCGGCGTCACCTCGACCAGTTCATCATCCTCAATATAGGCAATGGCCTGTTCCAGACTCATCTTGCGCGGCGGAACCAGCAGCAGAGCCTCGTCCTTGCCGGCAGCACGGATGTTGGTCAGCTTCTTTTCCTTGATCGGATTCACATCCAGATCGTTCTCACGGGAATGCTCGCCGATAATCATGCCGACATAGACTTTCTCGCCGGGATCGACGAACAGCACACCACGATCCTGCAGCGCAAACAGCGCATACTGCACGGCTTCGCCATCGGAATTGGAAATCAGCGAGCCATTGCGGCGCCCTTCCAGCGTGCCCTTGTAAGGACCATAGCCGGAGAACAGCCGGTTCATGATTCCCGTGCCACGCGTATCGGTCAGGAATTCACCGTGATAGCCGATCAGGCCGCGGCTGGGGATCAGGAAGGTCAGACGCACCTTTCCACCGCCGGAGGGACGCATCTCGCGCAGTTCGCCCTTGCGACGGGACATCTTTTCGACCACGACGCCGGAATAAGGCTCGTCCACATCGACCAGCACTTCTTCCATCGGCTCCTCGCGACCGTTTTCCGTCTCCCGGAACAACACGCGGGGACGACCGATCGCGAGTTCGAAGCCTTCGCGGCGCATGGTCTCGATCAGCACACCGAGCTGAAGTTCACCACGGCCCGCGACCTCGAACGCATCGCTTTCCGAGCTTTCAGAAATGCGAATCGCAATATTACCTTCGGCCTCACGCATCAGACGGTCACGAATCTGGCGGGAGGTCACCTTCTTGCCTTCGCGGCCCGCCAGAGGACCATCATTGACGCGGAAGGTCATCGCCAGGGTCGGCGGATCAACCGGGATCGCCACCAGCGGTGCTTCCAGTTCCGGCGCACCGATGGTTTCCGGCACCGTGGTGTCGGACAGACCGGCAATGGCGATGATGTCGCCTGCCTCGGCTTCTTCCACCGGCACACGATCCAGACCGCGGAAGCTCATCAGCTTCGTCAGGCGACCGGTTTCCACCACCGAGCCATCAGCGCGGAGCGCCTTGACCGGCATGTTCAGCTTCGCGCGGCCCTGCTCGACACGGCCGGTCAGGATACGACCCAGGAAGTTGTCGTATTCCAGAATCGACGCCACCATGGCGAAGGGCGCCTCCTTGTCCAGCTGCGGCGCAGCCACATGACGCAGGATCAGGTCGAACATCGGGTTCAGGTTTTCGCGCGCGCCTTCCAGAGACTCGTCAGCCCAGCCCTGACGGCCCGATGCATACAGAACCGGGAAATCGAGCTGCTTCTCATCCGCGTCCAGAGAGGCGAACAGGTCGAACACCTCGTTCAGCACTTCATCCGGGCGGGCATCGCCGCGATCGACTTTGTTCACCACGACGATGGGACGCAGGCCGCGGGCCAGCGCCTTGCCGACCACGAACTTGGTCTGGGGCAGCACGCTTTCCGCGGCATCGACCAGCACCAGCGCGCCATCCACCATGTTCAGGATACGCTCGACCTCACCGCCGAAATCGGCGTGGCCCGGAGTGTCGACGATGTTGATGCGGACGTCGTTCCACATCACGCTGGTGCATTTGGCGAGGATGGTGATCCCCCGCTCCCGCTCCAGATCATTGCTGTCCATGGCGCGTTCAGCGACCTGCTGGTTCTCACGGAAGGCGCCGGACTGCTTCAACAGCTGATCGACGAGGGTGGTCTTGCCATGGTCGACGTGGGCGATAATGGCGATATTACGGATGTCCATGCATAATCCGAGGCTGAGCGCAGCCGATGGAGCCGCGCGGCGGTAAGGCAGAGGGCCATCTCCTTCTGCGTTTCAGCAGAAGATAAAAGACTGGCCACCCACCAGACCTGTTGCGTTGCGGCGCACAGATAAAGGCTTGTCCCGTCCGTTGCGAGACAAAAAGCCGCATAGCTCCCCTTCCCGACGTTTTTTTCATCCCGCCGGCGCATTCAGGTCACTGCTGCCCATCACGGATGCTGGGTGGAAAGCACCTGTAATGCGGCATCAACCTGTACCCTTGCTCCGACAAAATCCTTCTGCGCCAGTGCCGTCAGGGCTGAGTTGATCGTCTGAATCACCGGCGATTGATCGACCGGATGCGTATCAGTCGCCAGCACGGAACGATCGAGCAGACGGGTTTGGGCACGCTCCATCGATTCCTGTGCCAATCCGCTCTGCTTCTGTTGCAGCGCCTTCAGCGCCACCCGCAGGAGAGCAACAGGCCCGTTCGCATCCTCCGGCACCGGCAGGCTGGGCGCAATGGTCGAGCGGGTATTGGCCGGATCAATATTGCTGGCCTTGTCGGAGCGCGGCAGGGAACTGCCGGTGCCGATCACATTCCCCGGACGGGCGCCGTCAGGCGTGCTGCTATCCGCATGCGCACCCTGAACCGATCCCAGCAGCAGCATGGCGGCCACCAGCGCCGCAGCACCGGCGGAACGGTTATGAGACAGTCGATCATGGATATGTTCGTGCATAGCCTCGTTCCCCCCATTTGATCTGCGGCCCCCTTCTGACGGGCCGCTTCATGTCACAATCCAAAGACGTATTCAGTGTGCCGACACGATTATAGCGCAACCATGTCCGGATTCTGAACGTTTCGTATGGTGTATGGGTTTATAAATAGGGGGTGACGATGCTCAAGCTGGCGCTGTTTTTCCTTGTGGTTTCGCTGATTGCAGGCCTGTTCGGATTTACCGGGATCTCGGCGGCCTCCGCCGGAATCGCCAAAATTCTGTTCGTTATCTTCCTGATCGTGTTCGTGGTGCTGCTGGTCATGGCATTGGCCGCCGGAAAAGCCATTCTATAGCGATCATTCCACACTCAGGCGAAACAACGGCTCTCTGCCTCAACCGGCAGGGAGCCTTTTTTGTGGCCGCCTCCATCAGGCCCCCAAGACATTCACCGCCACCGATTTGATCAAGGCCAACACAGCTCGACCGGGTTCAAGGCCAAGCCGCTGAACCGCATCACGTGTCACCCGCGCCAGCAAATGGCCACCGGGCAAAGCCAGCCTCACCAATGCTTCCTGTGTCGTCCCGGCGTTGCCCTGGAGATGGGCCGGCTGCCAGTCGGTCATCACAACGGACAGAATATTGTGCAGGCTGATATGGCCGGGTGACTCTGTCGCCAGAATCACATCGGCGGCCGGTATCCTTACCCGCAATCCCGTTCCCGGCTTCATGGCCTGTAACGGCACCAACACCTCCGTCCCGGCACAGGACAGGATGGTCAAGCCACGATCGGGCATATGGCCGGATACCACCGCTTCCAGAACCGCACCGGCCTCATGGCCGAAACAGCCGGACAATGCCGGATCAGATGAAATATGGCCCAGCGATCCGCTCGCCCGCACGCGGCCGGTTTCCAGCAGCACCACATCATCCGCCAGATACGCCATTTCCTGCAGAGCATGCGTCACGTACAGCATCGGCAATCCTGCTGCTTTCAAATGGCGCAGGACCGGCAGAATGTCCTGCTTGCGCGCCTGATCAAGACTCGCCAGCGGCTCATCCATCACCAGCATATGGGGACGGGACAACAACGCCCGACCAATCGCCACACGCTGACGCTCGCCGCCCGACAAGGTCGCGGGACGACGCTTCAGCAGAGCACCGATCCCGAGCATGGTCATGATTTCTTCCCGTGACAGGGGAAAATCTCCGGGCGGGGCGCGCCGCGCGCCATATTCGAGATTGCCCAGTACCGAGAGATGCGGGAACAGGCGAGCATCCTGAAAGACTACTCCGATCCGGCGTCGTTCCGGCGGCAAATTGTGCAGATCAAGGCCACAGACACGCAGATGCAGATGGTCGGGCCGCATCAGACCGGCCACCGCCATGGCAATGGTCGACTTTCCCGCCCCGGAAGGCCCAAACAGGACAGTGCATCCACTGCCTGCAAAGCAGACGTCGATTTCTGTTCCGGGAAACTGGTGATTCAGCCGGACATCCAGCGCGGCCGATGACATCAGCTTCCCAACCGCCGCCGCATCCGGCGGTTCACATATTCCGCCAGCCCCAACCCGCCCAGCGCCAGCAGCAGCGACAACAGCGAGAGGCGCGCCGCGGTCACATCCCCCTCCGGCGACTGCAAGGCGCTGTAGATCGCCAGCGGCAAAGTCTGGGTCTGGCCGGGGATATTCGCCGCAAAGGTGATCACCGCCCCAAACTCTCCAAGACAGGCGGCATAGGCGGTGATCGCCCCGCTCAATAATCCTGGGGCTGCCAGCGGCAAGGTCACCGTCACGAACCGGTCCCATGCTCCGGCCCCCAAGGAACGGGCAGCCTGTTCCAGACCCGGATCAACCGCTTCCAGTGACTGACGGATAGCCCGGACCAGAATAGGCAATGTCATGACCGCACAGGCCAGGCTGGCGCCCGCCGGTGTAAAAGCAAGCCGGATGCCGAACCAGTGATGCAGAAGGCTCCCGACCGGTCCCTGCACGCCGAACACCACCAGCAGCAACCAGCCGGTAACCACCGGAGGCAAAACCAGCGGCATATGCACCAGCAGATCCAGCACCGTACGCCCGGGAAACCGCCAGCGCGCCAACGCCGTCGCCAGCAGCAGCGCGACCGGCAACCCCATGCACAATGCCCGCGCCGCCACCGACAAGGTCAGCCGCAGCGCCACCCATTCATCACCGGAGAGCGGGAACGGCCAGATCATGCCCACTGCATCTGCGTAACCGCGATACCGGTCTCAAAGCCCCCGAAAGCCATAACGGGCAAAAATCGCCAGCGCCTGCTCTCCGCGCAACCAGTTCCATACGGCTTGCACGGCCGGTGTGTTGCCGTTGGCAAGAATAGCCATGGGATAGATGATCGGATCATGGGTTTCCGCCGGAAATGTCGCCGCAACCGTTACGGCCTGAGCCGCTGACACATCGGTCGCATAGACGATCCCTGCCGCAGCCTCACCCCGCGCCACCAGTTGCAATGCCCCCCGCACATCCTCCGCCACCGCCAGATGATCCGCCACACTATCCCACAGTCCAAGACTGGTCAGAGCCTGACGAGCATACATTCCGGCCGGCACATGGGATGGATCCCCCACCGCCAGCCGCCCATCTCCAAGGAGGGCCTTGAGTGCCTCTTTCCGGCTGAGATCAACCGCCTGTGCCTTCGCGCCCGGAACCACCAGCACCAGCGTATTGGCCAGAAGATCAACCCGCGTATTGCGGGCAAGCAGGTTTTTAGCCGCCAGCGCATCCATCCATTTCTCATCGGCGGAGATGAAAATATTGGCAGGCGCACCTTTCTCGATCTGCCTTGCAAGGGTGGAGGAGGAGGCAAAAGACAGGGTCAGACCGGTCTCTGCCTCCCGTCGAAGGACCGCATCCGCTTCTTTCAGCACGTCGGTCAGACTTGCCGCTGCGAAAACTGTCACGGTCGCATTCTCTGCCGACGCCCGCGGTGATTTCAGGATCATCGGCCCGAGGGCGGCACTCATGAGCAGACCAGTACCCAGGCGACGGCGTGATATGAGCATCATACGCTTCCCATCGTTATGACCTTGTCGATAATATCGCCTTGTCATTGCTGCTGCCAGCCGACAAGCATACCTGCCTTAACGCTCACCAGCCCCGGACATTTCCGCGCCTGCCGTTCGCGCCATACCCAAAGCTGTCGGGGCAGCCAACAAGGCAATCCCGCCGATCAGCAGAAAAGCGACCGAAAAATCCGCAAGACCCGGTTGAGTACGGCCATGAATGGCCATAGCCATTTCCAGTGCTCCCGCCCCGGCTGATACGCCGATTGTCAGGGAAAGCTGCTGGATCGTTGAATACAGGCTGGTCGCGGCACTCATCCGGGCCGGCCCGACCTCGGCATAGGCAAGTGCATTATAGGCGGTGAATTGCAATGACCGCAGAAACCCTGCCGGAAGCAGCAAGCCATAGACCAGCACCAGCGGCCAGGAAGGACGCAATGCCGCCACCAGCGCCACCAGCACCGCCGCGCCAATCCCGTTCCAGAACAGTGTATCGCGAAAACCCCATTGCCTCAGCGCTCGCGCCGCCACCGCTTTCATCGCCAGCGCCCCCACGGCACTGGCCAGCGTAATGGCCCCGCTTTTCAGGGGTGTCATCTCGAAACCCACCTGAAGCATCAGCGGAAGCAGGAATGGAAAAGCCCCCGCTGAAATCCTGAATAAAGTGCCGGAGATCACTGAAACCCGGAATGTCGGCAGACGCAGCAAGCCCGGATCCAACACCGGTCTCTGTCTGCCACGCGCATGGCCAAGATAAACGACGGCACAAAGCAGGCCTGCCATGGCCAGCAACAACGTCACCCATGGCGGCACCACACCCCGCCCCACCGTCTCCATACTCGCCATCAGCAATGCCACTGCACCACCGGACAACATCAGACCGCGCGCATCGAACGGACCGGGATCAGGGGCCCGCACATCCGGCACATGCAGCGTCACCATGACGATACCGAGCAGGCCAACCGGAATGTTGATATCGAACACCCATGGCCAGGAGGCATATTGCACAATCAGCCCACCGAGCGGCGGCCCCACCACCGGCCCGACCAAAGCCGGGATCGTCACCCATGCCATGGCATTGACCAATTGCTGTTTGGGAACGGTACGCAACAATACCAATCGCCCGACCGGCACCATCATCGCACCCCCCAGCCCCTGCAGGACACGGGAAGCAACCAGCATACCGAGCGTAGTGGAATACCCGCACAGCACTGAGCCAAGCGTAAAAATTCCGATTGCAGCGCGAAACACATTGCGTGCCCCGAACCGGTCCGCCACCCAGCCGGAAGCGGGGATAAAAACCGCAAGGCTCAAGAGATAGGCCGTCAGGGCCATACTCATATGAACCACCGGTACACCAAATTGCCGCGCCATGGCGGGCAGAGCGGTGGCAATCACAGTGCCATCGAGATTCTGCATGAACAGCGCACAGGCAACGATCATCGCCGTCACGCGGCTGGACGTCGTCACCACCCGGTCCCCGCCACCCGCATCATTGCGGGCCCCATTGCGGGTGCTGTCTTCAGTCATCCTCACGCGGGGTACGGCGGACCAGCACCTCACGTTTGCCGACATGGTTGGCGGGGCCGACGATGCCTTCTTTCTCCATCTGCTCGATGAGCTTCGCAGCACGGTTATAGCCGATGGACAGATGGCGCTGGATGAAGCTGGTACTGGCCTTGCCTTCCCGCGCCACCAGCGCAACGGCCTGATCGAACAGACCTCTCTCCCCGTCGCCCGCCCCGCCCATGCCGGGAATCATGGAACCGCCATCCTCGTCACTGCCTTCGGTGACTTCCTCGACATAATGAGGCTCGCCCTGCGCACGCAGGAAATCGACCACTTTCTCTACCTCGCCATCCGAGACAAACGGGCCATGGGTGCGTAGAATTCGGCCACCACCGGCCATGTAGAGCATGTCGCCCTGACCCAGAAGCTGCTCCGCGCCCTGCTCCCCCAGAATGGTGCGGCTGTCGAACTTGCTGATCACCTGGAAGGAAATACGGGTCGGAAAATTGGCCTTGATGGTGCCCGTGATCACGTCCACGGATGGGCGTTGTGTCGCCATGATAACATGAATACCGGCAGCGCGGGCCATCTGCGCCAGACGCTGCACTGCAGCCTCGATTTCCTTGCCCGCGACCATCATCAGATCGGCCATTTCATCGATCACCACGACGATGAATGGCAGCGGCTCCAGCGCCAGCTGCTGCTCCTCGAAAGTCGGGCGGCCTGTTTCGGGATCGAAGCCGGTCTGTACCCGGCGGGTCACGACCTCCCCACGCGCTCGGGCTTCAGCCACTCGCTCATTATAGCCAGTGACGTTACGCACGCTGAGCTGGCTCATCGAGCGATAGCGGCGCTCCATTTCCCGCACGACCCATTTCAGTGCCGTCACCGCCTTGGCTGGTTCGGTCACCACGGGTGACATCAGATGCGGGATGCCATCATAGACTGACAGTTCCAGCATTTTCGGATCGATCAGGATCAGGCGGCATTGATCCGGCGACAGGCGATACAGCAGCGACAGGATCATCGCATTGACGCCGACCGACTTGCCGGACCCCGTCGTGCCGGCAATCAGCAGATGCGGCATACGGGCCAGATCGGCCACCACCGGCGCACCGCCAATATCCTTGCCGAGCGCCAGTGCCAGACGGCCCGGATGGCGCATCGCCTCATCCGCGCCGAGCAATTCGGCGAGATACACCGTCTCCCGTTTATCGTTAGGCACCTCGATACCGATGACGTTTCGCCCCGGCACCGTGGCGATACGCACCGCGAGCACCGACAGGCTGCGGGCGACATCCTCCGCCAGACCGATCACGCGAGCACTGCGGATGCCGGGGGCCGGTTCCAGCTCATACAGCGTCACCACCGGACCGGGGCGGATATCGCGGATCGCCCCCTGCACCCCGTATTCGCCCAGCACCGTTTCCAGCAACCGGGCATTTTCCTGCAACACCTGGTCACTCGGTCGGCTACCGCCACGGGGGGGAGGCTGCGTCAGCAGGTCGAGCGGCGGCAACTGCCAGCCCGGCTCTTCCTCCACAACCTGCCGTGCAGAGCGACCAGAAGGTGCAGCACTCTGCGCTGACAGGGACGATGCCCGCGCAGGAGGAGCCACCGTGATGCGCGGATCAGGTCTGATCCGCGGCGGTGCAGGCACGCCCACCGGTTCGGGAGGCAGCGTTGCCTGCCTCTGCCGCTCGTCAAAATCTTCATCGGGGAAATAGGGATCGTTCTCATCATCCCGCATGGCGTCATCGACAGGCCTACCCCTGGCAGGTCCATTCCCGGATGGCGTGCGTTCCTGCACCTTCTGTCGGGCGCGGGCGGTGAGGGAGGAACGGGTTTCCTCCCGCACCGCCTGTTCCATCATCGTCATATCATAGCGGAGATGCCCCTCCGCATCGTTCTCATCATCCACCAGCCGGACCGCACGCTGTTTCAGCCGCCCCAGCAGTCCGCCACCCCGACCGAACAGACCGCGTGAACGAGACATGGCCGGACCGATATGGTCACCATAAACCGATGACAGTGACGCCGCGCCACGCCCTGCAGCCCGCCACTCCCCCGCAGACAGGCCAAACGCCAGGAAGACCAGCAGGATGGCCAGGCCAAGCCCTGCCACCCAGATCACTCCATCCCCCAGCGGTCCCAGCACTGCATGTCCGGCCTGGAGCGAAGCACCGGCCAACAGATCGCCGCTCAATCCGCCCAGGCCGGCGGAACTTGGCCAGTTCCGATGCAGGGCAGGAACCAGTTGCCCAACAGCCGCCACCACGGCAGACACAACCGGCATGGCGACAATCAGACTGCCGAACCGCAAGATCACACTGCCCAGTCCGCGATGGGACGAAATCCGCCATGCCCAGATCAGCATCGCCAGCACCGGCAGGATCGCCGCCACCCCAAATCCCTGCAACAATATATCCGCCAGCATGGCCCCGGCACGGCCTGCCAGATTGGTTGGCTCCTGTCCGGTTGCGGTGTCGAAGGAAGGATCGTGCGGGTTATAGGTTACCAGCGCGATCAGCAACGCCAAAGCGACAAGGCCCAGCACCAATCCCCCCATCTCCGCCATACGGCGATGGGCAAGTGCTTTCAGGGCGGGGGACAGGAAACGTTTTGCCTGCCTCTGACGTGGCGAGGTCACGACGGCCATCTGGTCTCCACTGTTCAGCAAATGTTTCAACCTTACCCGATAAGTCCCTGATCAGCAAAGGGTCATACCGCATCTATCCATACCGTGATGACATGTGTCAGTGGAAAGCAGCCGCTTCGCACACATTATCGAACCGGTCCATCATCAGAAACGTTCGCTCCGGACTTTCGCGGGGTTGCGACCGGCCGACAGCATCCCCACTACCAACATCATTGCCCTATCAGGGGCCCAGACATTTTTCCACGATCCGGAAGGATTTTTATCTATGTCGTCCACTACCCTTTTCTCTGCTGGTCGGATTGGTGCCATACCGGTTGCAAACCGCGTCGCCATGGCTCCCCTGACGCGCGCGCGTGCAGGCATGGACGGGGTGCATACGCCACTCGCAATCGCTTACTACCGCCAACGCGCCTCCGCAGGTTTGATCATCAGCGAAGCCACCAATATTTCGCGGCAAGGGCGCGGTTATGCCTTCACCCCCGGCATATACACCGATGCCCATGTCGCCGCCTGGCGTCCGGTGGTCGATGCCTTACATGAAGCAGGGGGACGTATCGTCCTGCAGCTATGGCATGTCGGGCGCATTTCTCACACCAGCCTGCAGGAAAACGGACAACCGCCTGTCGCGCCTTCCGCCATTCAGGCCGGGCAGACGACATTCACCGAATCTGGTCCAGCCCGGCCCTCCATGCCCCGTGCGCTGCATATCGATGAAATTCCCGGCATCATCGATGATTATCGCAATGCTGCACGCCGTGCCAAAGACGCCGGCTTTGATGGCGTGGAAGTACATTCCGCCAATTGCTATCTGTTGGAACAATTCATCCGCGACAGCACCAATCATCGCGACGACGCCTATGGTGGCTCGATCGAAAACAGAACCCGCCTGTCTTTCGAAGTCACACAGGCCGTTGCCGAAATATGGGGCGCAGACCGCGTCGGCATCCGTCTTTCTCCCATGACACATTCCGCAGGAGATACTCCGCTCGACAGTACGCCGGCGGAAACATACGGATTTCTGGCAGAGCGGCTCGGCACGTTGGGTCTGGCCTACCTGCACTGCATCGAAGGCAATACGCGTGAGACAAATGCCAAAGATGCTTTCGACTATCAGTCTCTGCATCGTGCCTTCGGGGGGGCCTATATCGCCAACAACAGTTATGATCGCGATCTGGCACTGGATGCAGTTTCGTCCGGACGGGCTGACATGATAGCATTCGGGCGCCCCTTTATCGCCAATCCTGATCTGGTGGAACGGCTCCATCGCAATACACCGCTCGCCACGGCATCTCAGGATGTTTTCTACGGTGGGGGTGCAGAAGGCTACACGGATTTCCCGGCCCTGACTGGTACCGGAGACTGACGCAAGAGACTCTTCCCCCTTTGACATCTTTAGTTCCGGGCTTTTTCTTCCTTAACCGGATTGTCCATTCCCAAAGGCAATCCGGTTCTTTGGAGCAAATGGGTTTCAATCTTCGGATCGTTGAAGGTCACGTTCTGCCAACCACCACCTAGCGCCTTGTAAAGCTGGATCGTATTACGAATACGGTCCAGCTTGCTGATGGCAACAGCATCTTCCGCTGCCAACGCCGTACGTTGCGCATCCAATACCCTCATATAACCGGTCAAGCCGTGTTCATAGAGAGTGCGGGATTGAACAAGTGCCTTCTGACTCTGGGCCTGCGCCTCCAGCAGATTTTTATCCCGCTCCTGTGCTGTGGAAAAATTGACCAGCGCATCCTCGACCTCACGCAGCGCAATCAGCACGGACTCCTCATACGTGATCCGCGCCGCTTCCGCTTCGGCCTGGGCTGCCGTCAGGCGGGCATGCCGACGGCCGCCGTCAAACAAAGGCTGTGCAATGCCGACACCCATCATCCAGGTCATACTCGCCGCACTAAACAACTGATGCAGTGTCGAGCTCATCGGCTGCACCACAATCGGGATCATGAAACGCGGATAAAGCTGCGCCTTTGCAACACCCACCTGGGCAAGCGCCATTGCGTAGTCCCGCTCCACCCGCCTGAGATCAGGACGATCAGCGATCACCTGCGCTGGCAGCAGAACCGGCAAGGCAGGCGGTACCGGCAGAACAGGGGTGGGTTGCAACAGCTCCGCCTCCAGCGCGCCGCCGGGAGGCTTGCCAATCAGCACACCGATCGCATGCGCAGCCATGGCAATCATCGCATGCAAAGGTGGTTCGGTTGCCTTGATCGTCTCCAGCTCCGCCCGGGCCTGTGACAGATCGAGAGTGGAGCGTATCCCCTGACCGACCTCTTTCGACACCAGATCAACAATATGCTGTGCGGTGACTTCGTTTTTCCGTACAATTTCCAACCGGAGCTGACTGGCCCGCAACACTGCATACTGGCTTGCCAATTCGGAAATCAGGCTGACCAATATGGCGCGTCTGCCCTCCACCAGCGCATCGGCACTGGCATTGGCAGCCTCCACCATCCGTCTTGTACCGCCGAAAATATCCAGCTCCCAACTGGAATCGAAAGTCGTATCCCAGTAACGGTAAGCAATCTGTGGCAAGCCCGGCCATTGCATCGTACCTGAATATCCACGACTTTGCTTGGTAGCACTGAGATTGATCTGGGGATACCAGCCGGCCACGGCATTTTCCCGCTCCGCACGGGCCATGATGATGCGTTGCTGGGCAATGGCCAGACTATGGTTGTTGGTAATGGCATCATCGACCAGCCGATCCAGCACCGGATCATCAAATGAGCGCCACCATTCTGCCAGGCTGATACGATCACGCGATGTCGCGTGCTCGTGCTTTTCCGTCCAGTCAGGCGGGATATCGGTTTTTGGCTTCCTGAAATCAGGACCGACTGTGCAAGCTGAAAAAAATACTGCAAGGCACAGGGGAAAAACAAACTGCCTCACAGATGGTCTTCCAGCCACTGCACGGCACGTCCAGCAGCGCTGTAGTCCTGATCAGCCTCATTACCAAGTGCCACAGAGCAGGTCATGCCGGCTGCCAGCGTAATTGATTTCGGAACCTTATCGATATGAATCCTGACCGGAATACGTTGCGCCAGACGGACCCACGTGAACACGGGGTTTACATCCGGCAAACCCAGATTATCCAGGGACTGATTCTTGTCGTTGATGCCACGGCCAATACTGTCGACGTGACCGGAAAGAAGCTCTGAATATCCCATCAGCTTGATGCGCGCAGGATCACCAGCCTTGATATGATGGAGTTTTGTTTCTTCGAAATAACCATAAATATAGAAGCTTTCGGCATCAATCATTGCGAGCAAAGCATGGCCCGCCGTTGCATAATCCCCAACCCGGAGCTGAAGATTCGTCACATAGCCATTGACCGGGGCATACAGGACCGACCGCTCCAGATTGAGCTTCGCTACATCCAGATCGGCTTTTGCTTTTTCCACCGCAGCTGCTGATACGGCAGCCGTGGTACGGAACTGTTCCTGTTCTTCAGGAGAAACAATCCCTGTCAGACCCTGCCGTCTTTTTACATCCGCCTGGTTGTTCCGATACCGTGCCTGAGCACTGTCCAGTGCAGCCTGAGCTTGCGCGATGGCCAGACGGAAACGGATCGGATCGAGTTCGAACAGCATATCGCCTTTATGCACAAACTGATTGTCTCTGACGGTGACCCTGGTCACATATCCTGGCACCTCGGGGCCTATGGAAACGACATAAGCGCGCACACGCCCGTCACGCGTCCAGGGTGCCAGCATGTAGACATGCCACAGCATTACACCCAGCCATAATGCCACAGCGACCACTATAAGCGTGATCATAACGCGAACGGCATATTTCAGAAATCGCATGATTAGGACTTGATCCTATGCGTAAAGAACAAGCAGGGACAGGATCGACACATAAACCGCCAGCTCAAAAAGCGGGGGGTGCCAGATGAATTGCAACAACCCCGTCAATCGCAAGAAACTGCGCAGGATCGCAAACAGCACCAGTGCCATCACACCGTAAACACTAATGGGGGCCACCAGAACACCCCAGATATTGACTTCGTGAATCATGACTGAGAAACCTGCCTGCCCCCTTCCAGCAGAAGCAAGTGAAGTTCGTCCAGAGATGCCGCAGTCCGGAGCAGCTGCGGATCATGCACACCGGCTGCTACCACCTCCCTGCATGCATGGTCAGCAAAGTCGGCAGCACGCTGCGGCTGACGACGCAGGACGGCCAGCAGCCTTTGCACGGCAGGACGGGCGGAAACCGGAATAATGCCATGCTCGATAGCATGCCTGATCTTGAATATCTCCCGCCCTGTCAGGACCAGCGCAGCCGATCCCCGGCCTATCCGCCGCCGCTCCGGCCCTGCGGGAGGTAACCGGGCGGAAATGCGCATCAGTTTCTGGTATTGCGGATATTCCCATGTCAGGTTGGAGGCCGGCATTTTTTTACGGGCAGCATCCGATACGCCTTTCCATAGGGACAGGGTAGCCAGCCGAATGGACATATCGAAACTGGGCGGCACCAGAATCATAAAGGCTATGTTGGCCGCCAGAGCACCGATAATGCTGCTGAAGACAGAATTCAGAAATCCAGTCAGGTTATAATGAATGGGATTGGCAATCGGGCTCAGCACGGCATAAAACAGCATGATCGACATTGCGAGCGCGGGATTTCGTCCGCTTACCTGCATATAGCCACATACTATCACTACGGGCATATAGGCCATCAGCAGCAGCGGAAATCCGTCCATATGCACCAGAATGCCATAGACCAGCACGAATGACAGGACACTGGCGATCAACGTACCTTGCAGGAACGCTTTCATCATCCCCGAGGGATTATCACCCGTTGCTGCCAGCGCAACAATAATCGCGGTCATCACGATTGCGCTGCCCCCGCTGGGCCATTCAGTATAGATCCAGAATAATCCCAACAATTCAGCAGCCAGAAACGCCCGCAATCCACTGCGCAGAGCAGTCACATGATCACGCCAAAGCGGTAGCCTGACCCGGCGAATTTTCTGTACCCGTGGATCGGCAAGCCGCGCCATCATCCGCAACTGCCGTGCAGCGTCATCAAGAAGATTGACCAGTCCGAGTGATTTCAGACACTGTGTGTGGTCGGCAAAGTGCCGCAGCTCCACATGCATGTGGGAGGATGCGGCAACCAAGTGTCGCAGCTCCTGAACATTGTCTGGTATATGCCGAATCAGATTTGACAATATCTGGCGCAAACGATCTGCAGCCTGTGCGGTCCGCGGATCAGCCGACAATGCCTGCAACCTCTCCCCGATCCGCATGCTGCTTGCCGTCACGGATGTCATGAGACCGAATAGCTGCCGGAAAGCATTGGCGCGACGGGCAACCTCACTGCTCTCCGCCGCCCCGAACTCGACCGCCTGATCGTAGGAGGCAATGCGGAACAGCAGGCGACGACGCGTATCAAGGATATTTTCTTCAGAGGCCCCATCCCTGACCATCGTCAGTAATTCCGACAGATCCCGCAGGGACTGCATGGAATCTGCTTGAAGCCTGTTTTCAGAAGTAGCCGGCTGAAGCAGCATCGTCACCAATGCACTGCATACAATCCCCAGTGACACCACGGACAGCCGGTCCAGCGCGACACTGAAAATCGTATCCGGATGGGCCAGCACGTCGCCGAAGCCTATCAAGGCGATGGTATATCCTGCCAGCGCCGCACTATAAGCACGAAAATAGCGCAGAAGGTTGGAGATATAACTGCAACATCCCGTCCAGATGGCAAAGGCGGACAAATACAGCAAAGGCGACTGCACAAACAGCGCAACCGCCATGATACTCGCTACACAGCCCAGGATCGTACCCAGAAAACGCCACAGGCTTTTGGAAAGAATGGCTCCCCGCATCGGGCTTGCGACAATGATCGTCGTGACAAGGGCAGAAGAAGGATTCTGAAGCTGTAGAAAATAGGCGCAATACAGGGCAAGCGATCCACTCAGGGCCAGCCTCAGCGCATAAAAAAAGGCCGCTGATCTCAGAAACGCCGGCAGCCAGGCTCCCATGTCAAACCCATCCTGACCGGCTGTATCCGATGCTACCGGCATGACCGTCTCAGCCCTCTGTCACTTGCGGGAGACCGGCCGCCACATCCCACATCCTGTCTTCTGTCAAAGCCTGTTCCAGATCAGAAAGGGTCTTTATACAGGCAGTCAACTGCTCTGGCTCTATCAGCGCCATCAGGGCCTGGTCGGTCCTGCAACAGATGGCCAGGACCTGATCCAGGACGCGCCTTCCCTCCGCCGTCATGCGCAGGAGTTTGGATCGGCGATCTGCCGGATCTTCATAACGTTCGATCAGGGATTGTCCTTCCAACAGATCGAGCAAGCGCACCAGAGATGGGCTTTCTATATCCAGCATGCGCGCAAGTTCGACCTGACGTACCCCATCCCCGGCCCGGCCCAGATAAAAGAGCGGGCGCCAGCTTGCTTCGGTCAGTCCGAAATGGCTTACATTCCGCGTGATCTCACGCCGCCACGCAGTGGTGACGCGATGCATCAGGCGGCAGAATTCTCCAAGTGGAATGTCCATTCCGGGTCATTAGAATACTATTTTTTAGAAGGCTATGAATATTATCGCAACGCTGAACAAAAAAGGGGAAGCCGAAGCTTCCCCCAGAAGGCTGGTATGCTGAATGAGGTAGAAAAAAATCAGCCCAGACGTTCGCCGTGCAACGTGACGTCGAGACCTTCGACTTCCTCTTCCTGCGTTACGCGCAAGCCGATGACCACATCAATGATCTTGAGCAGGATGAAGGTCATCACGCCACTCCAGACCAGAGTGATGCCAACCGCCTTGGCCTGAATGATCAGCTGCGGAATGCCGCCGACCACACCGGTAGGAGACGCGTCGGTCGCCGAAAGCGGGCCATAGGCAAAAACACCGGTCAGCAGAGCGCCGGTAATACCGCCGATGCCATGGACGCCCCAGGCATCAAGGCTGTCATCATAACCGAGCATGTGCTTGAGGCTGGTCGCACCCCAGAAGCAGATGGCACCAGCGATCAGGCCGATCAGCACAGCCGGGCCAGGCAGCACGAAACCAGCTGCCGGGGTGATAGCAACCAGACCGGCCACGGCACCGGAAAGTGCACCCAGCACCGTCGGTTTGCCGCGGACAATCCATTCCACCACGATCCAGCCAATCGCCGCACCGGCCGCTCCCAGCTGGGTAGCGACAGCCGCCATCGCCGCACGACCACCGGCACTGCCGGCAGAACCCGCATTGAAGCCGAACCAGCCCACCCACAGCAGGGAGGCACCGATCAGAGCGTAGGACAGGTCATGCGGCGACATATCGTCCCGGCCATAGCCATAACGCTTGCCGAGCACGAGCGCACAGACCAGACCGGCCACACCAGCATTGATATGCACGACTGTACCACCGGCGAAGTCAGCGGCCCCCATGCCGGCCAGCCATCCATTCGACGCCCAGACCCAGTGTGCGACGGGGCTGTAGACGATCAGTGACCACAGGACGATGAACACCAGATAGGCGCTGAACTTCATACGATCAGCAAACGCACCGGCGATCAGCGCCGGCGTGATGATCGCGAAGGTCATCTGGAAGAACATGAAAAGAGATTCGGGGATCGTCATGCCCGCCATCGGAACATCACTGCCCTTGACGATATGATCGGCAATGCCGTTCAGCAGGAAGCGGGACATATCGCCGACATAGGCATTGCCCGTCCCGAAAGCGAGGCTGTAGCCAGCCACCATCCACACGATGGACAGCACGGCCGCCGCGGAAAAGGCCTGCATCATCGTCGCCAGAATGTTCTTCTTGCGCACCATGCCGGCATAGAACAGGCCAAGGCCCGGAACGGTCATCATCAGCACGATTACACTGCTGATCAGCATCCACGCGGTATCACCGCTGTCGATCTTCGGCGTATCGGCCCAGGCGGGCATGGCCGCGAAAAGCGGCAGCGCCGCAGCGGCAGCACCCAGCCCCAGCTTGCGGCTCCCCATCTTGCGGCTTGGTAACCGCGCCTGTGCCCGGCAGTTTTCCGGGCAAGGAAGATCAGCTTTCATTCTTTGGTGTCCCCCAATGAAACACATACGCTGCGCATGCACGGGCTCAGCATTCTTTGCATCCCCGCCATGTGGCGCTTTTTGACCGCTCCCGGCCTTCAGTGATGTGGCGAAACGGCTTTACAGCGCGTCCGCATCCAGTTCCCCGGTGCGGATGCGAACGGCGCGTTCGATATCGAGAACAAAGATTTTGCCATCTCCGATCTTGCCAGTATTCGCCGCTTTCATGATGGCTTCGACCACCTGCTCGGCAAGGCTGGCCGGAACAGCAACCTCAATCTTTACCTTCGGCAGAAAACTGACGTGATATTCTGCCCCACGATAGATTTCAGTCTGGCCTTTCTGACGGCCAAATCCCTTGACCTCCGTCACGGTCAGCCCCTGCACGCCCAGCGGCGTCAGTGCTTCCCGCACATCGTCAAGCTTGAAGGGCTTGATAACAGCCACAATCAGCTTCATCCCGGTGCTCTCCTTCCCTTTGGCGGAACGCCATTGCAATTTGCGGGGCGCGTCCAACACGGGCAGGCCCCGTGATGCACAACGCACCGCATGCGAAATCTGTATAATCAAAAACCGTGCCGGGACGTTTCATCCCTGCATTTGCCGACGGATGAACCTATAGTAATCAGAGAACTGCAACAGACTGCCCATTTTGTACGCAATTCAAGACCCTGATCGCTCGTTTTACGAACGATCCGGTTTGAACGGGAAACGATATATCTGATGGTCCACGCACTGCCTGACATCCCGCCTTCTTCTGAAGGCACTTTGCTGGAAGCCGATCTCTGCATCGTAGGGGCGGGTCCGGTGGGTGGGACTCTCGCCTGTCGGCTGGCGGCTGCGGGGCTGCGTGTTGCGATCATTGATAAGGCATCCTTGCCGCCCATGGAGCATCCGGCCTTCGATGGCAGGGCCTATGCGATTGCTGCCGGGGTCAGGAATTTTCTGGCTGAGGCAGGACTTTGGGATCTTCTGCCGGATATGCCCTGCCCCATTCACGGTATCCGCGTATCGGATGGCAAGGTTGGACGCCCGGCCTCACCGCTGCATCTGCATTTCGACCATGCGGAGACGGGACAGGACAGCACAAGCGAGCAGGCTTTCGGCTGGATGGTGGAAGCGCGCGCCCTGCGCCGTGCGCTGAATCAGCGGCTGCATGATGACCCGTCGATTCATCTGTTTGCCCCTGCCGACTATGACATACAGCGCACGGAAGAAGGTGTGATCATCCATATCCACCGGCAAGGCCAAACGCCCGTGCAGCTTCGCTGTGCACTGGTGATTGCCGCGGAAGGACGACAAAGCCCGTTGCGGCAGGACGCGGGCATCAGGGTCACGAAGCTGGGATATGACCAGATCGGCATGGTCTGCGCCGTAGCGCACAAGTATCCGCACAACAACATTGCTCTGGAGCATTTTCTACCCGGCGGCCCCTTCGCCCAATTGCCGATGACCGGTATTCCCGGTTCTCCTCATATCTCGGCCATTGTCTGGACCGAGAGGGGTGCGATCGCGCAACGCCTCGCCACATTGGACGATGAGCGTTACACGAAAGAATTACAGCGTCGGCTGGGTGATCATCTGGGGGAGATCAGGCTGCTGGGCCGCCGCTGGAGCTATCCGCTTAGCGCGCTGCATGCACATCGCTACTATGATACACGCCTGCTGCTGGTGGGCGACGCCGCTCACGGTATTCATCCGATTGCCGGACAGGGCCTGAACCTTGGTTTCCGGGATGCGATGACACTGGCCGATCTGTTGATCAAGGCGCATCACACCGGACAGGATCTGGGGAATACGCGACTGCTCACCGCCTATCAGGCGGCGCGGCGTCCCGCCAATCTTGCCATGCTGCTGGCAACCGATGCGCTCGATCGACTGTTCAGCACCGATCGACGTTCTGTCAGACTGGCGCGTGATCTCGGGATTGCGGCGGTGCACCGCCTGCGCCCGCTGAAGCAGTTTTTCATGCGTCAGGCGATGGGATAAGCATCCAGCCAGACAGTCGGCAAGCTCCTCAGGAGGAACGCAGAGCCTCCAGCTCCTGCCGCAGTTCCGCGACGCAGCGTTCCAGTTCCTCAATCCGCTGCTCCATCCGTGTGCGGAGCTGGCTGCGTGGCCCCTGAACCGTGAACCACGAGCGACCACCACTCATGGCCGCCTCCCCACAGACGCGGGGGGACAAAGCCTCCGAGCTGGTCGTGGGCGCAGGAACCGCTGAAGCGGCGCGGGCACGCTCGGCCGAGCGGTCCGTCACATGTCTTGAACGGCCCGGGCGACCAGATGGCACAGTCGTCATCGTTTATCCTCCCTTTCCGTCTGCATTGGAGACGGATCGAATTATTTTCGCTTGCGGCGCATTTGGAAAGAGATTTTTTCATCCTTACCCATAAAATCTTTCTGAAAATTTCTTTATGGAACCATAACAGGAAATAAATACCTCTTATAATGAGGCCACTTTTGCGCCGTTCTGCGGCCGAAAACGGTCACAGGCCATGTTTTTTCAACAGCTTGTGACGAAGCTGCATTTACAGGAAGGTTGCGGCGACCGAGACTGTCCCTGTCCGGAGAGGTTTAAAACCCGTTATCCATGTCTGCCATCGCATATGTCTGAACGTCATCCCATCATTTCCGTCACCGGCTCCTCCGGTGCTGGCACGACCTCCGTGCGCAATATTTTCGACCATATTTTTCGTCGGGAAGGCATTCACGCTGCCTATGTTGAGGGCGATGCATTTCACCGTTACGACCGGGACGAAATGAAGCGGCAGGCAGACCGCGCCATGCGACAGGGCAACCCGCATTTCAGCCATTTCGGCCCGGACGCAAACCTGCTGAAACAGCTTGAAAACCTGTTTCACCAATATGGTACGACCGGCACAGGGCAGACCCGCCACTATATTCATGATTTCGATGAGGCCGCCCAGTTCGGCCAGCCCCCCGGCACATTTACGGAATGGGAGCCACTGCCGGAACACACCGATCTGCTGTTCTATGAAGGGCTTCATGGCGCGCTGGTGTCGGATGGCGTCAATACGGCTGCCCCCGCCGACCTCAAGATCGGTGTTGTGCCGGTTATCAATCTGGAATGGATCCAGAAAATTCACCGTGACCGCTCGGCCCGGAAATATTCCACCGACCAGGTCATGGAGACGATCCTGCGACGCATGCCGGATTACGTGCATTATATCTGCCCGCAATTCACGCACACGGACATCAATTTTCAGCGGGTTCCGACAGTCGATACCTCCAACCCGTTCATCGCCCGCGCCATTCCAAGCGCCGATGAATCCATCGTGGTCATCCGGTTCCGCGACCCGCGCGGAATCGACTTTCCCTATTTATTGTCGATGATCGCAGGCAGTTCCATGTCGCGGGCCAATTCCATCACCATTCCCGGCACCAAGCTGGAACTGGCGATGCAGTTAATTCTGACACCGATCATCCTGCAACTGGTGGATCGGGGTCGACAGGCGCGTTAAGGCCGATTCCTGCAACAGGGGATTGCACTCAATGCCGCAAAGCTGTTGAAAAGGGCTGCCTGTTTCAAAGCCGGAGCAACCGCCATTTCATCCGTGTCTGATATCGAACCGATCATCGATCTACAAAAGGAACTGGAAAGCGCCGGGGTGAGGGAGGTGCTGGAGGCGCTCGATCATGAAATGATCGGGCTGGCGCCGGTGAAAAGTCGCCTGCGGGAAATCTGTGCGCTGCTGCTGGTCGATAACGTTCGTCGCCGCCACGGGTTGATGAGCGAAGCTCCAAGCCTGAACATGGCGTTTACCGGCAACCCCGGCACCGGCAAAACCACCGTCGCCGCCCGCATGGCGGGCGTGCTTTATCGTCTGGGTTTCACCAGCCGCGACCGTCTGGTCAACGTGACACCGGATGATCTGCTGTCAGACACGATTGGTCAAACCGCTCAGAGAACCAAGGATGCCATCGCCCGTGCATCAGGTGGAGTCTTGCTGATCGATCAGGCGCATTTCTTGCTGCGGGGTGATAATGGGTTCGGACAGGAAGCACTGGAAATCCTGTTACAGGTGATGGAGCGCCCGGAGGCCGATGTGGTGTTTATCCTGACCGGATACACCAGAGAAATGCAGCATCTGTATTCCAGCATGGCGGGCATCCGCAGCCGTATCGCCCATCATATCGAATTCCCCGATTACGATGAGGAAGAATTACTGGACATCGCCGAAGCAATGCTGATGCGCCAGAATTACCGTTTCAGCGACAGCGGAAGGGAGGCCATGATCCGCTTCATCGCTCAACGACGGACAGAACCGTTCTTCGGCAACGGCCGCACCATCCGTAACGCGCTGGATATCGCGCGTCTGCGGCAGGCCAACCGTCTGGTTGCCATTGGCGGACAGGTCACTCCAGCCCAGCTTCAGACCCTTGAAGCCCCGGACGTGCTTGGGGAACGGCTGTTTGCCCATTCCGCGCCTTCCCTCTCCGGTTCTGATAACAAGGCCTGAGAACGCTTCCCTATCCTTCCAGCCGCCGGACCCATGACCATGACGACCACTTCTTCCGAGATCATCATCGCTCCCTCGATCCTGTCCGCCGATTTCGCCCGGCTCGGGGCCGAAGTGAGCGATGTCATCGATGCAGGTGCCGACTGGATTCATGTGGATGTGATGGACGGGCATTTCGTGCCGAACATCACGATCGGCCCAGCAGTGGTGCAAGCATTGCGGCCACTGACCGATCGCGTGCTGGATACACATCTGATGATCACCCCCGCGGATCCGTATCTGGAAGCCTTTGCCAAGGCAGGCTCCGACATCATCACCATCCATGCCGAAGCCGGTCCGCATGTCGATCGTTCGCTGGCCCATATCCGCCAGCTCGGCAAGCAGGCCGGGGTTGCGATCTGCCCCGGCACACCGGAAAGCGCCATTGAATACGTGCTGGACCGGCTGGACCTGATTCTGGTGATGACGGTCGAACCCGGGTTCGGGGGACAAAGCTTCATCCCGGCCATGGTCGAGAAAATCCGCCGTGTCCGTGCCATGATCGGCAACCGCCCGATCCGGCTGGAGGTTGATGGCGGCATCACCCCAGATACAATCCGGGCCTGCGTAGAGGCCGGGGCCGACACTTTCGTGGCCGGATCGGCAGTGTTCAAGGGCAACCGCGATGCCTATGCAAGCGCCATCACCGCTTTGCGAGCCCACGCACGCGGCTGAGCCGCGCGGCGTTACTCCATCCGCCAGACCGGGTCTTTCAGCCGGTCGATAAAGGCTTCATGGGCCGCCAGCGTTGCCTCATCCGGCATGATCGGACGCGGCACACGGCTGGCGGAATGTTCATATTCCGCCACAGCGGCCGCACGCTCGGCCTCCGTCAGTCCCAGCCCGCGCTGACGGCCTCCGGTCAGTTCTATGTAGACCTCCGCCAGCAGCTTGCAGTCGAGCAACGCATTATGGGTGGTGCGCTGGGACAGGTCGATGCTGAAGCGACGGCAGAGCGCATCCAGACTGTTCGGCATGCCTGGAAAACGGGCTTTTGCCATGACCAGCGTATCAATCATCCGGGCAGGATCGAGCTTCGGCTTTCCCAACTGCGCAAATTCCGCGTTCAGAAAGTTGAAGTCGAACGGTGCATTATGCGCAATCAACGGATCACGGCCGAAAAAAGCCAGCAGATCCTCCACAATATCAGCGAACAGAGGCTTTCCCCGCAGCATCTCTGCCGTAAAACCATGCACCCGCGTCGCTTCCTCCGGCACGTCACGGCACGGATCGATCAGGGTGTGGAAGGTGTTGCCGGTGGGCAGATCATTGAACAGTTCCAGCGCGGCAATTTCCAGGACGCGATCCCCGGTGAGGGGATCAAATCCGGTCGTCTCCGTATCGAACAGAACGGAACGGCTCATGTCCTGTTTCCTTCAATCATGAGCTTTCATCTTTCTCAGGACAGATAACAATTGGCGACGGGTTTCATGGCGATTCAGCCCCGTGCGAATGACATGATCAGCGCGGCGGCGACGCTCCTGATCCGGCATTTGACGCCGCAGCAAGGCCCGGACTTCCTCCGCACTCATGGCCCGCCGCGCCCGGATACGGGCAATTTGCACAGGGGGTGGCGCTGTGACCACGATTACCGCATCACATAACCGATCCCATCCGGCTTCGAACAGCAGGGGCACATCCAGCACCACGTCCCGTTTCCGCCGCCGCCGTGCCTGATGAAGAAAGTCCCGTGCCTGCCTCATCAGCAGCGGATGCATGATTGCTTCCAATACTGAAAGCGCATCTGGAGAGGCCGAAACGATCCGCCGCAATGCGGGCCGGTCCAGCACCCATCCGGGATGACCGGTGGCACTATCCTGCCGTACTGCTTGAGGAAACCGGGCGGCAATCGCTGGCAGGGCGGCCCCTCCCGCTGCCTGAAGCCGATGCACGGCAGCATCCGCATCGAAAACCGGGATTCCCATGCGGCGCATCATACAGGCAGTAGTCGATTTCCCGGCCCCCATACCGCCGGTCAGTCCTATCACCGTCATGCCCGTTGGCATGCCCGTGGGCATGCGCGTTGGCATGCGCGTTGGCATGCGCGTTGGCATATCAGCTGGCTTCCTCACCGGCCTATCCGGCCAGTACCGCCGCGCGGAGCGCATCATCGACCTCGGGCTCAACGCCGAACCAGGACCGGAACCCCGGCCTCGCCTGATGCAGCAGCATGCCCAGCCCCTCTGCTACAGGCAATCCGCGCAAACGGGCCGCATGCAGCAAGGGCGTTTCCAGCGGCGTATAAACGATATCCGCTACGGCCAGCCCGTCCGGTGCGTGTGACAGATCAATCTCCAGCGCCGGATGTCCCTCCATACCCGCCGCGGTGGTATTCACCACCAGCGCATGCTCCTTCAGCACGTCTTCCCGTCGGGACCACGGCACGGCAGAAACATTGGGCAGCAATGCCGCCAGTTCTGCCGCCGCCTCATCACGGCGGGCGCAGAGCGTCACTGGCACCCATGCACTCAGGGCCGCAGCAATGCCGCGTGCCGCACCCCCGGCACCAAACAGCAGTACCGGCCCGGCGGACGGATCGATACTGTGATCACGCAAATTGGCGATGAACCCGTCCCCGTCCGTATTACTGCCGATAATACGGTCATTCTCGAACACCAGCGTATTGACCGCACCGGCCAGCAGCGCCTGATCTTCCACCTCATCACACAGGGCAAGCGCCGCCTGCTTGTGAGGAATGGTGACATTGGCCCCGCGAAAGCCACAGGCGACCAACCCCCGCACCGCGGTTTCAAACCGCTCCGGCGGCACGGCCAGCGGTACATAGGCTCCGTCAATACGATAGCGCGCCAGCCAGTGACCATGCAGTTTCGGCGACCGGCTGTGCTGGACCGGCCAGCCGATCACACCAGCCAGACGGGCTGCTCCGCTCAGGCCGGAGCAGAGAGGGGCTGAAACAATCGAGGATGTCATTCCATCAGAAACCATGCCTGCCGACCGCTTTCAAACAACAGGTTTTGTAGAGGCCTGCGCATTGCTCCGTGCCACCCTTCCGGTTTCCGGCATGCCGAAACGTACCAGCGCGGCACCGGCGGCACCGGCCAGTGATAGCACGAGAAAGGCTGCCGACAGGCCAAACCGGTCAGAAACCGCTCCCGCCATTGTGGTGCTGATCGTAGCACCGACCCCTCCGGCCAGCCCCACCATTCCAACGCTGAGATTAAACCGCCCCGATCCATAGGTGATATCCGCCACGATCAACGGCATCAGCACACCGAACACGGCGGCACTCACCCCGTCCAGCATCTGGAGTGGCACGATGAACCAGTCATGGCTGATCCCGGCGAATAACAAGGCGCGAATGGGCAACGCCAGAAATCCGATCAGCAGTACGGTCCGACGCCCAATCCGGTCCGCCGCCCGTCCAACCCAAGGGGAAAACAGCGCCACCACGATCTGCGGTACCACAATACAGGCCGCAATGATCAGACTGGCATCAGGGCCACTGCGCTCCGTCGCAGCACCGCCGACCAGCGGTAACAAGGCAGCATTGGAAAGCTGAAACAAAGCCGAGCATGCGGCGAAAATCAGCAACCGCCTGTCCGTGAACAACACCCTCAACGACACACCGCTTTTCTTTTGGACAGCCTGCGCCCCATTCTCATGGTCCCGGGCAGGACGGATCATCAAAAGGGAGAACAAGGCAGGCAGGGTCAGCAATGCCGTCAGGATGAACACGGCGCGATTAGAAATATAGGTGCCAATCAGCCCCATCGCCCCCGCTGCCAGCCCGTTACCGATCGACCCCCAGCGGGCATTGCGCCCGAACCGCTCACCGATCCGCGATGCAGGCACCAGCGCCAGCGACATTGCCGCAATCGCAGGCACCAGCATACAGGTGGCAAAACCATGCAGCACCTCGGCCAGCATGATCGGCAAGCGTCCGGGAAAAAACGCGAACAGCAAGGCGCAAAAGGTCATTGCGATGGTAGGCAGGAAGGCAGCCAGCCGTTTCTGCGGCATGGCATCCACCGCCCATCCCCCCGGCAACTGGCTGAGCATCGAGGCAAAGGTACCGACACTCAATGCCAGCCCGATATCAGTCTGGGTCCAGCGATGGGATGCCAGATACACGGCGACGAACGGCCCGAATCCGGTCTGGAGATTGGCCACGAAAAAAACAAACAGATCCAGGCCGATCCGGCTGCGCCGATCTGCCGGAGAGGATGCTCCGGCAACCTCCCTGTTCTCAGAGATATGCTGAAAAACCGTCAAAAGATGCTGCTCTTGATCGTTCAGGGATGATCAGCTGCATCGCCCGGAGTAGGCGGTGGGGCCGCAGGCGATGTCTGGCCGGAACCATCAGAAGGATGTCCATCCTGAGGGGGAGGCACGTCGTTTTGGCCGGATGGATGATCTTTCTGTGCAGCAGGCGGGACGGTTTCACTGGGCGTCAGCACCGCACCACCTTCACCATCCTTGTATTCCGGGGCGGACTTCAGCTCATCCGTCGTCATCTTCAGCACGATGCTGCGCTGCGGATTGTCCGGCGAAAAGGCAAGCTGCTTCCATTCAATGGCAATCCGCCGGTCTCCCACCCCCAGAAATCCGCCGACATCAATCAGAGCTGCGACAGGCACGCCTTTCGCGTCGACAATCACATCCGCCATACGGCCAATACTTTTGCCATCCGTGTCGTGCACCTCCTGCCCCAGTACGCCCTGCGCCACTTTCGCGGGCACATGACGGGTCGGTGCTTTCGGCATGACAATGGCCTCCGGCGCAGGGGGCATCGGTTCTAAAGGAGATAACACCAGCGCCTTCGGCAGCTCGGGCTGGGAATCGGGACGCGGCCACGAAGCAGGCGGCAAATCAACCTGCCCGGAACCCGGCTGAGCTGTGGCAGCGGGTGCGGGTGTCGCATCCGGCGTCGTCTCCGCCCGGACGGGGCCGCCCTGCCACAGCAGCACCATCACCCCCATGATCGCAGCTTTCAAACCCTTCATCCCACCCTCGGACGACCTCAATTGACGATACCGGCCTGTGCGCCTTGCCGATCGCTTTTATCTGTTGAAGCAGGGTCTGGCCCGGATCGCAAATCCAGCCCGCTGCCATAACCCGCTGCCATCAGCACGGGTTTGTTGCCCCCGAAAACGCTATCCCAGTGCCAGACGCAACCCGAGCGCCACCGACAGCATCGCAGGCATCACCACAAGCCCCACCCGCAGAAAAGCGCCGAATGTGACTTCCTCCCCCTCACGCCGGATTGCGTTGAGCCAAAGCAGACTGGCCAGGGAACCGGTGATCGCCAGACTCGGCCCAAGATCGCCCCCGATCAGCAATGCATCGGAGATCAGCTGTGGCGGCTGAGCCTGCAATGTCGCCGTACCAGCGATCAGTCCGGCGGGCAGATTGTTGGTGACGTTGCTGATCAGGGCCAGCAACACACCTGAGATCATGGCCGTCGCCGGTGTATTCGCCTGTGCTCCACGACAAAGCAGATCAGCAATCGCTGCGACGGCTCCAATATGACTCAAAGCCTGCACCAGCACAAACAGCCCGGCAACCAGAAGAATGGCACTCCATGAGACATGCTTCAGGAAAGACAATGGAGAAGTGCCAGTGATGGCAGAAACCAGACCCATGCTTGCAAATCCCGCGATCAGGGTCGGCAGCCCCAGTGGCAGATCAAGCGCCGAGACCGTCACCAGCCCGAAAGCCGTCAGAATCAGGGCGCATAAAGCCGTCCGCCCGCCGGTCGATAAAGGCTCCTGCGGGACATTGCTTTCACTTTCGGCCTCGGTCAGCGTACGACGGAAAATAATATATAATCCACCATATCCTGCCAGCACTGCCCCCAGCGCGGGCAGACCAAAAGAGGCTAGCCAGACCGACAAAAACGGCATCGCGCCATTGAAAAATACCAGATTGGCCGGATTGGAAATCGGCAGCACGAAGCTTGCCGCATTGGCCACCGTGACACAGCAGAACAGCAGAGGCAGCGGTCTGGCCCCCGCCCGCTTGGCCACTGCATAGACGGCAGGCGTCATCACCACCGCTGTTGCATCGTTGGAGAGAAAAGTCGTCACAATCACACCGGCCACATACACCAGCGCAAACAATCTGACCGGTGATCCACGGGCATGATTGACGGCGTTGACGGCGATCCAGTCGAACACCCCTTCCCGCCGAGCCACTTCCGACAGCAGCATCATGCCGATCAGAAACCCGTAAACATCCTTGCCCCTGATGACGCCCTTCCCCACCTCAGACAGGGGCAGCAGGCCCGTAACAGCAAGAATACTTGCCCCCAGCGCGGCCCAGACCGCCTCCGGCAGGCGAAACGGTCGTACAACGATCCCCGCGGTCACGGCAATGCAAAGCGCCAGTGTGGCCAAAACAGCACCGTTCATCACAGGGTCCGGGTTTCAGGCATTAACAGAGCATAGAGGACAAAGCCCAACCCGGCGACGCCAGCCAGAGAGAAAAATGCCACGGAATAGCCGGCTTTGACGATGATCAGGCCCGCGATACCAGCACTCAGGGCAGCACCAATGCCCTGCGCCGTGGCCACAGCGCCCTGGCTGATATTGAACCGGCCGGTTCCCTTCGTCAGATCGGCGACCACCACCGGGAACAAGGCCCCGAATATCCCGGCCCCTACCCCGTCCAGCAACTGCACCCCCAGCAGCCACCATGGATTACCCGACAGCGGATACAACATCCCACGCAGCGCCAGAATACCGAATGCCAACAGGAAAATCGGGCGCGTGCCGATACGATCAACAAACCGCCCCACCAGCATCGCCACCGGCACCATTACCATCTGGGCGGCAACAATACAGGCTGCCGCCAGGGAGGTCGCCACATCCTTTCCGACCTCCCGCATCAGAAGCTGACTGACCGAGGTGAGCATGGCCGCATTGGCCAGATGGAACAGAAACACCAGCACGGCAAAGATCATCAGGCCAGGATGCTCCGCCAGAACCCGCCAGAGGCTGGGGGACGCCTTATCCTTCAGAGCGGCCCCATCCATACCGTTGGCTTCCCCCCCGTTGGCCAGATCATTGTCTATATGCCGGTTATCAATCCTCAGCACCGTTACCAGCCCGGCAATAGCCAGAAGACCCATCAGCCAGAACACCACGACCGGGCCGTAATGCCACGCCAGCAGTCCGGCAATTGCCGCCGAGACTGCATTACCGAGATGATTGAAGGACTCGTTACGCCCGATCCGCCGCGCAAACCCATCCGTTCCCACCAGACCCAGCGTCATCGCCGCAATAACAGGTGCGAAAATCGCCCCCGCCACGGCGGCCATAGATTGGGTCAGCGTCACCAGCGGCAAACCGGACATAAAGGGCAGCAGCAAAGTGCTGAGCGTTACCAGCAAGATCGCTACAGCCAGCAGGCGAGGCTTATTCCGGCTGCGATCAACCAGTGCTCCGGCAGGGGTTTGCGCAACCAGCCCGACAAGCCCGCTGATGGTCAGCACCAGGCCTACACTGTATTCATCCCAGCGCCCGTCCCTGCCAGAAGCCGACAGCAGGTACACGGCAAGGTAAGGCCCCAGACCATCCCGAACATCCGCAAGAAAAAAATTCAACTTGTCGAGAAGAGCAGATTCTTTCTGCTTCTGTCGGCTGTCAGAGGGGAGCTGACCATCTGACAGGACCGTATCAACCGCGATTGCCTCGCTCATTGCACCCGCATCCGAAAGCACCCCCGGTCTTACTTCCCCCTTCATACCGGGAGCGTAAACGTCTGGCTGAATATCTGGATACACGGCTTGTTTAGCTTTTTTTTTCGTTGCCCCGCAGCTCAAGCACACGATTCAACTCCGCCCCAAGCAAAATCGCGTAAATAACAGACCAGAACCATATCATGACACCGACGAACGCGCTTAATGGCCCATAAGTGGCGTCATAAGGTGCCAAACGGGCAATATACAGGCTCACCAGCAAAGAAACGATAACAAACAGCAGGGACGCAATCACCGAACCTGCCGTGATCCAGCGCCATGCTACCTTCATCCGACCCGGGCCATACCGATAAAGCAGAGATATCGAGAACAGCAGAAACAACAGCAACAGACCTATCCCCGCTGTTCTGGTCAGATACTCCCGGTATCCCGACATGCCCGTAAAGGAGATAACGGCGGGCAGAGCCACCAGAAGAGCCAACGAAATAACCCCCGCCAGCAGGGCCGCGAGTGTCATCAGCAATCCGACCAACTGGACGCACAGGAACGAGCGATTTTCTTTTTCCTCATACGCAATATTCAGGGCAGACATCATAGCTTTGATACCGGTCGAGGACGACCAGAATGCAAAGCCCGCACTGAACAGCGCGCCAAAACCCAGTGTCTTCCGAGGTTGAGCAACAAGCCAGTCGATCCGGTTTTCAACCAGCTCAAAGGCACCGGGGGGCAATAGTTCTGGCAGATGATCAAGTTGCGGCCTGATAGTGGCGGGATCGAGCAGCAAACCATACACAAAAATCAACATGGTCATGGTCGGGAACAATGCCAGCGTGGCATAAAATGCGCAGCCAGCCGCGATCAGCGACATCTGGTCACCGATCATTTTGCGTCCTGTTCCAATAATAACAGTGCGCCAGTCACTCCAGAAAGCACAAGGCGGTCTTGTCACCTGGCCACTTCCATTCCCACCACATGATCCAGAGTGCTGCCAGATAGCAGATTTCTGGATCTTTTATGTATCCTTACTCCCAAAAAATCACACGGCATCTCCCCACCTGCTAAGCAACAGTCGTGGTGGCTGATCATAATCAAGATTTGGCGAAAATTTTTAAAAAAATATAAAATAAAAGAAAATATAAAAATTTCTTTTAGGGTTTATAAAATAAAATAGAAATTTTTTATTTTATATTGAATTTTATGGTGCCGTCAGGCTGCAGCTTCTTCTTTTTGCTCTGCAACCAAACGATAGCCCTGCTTCCTTACGGAAAAAATTGACAGGCCAGAATGAACGGCTGACAGTTTCTGTCGCAAACGGCAGACATTGACCCGCACCAAAGTAGGATCACGTACCGTGGTATTAGGGCTCAGATGTCTCATGATCAATGCAATGGAACAGGCATCACCCGCGTTCTGCGCAAGTATATGCAACAATGAGAATTCCTGCGGCGTCAGAGTAAGGTATTCCTGTCCAACCCTGGCTGTACGACGCTGCACATCCAGCAGAACCTGTCCGACCTGTAATTCTCGGTGCAAAGTCCACCGGCTGGGAACTTTCATACGCACCATGATGCGTGCTTGAAGCTCCTTCGCGATTACATCCTTCGGGAAGACCTCATCGGCCCCTTCCGTCAGACACCTTACTCTTACCTCAACATCTCCCACACCCAGAACAATAATGGGAATTGTCTCGTCTATAAGTCGTACCTGACCTACCGCAACATCCGGAGGCAAAGATAACCCAGCCCCCTCAATGATAACCAGATTACAATCATTATCCTGAAGGTTCTTGACCAGCTCTGGAGAATCCTCTGTTGAAGAAATATTCCACCTGCCCCCAGGCATGCTGTTAAGCAATTCATTGACCAAATTGCTTACATGCCCAAGGACCAGCGCTTTCATTGCAACAATCTCGCCAGAGTAAGAAGTCATTGTCCAGACCTAAATTAAATATTAATCACAATTTTAGAATAATCAGAGAGAACAGAACGTCTTTTCATAATATCTCTGGCTGAAATACTTTCCAGCCAGTGCCAGATCACAGGTTCCGGATCATTAAGTGCATGAAAGGGCTGCATGCTGGTCGAAAAGTGCGGATTAAAGAACGGATCATGACGTAACACCTCTCCCCACCTTTCCAGCATGATTTGGGTTTCCTTGAAAAATCTGCGCTCCTGAGCTGGGCGTACATCATCCCCTCGGCTCAGGGACTCATGATGCTCTGCAAAAAATTCAGGGGTATAGATAATTGTATAACCCGCCGCCCTTAATCTCAGACAAAGATCAATATCATTGAACGCAACAGCCAACTTTGCTTCATCAAAACAGCCAATTTCATGAAATGCCTTACCCCTTACCAGCATACCGGCTGCTGTCACGGCCGACATTTCCTGTGTAAAATTGGCCCTTCCTCCATATCCACCTTCATCGCCAGGTAAGCCGGTATGCACATGCCCCGCCACCCCACCTATACCCAATATAACGCCGCCGTGTTGAATGGTGCCATTCGGATAAACAAATTTTCCACCGACCGCCCCAACCCGAGGGTCAACTTCTGCCTCTGCCACAAGTCGATATAGCCAATCAGAGGTAAGGACAAATAAATCGTTGTTTAAAAATACATAATAGTCTGCAGGATAAGACGCACAGGCAATATTATTGAGCAAGGAATAATTAAACGGTATTTCCTGCCGGATTATTTTAATATTGGAATGTGCTGAGACATAATCCTGCAAAAGTGATATATTCGGATCAGTAGACCAATTATCAACCAACACAATCTGATAATTGGTATAATGAGTTTTTTCGATAATGTTTTTGATACAATTCAGCGTAACGTCAATCTGATCCTTGAAAGGAATGACAATACTGACACTCGGGCTGTTATTCGTTTTCCAATCAATCTTGTAAAGTGTCATTCCATATCTGGTTGACACATCTGCCTTAAGACCGCGGCGCTCCAGATGCCGCGACACACATTGAAGCCCTGCTTCAATCGCATATGGCTTTGCACCGATATCGCCCGCAGTTGAACCGGGTGTAATACGCCAATGATACAGAATTTCGGGAACATGGAATACTTCCGATGGTTCCAGACGTTCCGCAATCCGCAACAGCATGTCATGGTCCTGCGCACCATCGAACTGCTTGTTGAAAGGACCTGCACTATTGATGACATCTCGCTGCACAAGAACGAAATGACAGATATAGTTTACCTCAAGTAAAAGACGATAGTTCCAGTCCGGCTTGAAGGCCGGATCTCTGAAAAACCCACTATCGTCAATTTTATCTTCGTCGCTGTAAAGCAGTTTCGCACCCGTGGCCTCTGCGGCGGCAATCATGATATCCAGTGCGCTGGCCTCAAGAAGATCATCATGGTCAAGAAATGCGATCCAGTTGCCATTGGCAGCTTTGAGGCCCAGATTACTGGCTTCGCTGATCCCACTGTTCTTTCGGGTGGCCAGATGCTGGATACGGGAATCAGCCTGCGCAAACTGGTGCAGCATATCCTTTAAATCTGCTTCTCCACTGCAATCATCAATCAGTATCAATTCCCAATTCTGATATGTCTGCGCGATGACAGACTCGACAGCCAGAGCAAAATCAGACAGGCGCGGTTTGTAGACAGGGCAAATTATACTGACCAGCGGAGCAGTTTTACGCCGCGAATCCAGACGGATCATCGAAGAATCATTAAGAGCCTTCGTATATTTTCTTGCCCAGGTATCATAATCATCAATATTATATCGATACGTTGGAAGCAGATCTTCAATTTGGGTTCGTAATGCCGTCAACTGACGGTGCAAATTTGCAACCATATCAGATATTTCGACAATACTTGCTTCCTGCTTATCGGTCAGAATAGACGTCACATACGGACTGCCATCCAGCTCGATATTTTCCGGCATTTTAAAAAAACGGAATGTCTGACTGAATGGTTTGGCAACTGGAAAGACAGGCCTGTATTCGAAACCACAACGTGGATCCGCACTGAGCGCACGCCCGACATCACTGCGATAACGATTGGCACGCAGCAGAGCGACTGTCTGTCCTTCACATTCCACGCGCAGCTGGGAATTACCAACGAATTGTTTCGGATCTTCCGCTGTATTTTCCAGAATCCAGCCCCGGAAAGCACCACGCTGATAACCATCAATAGAACTTCTGAATTCGGGAACCCAGCTCATCTGAAAAGAAACAGAAGCGTTCAGTACATTGTTCCACAAAAGCGGGACGGAGATCCCTCCTTCTGTCATCATTTCAAAATAATGAGTTTCTCCGTCTCTAAAACGGCCAGGGACACTAATTGTAAATCCGACCAGTGCGTGAGGGAAACCCGCAGCAGAAACGTCGGGACGCGATTCATCACAGGTAATACGCTGTATTTCCTGCCCATCCAAAACAATAATAGCCTTCAATGAAGAATTCGGGGCGGCCGGATCATGAGCCCACCCCTTTACAAGGCCCCCTTCAATAGAATCTATAATACAGCATAGATTATTCTTGATCATAAAATCTTGCTTTTTGATATGGTTGTATTACGATTTTATTTTCAGCGAACCAAGTTCAAGGCGCATTTGTTCAAAAACACTTTTCCAGTCGCCGCAATCTGACTGACGAAACAGACGCGCAGTCGGATACCAAGGGGATGTATCCCGACCAATCAACCATCTCCACTCAGCGACATGAGGCAATATCAACCATAAAGGCACACCGATCGCACCAGCCAGATGCGCCACCGAGGTGTCGATACTAATGACCAGATCCAACCCGGCCATAATCGCCATGGTATCTTCAAAGCTTTTGACTTCGAGACTGAGATGCACCACAGGCGCAACCCCATAAAATTCACCCACCTGCGACTGCGATGGCCCCTTCTGCAAAATCACGAAGGCAACATCCGGGCAGTTAGCTAGAGCCTCGAATTCCTTCAGCTGTACAGAACGCTTCCAGTCATTTTTATGTGTCGGTCGGCCAGCCCATACAATGCCAATTCTTTTGAAACGACGGGGCAGTATTTTATCCAGCTTTGCCGACCAGGCTGCTTTTTTTTCCTCATCGACATACAGATAGGGAACACGATCTGGAATATTATCAAGCGTGATATCAAAAATACGTGGCAGTCCTGTAATAGGTAGCCACGCCTTATAGTCACCGGTGTCATTCCAGTTAACGAAACAACGTGCTTCCGGGCATATCATTTGCAAAAGAGGCTTGAGCTCCGGACTGCATCCTACAGATACTTTCGAGCACCTTTCCAGAACACGGGGAATGAGCCGACCAAACTGGATGGCATCGCCAAATCCCTGATCTGCGACCAGCAGAAGTGTCTCATCCCCTTCGAACCGCGATCCATCCCATTGAGGTTTATCTGTATAAGGAATAGGGGGTGCTGCATCAGGAATACGGAATCTCCATTCGTATTCTTCCCACCCTTCCCTGAACTCTCCATTCTGAAGCAGGGCTTCAGAAAGGCCGAAATGGGCACCCGCCATATCAGGCACAATTGACAATGCCGCTCGAAAGCTCTTCTGCGCCTCTGCATTGAGCCCGGCATCCATTTCCACAATCGCCAGATTATGAAGTGCTTCACCATCTCCTGGATTAAGTTCGACTGCCCGCCGGGCGGTTACCAGCGCCTCATCCAACTTTCCACAGAGCCGGTAGAATTCGCATATATTGCGAATGTAAAGAGGGGTATTAACCCCGCAGAGAATGGACTGCTCTGCATAAGCCAATGCCTGCTGCATATTTCCTTTTTTATAAGAAATAACAGCCATCAGATGCAGGGCATCCGCATGGTGCGGATGCTGCTTCAGAATTGTCTGCAAAAGGCTTTCGGCTCTGTCAATCCGCCCGGCTTCATCATGCCGGATTGCAGCCTCGAAAATCTCGGCAACGCCTAGAGAAACCTGATCTGGCGCTATGGATAAATCAGACATTGGCATTTGCAGTGCTGGGTTCGCTCACAAGAGCCTCAAATCCTCTCGCCTCGATCAGGCTGGAAAGGATTTTAGAGGCTTCCGCCAGATGAGCAGAAAATGGCTCATATCCGATCATCGGAGGAAGAGTAAGGGAATGCTGTCGACCGTAGACAGGTTCGAAGCTGACGAAATTAGTGATCCGCTCACAGGCCATGGATTGGTTCTGCAGCAAATCCGAAATTTTGACCGGCAGATATTTCAGGACAAAATTGCTGCGCATATGTTCAGCAATGTCTGACATTGCTTTGACATATTCAGCCGCACCTTCAATCGTCCCGTCATATTCCAGCAACACCGGCGTGCTGGAAGCAAATTTCCGCACCGCAGAAGACAGAGGGTGATCGATAAGATGAATGATCGGCGCATATGGGAAAAGAAGAGCGATCAGGCCGATTTGTGTTTCATCAAGGGGATCAATATTCACGATCCAATTGCTTTTGTCCTGTCCCTGCGCCTGGACTGAGCGGAAATGGCCCTGCAGCTTTTCCCTGAGCGTTCTCAGGCTTGAGACACGATCAGCCATCCAGAGATCAGCCAAGGCCTCCGGATAGGCATACGGCGATGCCACCATTTCCGGCAGGCGCTCTATCAGGCTGGAGAGCAACGGCCCCAATGCAATGGTTGATGCCGAAATAGCTGAGGCAATCCATTTTCCGAACGGAGCCGTTACCTGGGAAGAAGCTCCCACTACGAAGATCGGCTGTATACCACCGTCGAATTCTTTCTCAGCGGGGCTGATCAATCCCAGTTTGTTAGCGGTAAAAAAGCTTTTAAGACGTTCGACATAACCACCCAACCCGACAGGCCCAACCCCCAGCGGCGCATCCGGAGCACGCCCACCTTCCTGCCATGCTGCAAAAGCGTCTTCATAACGACCCAACCCGTAAAGAATGTTACCGCGCTCCTTCCACTCAAAGAAGCTGCGGGTGATATCTTCCCCGGGAAGGGCATTCACAATATCCAGAGCCTGGGCCGCAAGACCAAGTTCATTGAGAACAGCCGCATATTGAACAGCCAGAAAGCGGTTTTCTCCTGCTTTTTCATAAGCCTGGGACAGGATGTCCCGAGCTTTTTCCAGTCGTCCAGCTTTTCTTTCCAGCAGGGCATGACCGATGACAGTCTGTGGAACATCAGGAGCAAGGCTGAGAGATTGCTCATAGGAATTGGCAGCTTCCTCGAAACGCCCCTGCAACGTCAGATTCCATCCGAGGTTGGCCAGAATGATCGCATCGGGCTGGTCGATCATGGCGATCGTATGCCGATAGCATGCCTCCCCCCCGATCAATTCACCTGCTTCACTCAGGATCATCCCCAGCACATTATGAGCGTCAGCAAGAGTGGGATCCGCACGGATCGCCATGCGTGCAACCCGCTCCGCATCTTTCAGTTCACGGACTTCCATATGCAGCCTGGCCAGCTGTGTCAGCTGAACGGCCAGATTAGGATTGGCCTTCACCAGACGTGAAAGCAGCGCCTTGGCAGCGCTATGATTATTCTGGGCCAGACGGATCTGGCTTAACATTAACAGCGCATCTGGGTCATAAGGGGACAAATCCAGAACGGCCAGGCTGAGCTCTTCAGCAACGGCGGCATTGCCTATTTTAAATGCCTGACGTGCCCGCTCGGTCGTGGGGGCCAGATAAACCGCGCTATTGGCTGCCACCATTGAAACCGGCTCAACCAAACAACAACGGACCGCTCGCAACCCACTACCACAATGGCACATAACAGAAGGATCAATCGACATAGCAATACCTCAAAAAATAAAAATCTTCACTGTGTTTGTTTATGTAGATTTTTTTGCGAATACATCCAACCGTTTTGGAAAATAAATTTATTTATCCGTATGATTGTAGAAACTATTAAAAGTAAGGAAAAATTATTTACTTTGACATATGATATCCTGGCAGGAAAATGACCACAGTACGTGATTGTAGGGTTAACCTGTAACCGCATTTGATATTCCGATTAAAGGAAACATAATAGCTTTTGCAACCTTAAATTGAGTTTTGTTAGGTAAATTGATTTTTATTATAATTAATTATATTTGTTACTTTAATCACATTTTTTTAAAATTGGGTTTTTATTCCATCAATGATAACTTTATCTGAAAAAAAACCTGACAAAATATTATTTAAATAGATAAAATTTTTATATTTGTAGGAAAATAGTTTTAAAATCGATAACCAACAAAATCTAAAAAAAAATTTGGCCCTGCTTAATAATTTTATATTACTTCGGGATCAAAACAGGGCCATCAGAGGCTTTTAACGAACGACTTCTCGCTCTCCTCTAATATGCCGCGCAGCCCGCTCAAGCCCGGCCGCAATTGATCCACGGGTGCCGACATTATCTTCCCGAGCACCCTGCGCCAGCACGCGTCCCAGATCAGCAAGGCATTCCCCGATCTCACGGACGGCGAGACGGAGATAATCATCCTGAAGATGGGGGGGCAGGGGTTCAAGGGTCAGTTCGGGGGATGACGCCATGATTTTTCACTCCTTGTGAGGGGTCGGTTGAAGTCAGAATCATACAGAGTTCACGCTTTGCGGAAACTGTTCTTACAGCTTAGGGCTTCTGTTTTTCCTGAAGTCCGTACCCTTGGAAACGAGCGCGGGTTTCTGCCAGTTCTCGCGGAGAAAGCAGAACTGGCCCCCCAATCTGAAGGCTGTGCCAGTATTGCCTGGCCAGCGTTTCCAGCTCCACCCCCAGCCACAATGCCTGACGCAGATCATTGCCACAGACCACCATGCCATGATTGGCCAGCAGGCAGGCCTTGCGCCCATCCAGAGCAGAGAGGGCCAGATCAGCCAATTCTGCCGTACCGAATGTTGCATAAGGAGCGCAGCGTATGTCATCTCCGCCGAAGCAGGTGATCATATAATGACAGGGTGGAATAGACCGTCGCGCCATAGCCAGCGCGGTGCAGAACACCGGATGCGCGTGCAGGACGGCCCCGAATTCCGGCCGTGAGCATAGGATACCATGATGGAAACGCCATTCTGTCGATGGCTTGCATGGCCCCTCCCACCTGCCAGCGTCATCATCCAATGGCATGGAAGCGACCATATCGGGCATCATTTCGTCATAAGGAATCGCGGAGGGGGAAATCAGCATCCGGTTTCCCCAACGCAGGCTGATATTCCCGGCTGTTCCCTGATTGATTCCCAAAGAAGTCATGGCCCGGCACGCATCCACCAGCGCGCGCCGGGCCGAGGATTCATCATGCATTTCGTCCGCGCCTGCCACTTTGCTATCGGGTCACGATGCTGACGACAGCGCGGCTGTTTGCACCTGGCAGACAAACCACGCGATCGCCTACCCGCTGGAAGGTCAGATCGACGAAGCTATCCCCCAGCTGCAAACGCTTCAGATGCAGGACATCAAGGCCATAGGGCAGAGTGGGCCGGTCCACCGTAATTTCCTTCTTCCAGCCATTGATACGCAGCCCGAGACAAGCCTGTAACATCATGAACACCGATCCTGCCGCCCAGGCCTGGGGCAGGCAGGCCACCGGATAGCTGATGGGCGCTTCTCCGGGGCTGCGGGGGAAACCACAGTACAATTCCGGCAGCCGCATTCCCAGATGAACGGCCGATTCGAACATATCGCGCGTGATGTGGGAAACAACGTCACGTTCGCCATAAGAGGCCATCCCGGCCACACACAACGCCGTATCATGCGGCCAGACCGAACCATTGTGATAGGACATGGGGTTATATCGCGGCGCCGTCGTGCCGAGGGTCCTGATACCCCAGCCACTGTTAAAAGAAGGCGAGGACAGCAAGCCGGTCAGCCGGGCCGCCCGCTCGGGCGATGGAACCCCCGTGTACAGCAGATGCCCGGCATTGGAGGCCGGCACCCGGCACAACTCCCCATTCCCGTCCAAGGCGATGCCGTAGCAGCCGAGATCCTCCATCCAGAACTTGTCTTCAATGGCCGCTCTCAGACGGGTCGCCTTGGTGCGCCAGCGCACGGCATCCTCGGTCAGACCACGCCGTTCGCTCAGGCTGGCAAGGGCGAGATAGGCGGCATGCACATAGCCCTGCACCTCCACCAATGCCACCGGCCCCTGGGGGAATTTGGCATCAGCCCCGAACACGCTGTCGAAACTGTCTTTCCAGCCCTGATTGGCCAGTCCGCTTTCCTCACCACGGGCATAGTCCAGGAACCCGTCGCCATTGGAATCTCCCGGCCCTTCAACCCAGGCAATGGCCGCCATCAGCGCGGGCCACAAAGTGTCGATCAGCGCCATGTCTCCGGTCCGATCGGCATAGGAACCTGCCAGCACCACGAACAGGGGCGTGGTATCGACACCGCCATAATACTGACCAAACGGTATTTCCTTGAGCGTGGTCATCTCTCCATGCCGCATCTCGTGCACGATCTTGCCCGGCGCGGAATCCTGAAAACTGGATGTATCTGTTGCCTGATGGCTGGCCAGAAAAGTCAGCACACCCCGCGCCATGCCCGGATCAAGCCAGAGCCTCTGCAGGGAAGTAATGACCGCATCACGCCCGAATGGCGTCGAGAACCATGGAATCCCGGCATAAGGATAGGGACCGGTCGGCAAATCGGTCGTCAGCAGCGCCAGATCAGCGGCAGACCGATCAATCCATTGGCGGTACATGCGACTGGGCGTGTCGATTTCAGCGGCGCGACGGCGCTTCGCCCGCATGGCCCAACGCGCACGTGCAGCTGCCTTGCGAAACCTTTCCCGTGAGGGAGAAGCATCAGCCTGCGGGCCAATTTCCATAAAGAGCTCAATCCGCCCTTCCCGCTCCAGATGAAAGAGAAACGCCGCCTGCCCCGGCTCCAGCCTGGCGGGAGGAATCGAGAAACTGATCAGCGTCACCCGGTTGATTTTATCCAGGCCCTGATAGGCGAAACGCATCATACCATGATTGATTTCCGGCGGCATCACACGCCCGCGTGAAACCCGCTGTAATCCACGCACTTCAAACATATCGCGGAAATCGGCTGCAAAACGCAGTTCGATTGGAACCGTGGCGGGCGTTTGCCCGAAATTGACCAGCGTGATGCGCTCGTAAAGACAATGATCCCACAGAAACCGGCGGCGCTCCACCAGAATGACCCCTTCCGGCAGGGACTGCCCACCCAGTGGCGGCAGAGGGCGGTTAGTCATATTGGTGGTGGCATAGACATTGTCATAGCTGACCGCAGCCCCGAGCAAGGAAGGAGAGCGATCCCCGATCATCAGACGGAAGCGCGACAGAACACGGGTATCGTTGTCGAAAAACCCATCATCGTCGCCATGCATGTCGCCCATCTGGTCTGCCACCAGAAAGCAGTCGCCATGTTTCAGCGCCAGTTGACGGCTGATCCCTTTTGCGCCGCCGCCTTCCTCTTCGCTTTCATGGGAAGGATGGGCCGGCCAAGGATCTGTCTCCGGCAGGTCGGTCAGGGGCGGGAAAGCGGGGTCGGTGTTGGGGGAATCGGTCATGGGAAGGCAGTGTCCTCAACCATCGCAGGAGGGTCAGGACACCGCGAGACGACATATTTCGCAACCCTGTGAACAGGAATTCCGCCAGTCCCCGTGCTTTTCAGCCTGATGCAGGCTGAAAACTCAGAGCAAGCCCGTTCATGCAGTAACGCAGACCGGTAGGACGCGGCCCATCGGGGAAAACATGGCCGAGATGTCCGTTACACTGACTGCAATGGACTTCGGTGCGAACCATGCCGTGGCTGGTATCCGTCGTGGTGGCCACCGCGCCCTCCCGCGGCTGGAAAAAGCTGGGCCAGCCAGAGCCGCTGTCATACTTCGTCGCCGCATCGAACAATACCTGCCCGCAACCGGCACAGGCATACAGGCCTGGCCGTTTTTCATCATTGAGCGGGCTGGTGCCGGGACGTTCCGTGCCATGCTGACGCAGGATGCGATATTGCTCCGGGGTTAACGTGTCCTGCCAGCGGTCATCGCCGCATGACGGTGCATGATCGCCACAGCCGCAGCCAGTGTTCTGATCGGCCATTCTGCCTGCCTCCTCCCCTTCAGACTCTCATGAGACACCCTCTATCGGGGCACCTTAAAGGATGCCATGCAATATGGGAGGCCTTGCCCCACAGGCAAAGCCTGTTCGTCTCCCTAGACAAGCTGGTGATTCCAGCGATAACACGCGCCACCTGACGGGATGACCGGATCAATCCGACATCCACACGCTGATCCGCCCGGAGAGATGACTTGAGCCAGCCCCCGCCCCCCCCCGCTTCTTCGGCCCGCTCCGGCGGTCTGCTGCGGTTTTTAACCTGCGGCAGTGTGGATGATGGCAAATCGACGCTGATCGGGCGTCTTTTGCATGATACACGCAGCGTTCCGCCGGATCAGATCGAGACGATGGTGCGCGACAGCATACGTCGCGGGCGCTCAGCGGATGATCCTGATTACTCCCTGTTGCTGGACGGGCTGCTGGCCGAGCGTGAGCAGGGCATCACCATCGACGTTGCCTACCGGTTTTTTTCTACCGCTCGTCGTCATTTCATCGTCGCCGATACCCCCGGCCACGAGCAATACACCAGGAACATGGCGACCGGTGCTTCCACTGCACAGGTCGCCGTGATGCTGTGTGACGCACGGCGCGGGCTGCGTGTGCAGACACGGCGTCATGCCACCATCGCTTCCCTGCTCGGGATTCGTCACGTCGTGCTGGCGGTCAACAAGATCGATCTGGTCGGCTACGATCAGGAGCGTTTCCGCGAGCTTGAAAACGAGTTCCGCACCTTCGCCGACCGCCTGAATTTCAGGGATGTCGTGGCGATCCCTCTCTCTGCCCGTGCGGGCGACAACATCACCGGCCCGAGCGAAAACACGCCCTGGTACAGCGGTCCGGCCCTGATCGAGTATCTGGAAACCGTCGAGATCGAGCCGGAAGAAACCAGCCATCCCTTCCGCATGCCGGTACAGATTGTTCTGCGCCCGCAGGGTGGCGGACGTTGCTTCGGCGGCACCCTTGCCAGCGGCGTGCTGCGCCCCGGTGATCAGATCACCAACGTCACCGGCGGAGCCTCCAGCCGGGTGGCCCGGATCGCCACCATGAGCGGTGATCTGGCCGAAGCCCGCACCGGTGATGCCGTCGCCGTGTTTCTGGAAGACGAAATCGACGCCTCACGCGGGGATGTACTGAGCGCTGCTGATTCCATCCCTCCCAGTGCCGATCGGCTGGAAGCCGATCTGGTCTGGATGCAGGAAGCCCCGTTACTGCCCGGCGCTGCTTTTCTGGTGAAAATCGGCACACTGACCTTGGGCGGACGGGTTGCTGCGATCCGCGCGAAAATCGATGTGGACACGCTGGAAGAAGAACCAGGCGAGCGCTTGATGCAAAACGAGGTCGCAAAGATCGAGCTGGTTCTCGACCGGCCTGTACCGTTCGAATCCTACGACGTCACCCGCCATCTGGGCGGCTTCATCCTGATCGACCGCATCACCAATGCAACAGCCGGAGCCGGAATGGTCCGTGCCGCCGCCGCCACGGAAGGCGCGGTCTGGCATCGTCATACCTTGGATACCGCAGCCCGCTCCTCACTGAAAGCGCACAGCCCCGCTGTGCTGTGGTTCACCGGTCTGTCCGGCGCCGGGAAATCGACCGTCGCCAATCTGGTGGAACAGAAGCTGCTGACCCAGGGGTGCCACACCTATCTGCTGGATGGCGATAACCTGCGGCACGGGCTTAACAAGGATCTCTCCTTCTCCCAGAGCGATCGGCGCGAGAATATCCGCCGTATCGCTGAGGTAGCACGCCTGTTCCATGATTCAGGGCTGATCGTGCTGGTTTCCGCTATCTCCCCCTATGCGGCTGATCGCGCGGCGGCACGGGCACTGGTGCCGGAAGGCGCGTTTATCGAGGTCTTCGTGGATGCACCGATCGACGAATGCGCCCGCCGCGATCCGAAAGGGCTGTATGCACGGGCCAAGGCAGGGGAAATCACCGGCTTCACCGGCATCGACGCCCCTTATGAAACACCGGAAAGCCCGGAGGTGCATCTGGAAGCTTTCGGCAAGGACCCGGAGCTTCTGGCCGAGCAGGTCGTCAGCCATCTGCGGGATAGCGGGCTGCTCCGCTGACGGGCGGGAAGCACCCTGATCAGGCAGACTCCCCCCGCCACCAGCGGGCCGATGGTCATGCCGCAATCCGGTTTCGCCATCATGACAGCCGTACCCGGCTGGCTGACCTGCATCAGGCAGCCCCTCTGCGCGTGCTTCTGCCCATGCCGGAAGCGGATGAAGCTCCGGTCGCAGCTCTGGTCAACATCGCTGGCGGGCTGGCCGGAGGCGACCGGCTCTCTTTCACAATGACGCTGGATGCGCAGGCCCGCGCCACCCTCTGCACAGCAGCGGCAGAGAAAGTCTACCGCTCGCTCGGCCCGGATACCGACATCAGCAACACCCTGACTGTCGGACCGGAAGCGGCGCTGGAATGGCTGCCGCAGGAAACGATCCTGTTCAACGGGGCCAGACTGCGCCGCCGGATGAATATCTCGCTGGCCGCCGATGCCCGATTATTGGCCACCGAAACCATCATTTTCGGGCGGACCGCGCATCAGGAAACATTTCTGAGTGGCCATTTCTCCGATCAATGGCGGCTATGGCGGGATGGCAGACTGCTCTGGGCGGACAATTTCCGCCTTCCGGACCCGCCTGCGCGCGTGCTGGACCATCCGTTCGGACTGAACCGTCATCCGGCCATGGCCACAGTCGTGCTGGCAACCCCGGATGCTGCCGCATATCGGGATCTGTTGCGAGAAAAATGGCAGGATGATACCGGCAAGGGCGTCACTGTTCCGCGTCCCGGTCTTCTGCTGGGCCGTCTGATCGGCTCTGCCACAGCCGTCAGACAGGGGGTGGAAGAGGCAATCATCATCCTGCGCGCCACCGTGATGCATGGGCCGGCCCGGCTTCCCCGCCTCTGGCTGAGCTGATCCGGCTGGACCACAACCAGCGGCACCCCCCATAATTCATCCTTTATCCCCAACGATCGCACACAGGCCACGTCGATGCATCTGACTCCCCGCGAAAAAGACAAGCTGCTGATCGCCATGGCAGCGCAGGTTGCCAGACGTCGTCTGGAACGCGGCGTGAAGCTGAACCACCCCGAAGCCATCGCCCTGATCACCGATTTCGTGGTGGAAGGCGCACGCGATGGCCACAGCGTGGCGGAGCTGATGCGCGATGGTGGCACCGTCCTGACGCGCGAACAGGTGATGGAAGGTGTGCCGGAGATGATTCACGACGTCCAGGTGGAAGCAACCTTCCCGGACGGCACCAAACTGGTCACCGTTCACAATCCCATCCGTTGAGCGGCAAGGACACGCCACGATGATCCCAGGTGAAGTTTTTTCCGCCCCCGGCGAGATCGTTCTGAATAATGGCCTGCCCGTGACGAAACTGGTGGTCGCCAATACCGGCGACCGCCCGGTTCAGGTCGGCAGCCATTATCATTTCGCCGAAGCCAATCCGTTGCTGCATTTCAACCGGGAAGCGGCGCGTGGACAGAGGCTGGATATTCCCGCCGGGACCGCGATCCGCTTCGAACCGGGGCAGAGCCGGGAGGTTCCTCTGATCCCCTATCGCGGGGCACGGATTGTGCATGGTTTCCGGAACGAAACCGGAGGAGCCCTCTGATGGCCCGCCTTTCCCGCGCCGCCTATGCCAGCATGTATGGTCCTACCACCGGGGACCGCCTGCGTCTGGCCGATACCGATCTGATCATCGAGGTTGAGCGTGACCTGACCACCTATGGCGAGGAAGTCAAATTCGGCGGTGGCAAAGTAATCCGTGACGGCATGGGCCAGTCGCAGATGACCAACGCCGCCGGTGCGGTGGATACGGTCATCACCAATGCCCTGATCGTCGATCATTGGGGCATCGTGAAGGCGGATGTCGGGCTGAAAGCAGGGCGTATCGCCGCGATCGGCAAAGCCGGCAATCCCGGCACCCAGCCCGGTGTGGATATCGTGATCGGCCCCGGCACGGAAATCATCGCCGGAGAAGGGCGCATCCTCACCGCGGGCGGGATCGACGTGCATATCCATTTCATCTGCCCGCAGCAGATCGAGGAAGCGCTGTCCGCAGGCATGACCACCCTGTTCGGTGGCGGCACCGGTCCGGCACATGGCACGCTGGCCACCACCGTAACGCCCGGCCCCTTTCATCTGCACCGGATGCTGAAAGCGGCTGAAGGATTTCCGATCAATCTCGGTTTTCTCGGCAAGGGGAATGCCGCCCTCCCCGCCGCCCTGGAAGAGCAGATCCTGGCGGGCGCCGCCGGGCTGAAACTGCATGAAGATTGGGGCTCCACGCCTGCCGCAATCGATAATTGCCTGTCTGTCGCCGATGCGCTGGATGTTCAGGTTGCATTGCACTCGGATACGCTGAACGAGGCGGGCTTCGTGGAAAGCACCATCGACGCGCTGCGTGGACGCACCATTCAGGCTTTCCACACCGAAGGCGCAGGCGGGGGGCACGCGCCGGATATTTTGCAGCTGGTGGGGGAAGCCAACGTGCTGCCCAGCTCCACCAACCCCACCATGCCCTATACGGTGAACACGGCTGACGAGCATCTGGATATGCTGATGGTCTGCCACCACCTTGATGCCCGCATTCCCGAGGATGTCGCCTTCGCCGAAAGCCGCATCAGGCGTGAAACCATCGCCGCCGAGGATATTCTGCACGATCTGGGTGCCATTTCGATCATCAGCTCCGACAGTCAGGCGATGGGACGGGTGGGAGAAGTCATCATCCGCACCTGGCAGACCGCTCACATGATGAAGCAGCAACGCGGCCGTCTGCCCGGTGAAACGGGCGATAATGACAATCTGCGGGTGCGGCGCTACATCGCGAAATACACCATCAATCCCGCGCTTGCGCAGGGGATCGCCGAGCATGTCGGCAGCGTGGCAGTGGGCCGGGTTGCCGATCTTGTGCTGTGGTCACCAGCGTTTTTCGGCGTCAAACCAGATATGGTGCTGAAGAACGGTACCATCGTCATGGCCCCCATGGGCGATCCCAACGCCTCCATCCCTACCCCACAACCGGTACATTACCGGCCTATGTTCGGCGCTTATGGAGCGGCGCTGCCGGAATGCGGCCTGATTTTTGCCTCCGGGGTTTCTCTAGCACACGGTCTGGCGGAGCAGCTGCAAACCCGTCGCGCCATGCTGCCGGTGAAGAACACCCGGTCAGGCCTGTCGAAACGGGATATGGTGTTGAATGATTACTGTCCGCATATCGAAATCGACCCGGAAACCTATGAAGTCAGGGCCGATGGTGAATTGCTGATCTGTGAGCCAGCGGAAATATTACCGATGGCGCAACGGTATTTTCTGTTCTGACTATCCATGCTGTTGCAGGAATTGATCCATCATGACCGAAATCGTGCCTATCGCCCGTCACGTCCGCCGCAGCGGCGAATGGAATGCCTCCCATGCCGATGACAGCGTAAGACTGGATTATGACGACCGGCATCGTCGCCGCAGGCTCTACACCACCAAACAAGGCCGCCGGATTCTGCTTGATCTGATCGAAACAACCGTACTGCGGGATGGTGACGCTATCCAGGTCGAGGATGGCACATTGATCGCCGTGAGGGCCGCACCGGAACCTCTGATCGAGATTACCGCGCATGGTCCGGACGAATTGTCACGGCTGGCCTGGCATCTCGGTAACCGTCATCTTCCAGCCCAGATCAGCGATAATCGTATTCTGATCCGTGATGATCATGTGATTGTCACTATGCTGCGGGGGTTGGGTGCGCATGTGCGTTCCGTGATCATGCCGTTCGATCCGGAAGGCGGTGCGTATGGCGAGCATAACCGGCATCACGCACATGCCCATGGTCACCCACATGAGCATACATATCCACACGATCATGGACACGATCATCCCCACACGCATGATTGACGATCCGGGCTCCAGCTCTGGCCCCACTGGCGATGCCGCGCTGTACCGGCTGCTGAGCTGGCTGTCTCCGGCCTATCCGGTCGGGGCCTATACTTACAGCCATGGACTTGAAACCGCCGTGGAGGATGGTCTGGTGCATCATCGGCAGAGCCTCGCCGATTATGTAGCCACCGTGCTTCATGACGGGGCGGCAGCGATTGATGGTCCACTACTCGCCGCTTCATGGCGGGCGGCTCAGGCAGAAGATCAAGTGCTGCTCGATGAACTTGCTGTGCTGGGGGCGGCATGGCGCAGCAGTGCGGAAACCGCGCTGGAAACCTCCGCACAGGGGCGGGCCTTTTGCGATGTAACGCAGGCGGCATGGCCTGATCCACGCTTTGCCGCTTTCTGCGCGCGTCATGATGAAAGCATCGTCCATCCCGTCGCCTTCGGAGTTGCCAGTTGTTGGCAGGGAATTCCGCTGCGGGCCGCTTTGTTCGGGTATCTGTCTGCCTTTGCCGCCAATCTGGTCTCCGCCGGTGTCAGACTGATTCCGCTGGGCCAGACGGATGGTCAACGGGCACAGGCTGCGTTGCTGGATGATCTTCAGCGCGCCACCGATCACGGGCTGAACACAGCACTGGAAGACGCAGGCTCGGCCGCACCGATGCTCGATCTGTTCTCTATCCGTCACGAAACGCAATATACGAGGCTGTTCCGATCATGACCGCCCATTCTCCTTCCGACCGCTTCGCACATGGCCCGTTCCGGGTGGGAATCGGGGGACCGGTTGGCTCCGGCAAAACCGCGCTGACAGACCGTCTTTGCAAAACTTTGCGTGATTCCTACAATATTGCTGTCATCACCAATGATATCTACACACGGGAAGATGCGGAATTTCTGACACGTTCCGGTGCCCTCTCGCCTGAACGGATCATGGGTGTGGAAACAGGCGGCTGCCCACATACTGCCATTCGTGAGGATGCTTCCATCAACCTCGCCGCGGTGCGTGATCTGAGCCAGCGTTTCCCGGGCCTCGATATCCTGTTCATCGAGAGCGGCGGCGATAATCTTGCGGCCACTTTCTCACCCGAACTGGCTGACCTCACGCTGTATGTCATCGACGTCTCGGCCGGCGATAAAATCCCCCGCAAAGGTGGCCCCGGCATTACGCGATCCGATCTGCTGGTCATCAACAAGATCGATCTCGCCCCTCTGGTGGGCGCCAATCTGGGGGTGATGGACCGTGATGCCCGCAAGATGCGTGGAACGCGCCCGTTCCTGTTCACCAATCTGAAAGATCAGCAAGGTGTGCAAGAAATCGCTGATTTCATCCTGCGAAGTGGTGGGTTTGTTACTCCGGATACCATCTGATTCAGGGTGATCTTCTCCAAAACCGCAAGATCGGTCGCGCGCGCCATGACTGTGCGCGTCCAGAATGGTGCCTTCACGGGGGAGCAGCCATGAAGGTACCACTTCAACACTATCATAGCCGTATGCAGAGAGTGCTCGATTACATTGACCACCATCTCGACGATAAGCTGAGCGTCGAAATACTGAGCAATATAGCGGCTTTTTCAAAATATCATTTTCACGGCAATTCACAGCGCTGTTTGGCCTGTCCGTTCACAATTATATTCAGCTCAGTCGCTTGAAGCGGGCTTCTTTCCGACTGGCCTATCGCAATGCCGAGCGGATTACCAATATTGCGCTGGATGCCGGTTACGATGCACCGGATGCCTTCGGCAGAGCCTTCCGGAAACAGTTCGGACAATCCCCTTCCACATTCAGGACAAAGCCGGACTGGCAACAATTGCTGGAAACATTTGAACCACTCGACCAGGCCAGAAGCAGATGCACACAGCTACGTTTCACAATAGAAGATATCACCATCCGCGAAACGGACCCGATACCGGTTGCCATCATGACGCATCGCGGCGATCCGGCGATGATTGGTTACCGATCAGCAATGAAACACCGGGAGATTTTCCGCTGTACTGTCAACGTATCACCCTGTTCCCCGATGTTGCGGAGCATCAGGCCGTCACCGACTTGTTCCTGCCGCTCCAATAAATCAGCGCCGCACAATGGGGTCAGCCGTTAAAACAGGCCCTCCTCAGCCTCTTCTGTTCCGGCTTCTCCCGTAGCAAGCAGACGCTCAGCTTCCTCCGGTTCCCTTCCCTCGACACCGCGCAAGGTGCGGGCGACGGCCCGCGTGCGGACACGGGCCGTTTCAATCGTGTTGCTGAAGGTACCAGCCTGTTTGGCCAGACGCTCCAGCACCTTATCCATGCGCTCCATCTCGGTTTTGGTTGCACCCAGCAACGTTCTGATCTGATCGGCCTTCTGTTCCAGCGCCAGCGTGACATGGCCGAGATGGATGGTCCGCAGCAAAGCCGGAAACACACTCGGCCCGAGCACCAGCACACGATGCAGGCGTCCCACCTCGTCGATCAGGCCAGGAACACGGGCGATTTCCGCATACAGCGCATCCGTCGGCACATACAGCACGGCGAATTCCACCGTACGCGGCGGCAGCACATATTTCGTCGCGATCTTGCGCGCCTCATCCTTGATGCGACGTGTCAAACCGGCCACTGCCATCCGCTCCGCCTCCACATCTCCTGCCTCCGAGGCAGCAAGCAGGCGTTCATAGTCCTCCACCGGGAATTTGGCATCGATCGGCAGGTAAACCGGTCGATCCCCTTTCATCGGCATGATGACGGCGAATTCCACCACCTCATCACTATCATCACGCAGGCGTTTATTGGTTTCATAACTGCCCGGCGGCAGCACGTCGTCCAGCATGGCGCGCACCTGCGCTTCCCCCCAGCCGCCACGGGTCTTCACATTACTGAACAGGCGCTTGATGTCACCGATCTGCGCCGTGACTGCCTGCACATCGCTCATCGCCTTCTGAACTGCGGTGAACTGGTCGATGACGCGGGCGAAACTCTCCGTCATCTGCTTTTCAACCGCAGCATGAAGCTGCTCGTTCACCGCCGTGCGGATTTCCTTCAATCTGGTCTCGCTGCTTTCACGCAGCCGGTCCAGCCCCTCTCTCAATGCGGCATGCAGATCACCGATGGCGCGGCCCTGTGCATCCCGCAACGCCCCCAGAGACCCGGTGACATCCTGACGCAATGCGCCGGTCGCGGTGCCAACCTCCGAGAAAATACGCCCCATGGCTTCCGTGTTCGCATCACGCAATGCCGCCGACAAGGCGCGTTCCATATCCAGCAGATGCCGACGCATCGCTTCCGTCTCATCACGGCCCCGCGCATGGGATTGCTCCACCGCCGCCGCCAGACGTGACGGCAGAGACAGAAGCATCCACACAACCGCCAGCAAAGCCAAAGCGGATAAAGCCAGGGCCAGCATATCCATCATCAGTGCTTAATCCTTTGAAGAGCGCTGTCCATACGATATTGGACTGGTCTCATGTCAAAAAATTCGCACTCTCCGCAGTTTGCGACAAGCAGCAGCCAGCACCCCCCTTCCGAAACTTCTGGTGGCGTATCCCCCTGGATACAATGGGTTCTATCCGTCTGTGTCGCGTGCACAGTCGGGGCGATCTATTACAATCAACCGATGCTCGGGGCGATCAGCGTGCAATTCCCCGGTCATCCGATGGCCATCGGAATGATTCCAACCGCAACCCAGCTCGGCTACGCGCTGGGTTTGCTGCTGCTGGTCCCGCTGGGCGATATGCTGCCCCGGCGTGGTCTGATCCTGATCCAGACACTCGCAGCTGCACTGGCCCTGATACTGGCCAGCATGGTACAAAGTGCCGCGGGGCTTGCGGTTGTTTCCGTACTGGTCGGGTTAGGCGCTTCGGTTACCCAACAGATTGTGCCGCTGGCGGCCGCGCTGGCTGCCCCCTCTCGCCGCGGTGCAGCAGTGGGAATGGTGATGAGCGGATTGTTCTGCGGCATTCTGCTCAGCCGTACCCTGTCCGGCTGGGTCACGGATATGGTCGGCTGGCGCGCTGCTTTCGAGGCTGGAGCCGTGCTTGATCTTCTGGCGGCTGTCGCTCTGGCGATTATGCTGCCTTCTCTGCCACCGGTCACGCGCACCCGCTATGGCTCGCTGCTGCTGTCGCTTGGCACGTTATGGCGGCAGGAACCGGTACTGCGACACGCGGCCTTTATCCAGATCGGACAGTTCGCTGCCTTCAGTATGCTCTGGTCCATTCTGGCATTGCGACTGGAACAACCTCCTTTTGAACTGGGGGCGGGCGCAGCCGGATTGTTCGGTATCCTCGGCATTGCCGGTATTCTGATCGCCCCTGTGACCGGACGCCTGGCCGATCGGCGAGGGCCGGCGCTGATGATCGGGCTCGGCCTGATTCTGGTGCTGACAAGCTGGGGCGTATTCTACGCCGTACCAGGCATCGCCGGACTTGCCGCCGGCGTTGTGCTGCTGGATCTGGGCGTGCAGGCAACCCAGGTCTCCAATCAGCATCGTATTTATGCACTCCGCCCGGATGCACGTGCGCGTATCAATACGATCTATATGGGCCTGATGTTTCTGGGAGGGGCAGCCGGATCAATGCTGGCCAGCCTCGTATGGCATCAAGGGGGCTGGACGCCGCTGTGCCTGCTGGGGGCTACCGTCACTGTGCTTGCGATAAGCGTGCATGTAACGGCAACCAGACAGCAAAGGCGATTATAAACGCTCCGAGGTAGCCCGCAGCGCCGCCCTTATTGAGCAGCGTGTTCTTTCGCGGCGATCTCAAGAGCATCGGTGCGCCAGCCACTGCGTACTCCCCAATGGCTGAAGACCAGCGAAATCGCTGCCACGATCGCCATATCCCATCCATAGGGCAGATAATCATGCCCTCCGAACTTATCACTCCCTGCCCATGACAGAGCCGCCATAACCGGCAGATACAGAATGAACCATTGTGCAGCCCTCACATCATCTCTGGCCCCGGTCCAACCGTTTTTGGTCTGGTAATAGAAATAAATTGGCAGGGCCGCGACCAGCAACAGGATAATATACCCGGTCAGCGGCCAGCGCGCCCAGTACAGAAGCAGGGAAGCACACATAAAAGCGAAGTGGCCGATCACATTAATTCCTGGCACACGCACCGGACGGTTCATGTCAGACGCCGTACGACGCAAGCTCATCGCACAGATCGGAATCATGACATAGCTGATGACTGTTGCCACAGAGATCGCCGCCGCCAAAGCTCCCCAGCCGCGAAAGAAATACAGGAAGATAAAGGAGACACCAAGATTAAACCATAATGCTCCACGAGGAATCCCGTAGATGGGATGCACGGCACCCAGCATATCGGGTGCCGTACCATTGCGCTGCATGCCATGAACCATACGCGTGGTACTGGCCATATAGGTGATGCCGGTACCGCTCGGGCTGACAAATGCATCCAGATATAACAGAAGCGCCAGCCAATTCAGATTAAGGGCCAGCGCCAGCTGCGCAAACGGTGAGTTGAACGTTACATGCGCCCATCCGTCTACGATTCTGGCCGGATCGACAACACCCAGATAAGCAACCTGAAGCAGTACATAAATTGCCCCCGCCAGCAGCACGGAACCGACCACCGCAAACGGGACACTACGCGCCGGATTACGTGCTTCTCCTACCAGATTCAAAGGACTTTGAAATCCGTTGAAGGCGAAGATGATGCCTGATGTGGCAATGGCGGTCAGCACACCCGCCAGCCCATAAGGCAGCATACCGCCTTCTGAAGTGGCACCGCTCACATTGCCGGGATGAAACGAAGAGGCCATCAGCGCCACCGCCGTTACAGCCGGAATGATGATCTTGAACACGGTAATGACTGAATTGCTACGCGCGAACAACTTCACGCCCCAGTAATTCAGCAGAAAATAAACAACGACCAATCCCGCTGCCAGCAGCTGCGCAAATCCGCTCAGCTCCCCGTTCACCATAAGATGCTGTGCCCATGGATAGGGCCATGAACTCATATATTGAACCGAGGCTTCAGCCTCGATAGGAATAACGCTGACGATGGAAATCCAGTTGGCCCAGGCGGTGAAAAATCCAAGCAGGGAACCATGGCTGTACCGTGCATATCGCACCATACCACCGGATTCAGGCATCATCGTACCAAGCTCCGCCCCCAGCAGGGCGAAAAGCAGCACGATTCCCATTCCCATCAACCAGGCAAAAATGGCCCCTGGCCCTGCCAGATTGGCAGCCCTCGCGGCCCCGAACAACCAACCCGAGCCGATAATCGAGCCCAGGCCGGTAAACATCAGTGCCCAGGGACCAACATCCCGTTTTAACTGCCCGGCCATCAGCGTATAACAGCTTTCAAGGGACGTTCCTTTTTTTCTTTTTAAAAGGTCAAGCAACTTCAATCATCATCGGATGAACGGTGGTTACATCAGCACATTCCGTCTCTGCTGTAAGCCTCAATTTTCTTATCAAGCCCCTCAATAATCGTCAGGGTTGGAGTGCGAACAGAACCACTGATCGCGCCGTGACAGCATAAACCTGCCCAATCCGATAGGCACGGGTTTTGGCACCTTCCGGCTGACTGGTATCGAATGTCAGTTCCCATCGCCGTGCCCCGGCACAGGGTGGTAAATGAAAGGGTACCTCCTCATGATGGGCGTTGTAAATCACCAGCAGCGTGGTGTCCGTTCCGGCCCGTCTGACACCACTGGCCTGTGCTCGCCCGTCCATGAGCATGCCGAAACACCGTGTGCCGTTTTCCCAATCGGCAGGTTCCATCGTGTCGCCACTGGCAGCGATCCAGGTGACATCCTGAACACCGAGTTCCTCATCATATGCACCCGTCAGAAAACGTCCGCGTCGCAGGATGGGGAACCGCTCCCGCAAGGAAATCAGCGTCCGCACAAAGGCTATCAGGGTATGACCATCCGCATCGATGTCCCAGTCGACCCATGAAATCTCGTTATCCTGACAATAGGCATTGTTATTGCCTTGCTGCGTGCGTCCAAACTCATCGCCCGCCAGCAGCATCGGCGTTCCCTTCGCAAGGAACAGCGTCGCCATCAGATTCCGCTTCTGCCGCTCCCGTAATGCACAGAGCGCCGGATCGTCGCTCGGCCCCTCCACTCCACAATTCCAGGAACGGTTATGAGAATGGCCGTCCTTGTTATCCTCGCCATTCGCCTCATTATGCTTGTCGTTGTAGGTGACGACATCCTGCATGGTAAACCCGTCATGTGCAGTGACGAAATTCACACTGGCCCATGGTTTGCGCCCACGACGGTTATAAATATCGGCCGAAGCGCATAGCCGCGCAGCCATGGCGGAGGCTGTTTCCTCCCCTTTCCAGAAACCACGCACTGTATCGCGAAACCGGTCGTTCCACTCGGCCCAGCCGGGCGGAAAACCACCGACCTGATAGCCGCCCGGCCCCAGATCCCACGGCTCCGCCACCAGTTTCACGCGGGAGAGAACAGGATCCTGCCGGCAGCTGTCCAGAAAGCCGCCTCCTTCATCGAATCCATACGCTTCACGGGCAAGAATAGTTGCGAGGTCGAAGCGGAAACCATCAACATGCATTTCCTCCACCCAATAGCGAAGGCTGTCAGTCACCATCTGCAACACCCGGGGATGAGACAGATTCAGCGTGTTTCCGGTGCCGGTATCGTTGATATAGTAACGTGGATCAGGGGCCAGCCGGTAATAGCTGGCATTGTCGATACCGCGGAAAGAAAGGGTCGGGCCCCGCTCATTTCCTTCGGCAGTGTGGTTATAGACAACATCCAGAATCACCTCGAGACCGGCATCATGCAGATGCGCAACCATCTCCTTGAATTCCGCCACTGCACCGGTGGCGGAATAACGTGGATGGGGTGCGAAAAAGCTGATCGTGTTGTAGCCCCAGTAATTGGAAAGATTCTGTTCGATCAGGAAACGATCATTCACGAAGTAATGAACCGGCAGAAACTCGATGGAGGTCACACCGAGCGATCTGATATGCTTCACCACTTCCTTCACCGACATACCGGCGAAAGTGCCGCGCAAAGGCTCCGGCACCATGGGATGACGCATGGTGTAGCCGCGCAGATGAGTTTCGTAGAAAACCGTTTTTTCCCATGGCACGCTGGGGGGATGATCTCTACCCCAGGTGAAAGCGGAATCGATCACCCGGCATTTCGGCATGAATCGTGCGCTATCACGCGTATCAAATGAAAGATCTTCATTCTCATCGCCGATGATATAGCCGTGGCAGGCATCATCCCAGTGCAGATCGCCCACCATCGCCTTGGCATAAGGATCAAGCAGCAGTTTGTGTGGATTGAACCGGTGCCCGACTTCCGGCGCATAGGGGCCGTGTACACGATAGGCATAGACCTGCCCTGGCCGGGCATCCGGCAAATAGCCGTGCCAGACCTCATCGGTATATTCGGGCAATTCAATCCGCTGTAACTCCCGCATGCCTGAAGAATCGAACAGGCAGAGCTCGACTTTTGTCGCATTGGCGGAAAACAGCGCGAAATTAACGCCCAGCCCATCCCAGGTTGCTCCCAGTGGATAGGGCAGACCCTCACTGATGCGCGTTCTCATGATTGCAATCAGACCTCGACGATGGGGTTCGGCAACAGGGAAGCTATGCTGCCCCAGTTGAGGGGCTTCAGAACAGAGTCATCCAGCCTTTGATCATGCCGGAAGGGGATAGGGGTGGGGGGAAATACCGATACAACGCGAAACACAGCTTATTCTGCCAGGTGGGAAGGCCTCATCAGCCCGGACAAAGCCGGCAGAATCGTTTGCAGATCACGCTCGGCCCTGCACACCAGATAGAGACCCTCCAGCCTTCCCTGCCCCCCGGAGAGCGGCAACCCGTCCTTATCCAGTGGCACAGCTTGAAGCCCGAGATCAGCATACACCTGAAGGTAGGTCTCCCCGACACCCCATAAAGCAGTCTCCCGCCCTTCCTGACTCGCCAGATCGCGGAGATGCCACACGGCAGAGACACGGTCTGCCTCTGGCCCTGTGGGGTCACCCAAACCGAGGAGAAGCGATCCAACGCGACAGAACGGAATCCCTGCCTGCGCTGCCTCCCCCAGAACGACACCATCAGCTTTGGGAATGCTGAGCCCGTTCATACGGGCACAACGCATCCGCCATTCGGGCGTCCATGGTTGAAAGGTCACATGCGCCGGACGAATCAGTCCCCATATGGCCGCAAGCCCTGCGAGTACCGCCCCGGCCACACTGGCACGGATCGCATTGGGTACATCCGCCGACAGGACAACACTCCACCAGGATGCCCCTGCCAGTCCGCTCACATGCCGCTCGAACCCTGCCAGCATCAGCAGGCAAATCACCAGGGCAAAAAGCGGTACCACCGTTTCGGCCTGCATCCGATCACGAAGAGAACGGGCCTGACGGTAAAACGCCTCCCTGAATGGAGCCAGCAGCAATCCGGTCAAAATCAGGACGGCTGAAACCCACAACCCTTCCCCCCTCGCCAGCGAGACCGCAGCCCCGCTGAGCAGCAGCAGAATGGTCATTCCCCACGCCAGACGCACCCGCTGCGCCAGACCGACCGCCATGACCAGCAGACCGGTTCCGAGCAGGGAAGGGAAAAACATCTCTGCCTCCCTCGCTGCATCAAACGCATCAATACCGAGCCAGGACAGATCCGGATTGGGATCGACGAAATTAAGGCCAAGCAACAGGGACCCGCTCAGAGCCACAGCCCCGGTTGCAGCCCCCACGGCCAGATCAGGTGCGCTCCAGCGTGATGGGGCGGGCAACGCGTCCTGTCCCTGATCCGCTGGCGGAATGGATTTACGGCCGCGCAGCAGAATCTCGTTCCCTGCAAAAAGAGCGCCGGATACGAAAAGCGGGATAATGTAATAATATAGACGAAAAACCAGAATCGCACTGACGATCTGGGGCGGGGGCAGCCAGCCTGACAACCCGATCAGGATGGCGCTGTCGAATACGCCCAGTCCTCCGGGAAGATTGGCCGCCAGCCCGGCTGTGTAGGATGACAGATAGACCCCGAGAAAACGCAGATAGGTCAGCCCCTCCGCTTCCGGCAGCAACGCATAGAAAATAGCCGCTGTCACTGCCACATCCGCCGTTGCCAGAAGAACCTGCAACACTGCCATCCGTGCGCCCGGCAGTGATATCTCATGACCGAACATCTGGAAGGTACCGAACATGCGCGCCAGGGTTACATAGCCTGCGACCACCGCCCACATGAGCAGACCCAGCAAATGCATACCCCAGCCCGGCAGCCACTGGCCGAAGAACGGGACTGATTCCGGCTCCCACAGCAGGATCGCCCCGCCCAGCACCATGCCGCCTAACCCGAAGGTCAAGCTGCAAAAGGCGATGACCTTTCCAATCTGGACCGGTGTCAGGCCCCAGTGCGCATACAACCTATATCGCACAGCAGCGCCGGAAACCGCCGCAAACCCCAGATTATGCGCCAGTGAATAGGCACAGAAAGACGCCAGAGAGACCTTCCAGTAACTGACCCGCCGTCCGGCATAAATCGTGCCGAGCCTATCGTACAAAGTCAGCACGGCATAGGAAACCAGAGTATATCCGGCGGAGATCCACAGTACGCGATTGGGGATCTCCTCCAATGCGCGTTTGATGTCATCCACCTTCAGATGGCGGAATTCCCTCTGCACCACATAGATCGCACCGATCAGCAGCAAAATCCCCAGAAAAGCGGGGGCCCGCCGCAGAATCCGCTTGCCGCGAACCAGCAGCCTCAGCTGGCGGATCCGCTTTGCGTCAAGCCGTTGGAGTGTTTTGGCGCGCAAGGGCGGCCTCGATCAGAGAAGCAGTTTCAGCAACGCCGTAGACGGCAACAAAGTTACCGAAGCGCGGCCCCTCCGCCTGCCCCAACAGCACCTGGTAAAGACAGCCGAACCAGGCGCGTAATTCTGCGAATTCATGTCTCTTGCCGACCTCGAACACTGCATTCTGCAGGACGGTTTCGGATGCATCCGGTTCCATACTCCGCAGCACATCACGCAGATCAACAAGGGCTGCCCGCTCGGTCTCTGTCGGATCGCGGTAATTTTTCTGCGGCAGCACGAAATCGCGATAATACATCACCGCATGATCGGCCAGCCGCGCCAGAAAAGGCTGCTTCTCCGGCGTGGCGCCGGGGCAGTAGCGGCGGATGAAGCCCCACAGAATATCAGCGTTCTCCGCATTCACCACACTGGCCAGATTGAGCAGCATCGCGAAACTGAGCGGGCTGCGCTGTTCCGGTACCTGCCGCCCGGCGATATGCCAGGAGGGATTGGTCTTCAGCGCGGTCTCATCCTGAGTCGCAGCTTTGTCGGCATGGGCGAGATATTCATCGGCAGCACGCGGGATCACGTCGAAATACAGGCGCTTGGCCCGCTGCGGCGCGTTATACATGTATTGCGCCAGACTTTCCGGCGGGGCATAGCGCAGCCATTCCTCGACGGACAGGCCATTGCCTTTCGACTTGCTGATTTTCTGACCATGCTCGTCCAGAAACAGCTCGTAGGTCAGCGTCACCGGCGGCTGCCCACCGAGAATGGAGCAGATGCGGGAGGATAGCCGCACGCTGTCGATCAGATCCTTGCCCGACATTTCGTAATCGACGCCCAGCGCGTACCAGCGCATCGCCCAGTCGGCCTTCCACTGCAACTTGGCGGCACCACCGGTGACCGGCGTCTCGAAACGTTTGCCACTCTCGTCCCGCCAGACGATCGTTCCAGCCTCGACATCGCGATGCTCGATCGGCACCTGCATGACAATTCCGGTTTCCGGATGAAGCGGCAGGAAAGGAGAATAGGTCGCCCGGCGCTCCGGCCCCAGTGTCGGCAGAATGACAGCGGTGACCTCCTCATACACTTCCAGCAGACGACGGAGGGCCACATCGAACCGACCCGACCGATAATACTCGGTGGAGGATGCGAATTCATAGGAAAAGCCGAACCCATCCAGAAAGCTGCGCAGCCGGGCATTGTTATGAGCACCGAAACTGTCATGGGTGCCAAACGGATCCGGCACACTGGTCAACGGACGGCCGATGAATTCAGCCAGCATCTCCTTGTTCGGGACGTTATCCGGCACCTTGCGCAGCCCGTCCATATCATCGCTGAAAGCCAGCAGGCGGGATGGCAGGCCGATCAGCTCCGTAAAGGCATTCCGCACCCAGGAGGTGCGCGCCACTTCCCCGAACGTGCCGATATGCGGCAGGCCGGATGGGCCATAGCCGGTCTCGAACAGCGCCTCCTTTTTTCCGGTTGCAGCCAGACGCGCGGAAACGCGCTGCGCTTCCTCAAAAGGCCATGCCTTGGGAACCTCCGGCACAGGGCCGGAAGAGGAGGGATCAGAGGGGGAAGAAGCGGATAAAGACGTCACCATGCGGCGCAAGCTAGAAACGGCAGGCCGTCCGGTCAATCGGAGCCGTGAACATGGCTCCGCTGACCGGCAGGAAATGCTGCCTGATCTACTCAGCGACACGATCCGCAGATACGCTCTGGCGGCCAGTCTGCTTAGCCCTATAAAGGTCTGATGCAGTCCCGCCCCCCCAGCATCATCCAGCAGGAATCTTCTTCACAGGCAGGGTATGCCGCCCTTGTCGCCGGATACGGACAGGCAGCACTCATTGATCCGGATGGCGTGTTGCACCAGACCAGCAGCGCCAGAGCCGCCGCCATGCTGCATACACTGCCACCGGTGCTGGTTATTCATGCGCCCGCCACCCTGAACCGGCTCGCTCTGCATGGCCATGCCATGCCGTGCCTTGATCTGCTGGAGTTGTTTGCTTTCGTGCTGCCTGGCAAGACCGCCTCCCCCACCCCGCGCGGGCTGGCGCTGGCGCTTGATCTGCCACCGCCAGGACCGTGTCTGGAGGAACAGGTCACCAGCCTGTCCCGACTGACGTCCAATCTGCTGAACCGGTTGCAGGCCGGACGCATGACACCGTTGAACCGCGACGCTGCGGCTCTCGCCGCACGGATGGGGCAAAGCGGTTGGGCATGGGCACCTTATGTGATGAAGGCGCTGGGCCAGCCCGATGCCGCCGCACAGGCCAACGCGCTGAGAATCTGGAACCGACTGCCGGAATGGGAAGACCTGCCGCCCGCGCCGCCACCCTCTTCCCACCCGGTCAGCGATGCCGAGGCAAGGAGCCGCCTGCGCAGCATTCTCGGCACTGATGCGGAGCAACGACCAGGACAGGCGGATTATGCGGGTGCCGCCAGCGCCGCCTTTGCACCGAGACAAAGCCGGGGCGATCCCCATCTGGTGCTGGCCGAGGCAGGCACCGGCACCGGCAAAACGCTGGGCTATATCGCCCCTGCCAGCCTGTGGGCCGAGCGTAACCACGGTTCCGTCTGGATCAGCACCTATACCCGCCATCTGCAACGGCAGATCGAGGGTGAGCTGGCCCGGCTATTTCCCGATCCCGTCATCAGGCGGCAGAAAACCGTGCTGCGCAAAGGACGGGAGAACTATCTCTGCCTGCTGAATTTCGAGGACGCCGTGGCCAGCGTGGCAGGGCTGGCGCATACCCGCACCATTCCGCTCGCGCTGCTGGCACGCTGGGCACTGGTGACGGAAGATGGTGATCTGCAAGGCGGCGATCTCCCCGGCTGGCTTCCGGAACTGTTTGGTGGCGGGTTGCTGCCAGCACTGGCGGACCGGCGCGGCGAATGTATTCACGCCGGATGCGGCCACTGGAAGAAATGCTTTGTGGAACACAGCATCCGGCGGGCACGCGGGGCCGATCTGGTGGTGGCCAATCACGCGCTGGTCATGGCGCAGGCAGTGTGGGGTGGACTGGACGATACGACAGTTCCCACGCGCTATGTCTTTGACGAGGGCCATCATGTCTTCGATGCCGCCGATAGTGCGTTTTCGGCCATCCTGTCAGGGATGGAAACGGCCGAACTCCGTCGCTGGCTGCGCGGAGCAGAAGGCGGCCGTTCCCGCGCCCGCGGTCTGCGCCGCAGGCTTGAGGAACTGGTGGCCGATGATCCCGACCTTCAGGCCCCGCTGGAAGCAGCCCTGACCGCCGCCACCGCTCTGCCCCCGCAAGGCTGGCAGATGCGTCTGGCCGAAGCGGCCCAAAATGCACAGGAACATCTGGATTCTTCACTCGGCAACGTCCTGCTGCCCGACCTTGGCGGAGTCGAGGCGGGGCGGCAAAATCCGGCGGAAGCCCTGCTGCATCTGCTGCGGCGTCAGGCTCTGGCGCGGTCAAACGACAAAACCGGGCTGCCCCGCACCGCCATTGAATCAGATCTGCATCCGGTTCTGCCCGAACTCCCTGACGCTGCTGCTGTGCTGGATCGGGCGCTGGACCGTATCCTCCAACCGCTGAAAACCCTCCGCCAGCGTCTGGCCGACCGGCTGGAAAGCGAGTCCGACACGCTCGATCAGCCAACCCGCAGCCGGATTGAGGCCACCTGCCGCTCTCTGGGACGCCGGGCCATCGACCCGCTTTCAGCATGGCGCACCATGCTGCTGGCAATCCAGTCACCGCCACCGGAAGCAGGACTCCGGCCGGAGCATGTGTATTTCATCCGCCTGCAACGCGGCGATACCGGCGACCGGGATGTCGGACTGCACCGGCATTGGCTGGACCCGACCATTCCTTTTACCGCCACGCTGGCTTCGCCCGCGCATGGATTGCTGATCACCTCAGCCACATTGCGCGACGGCGGCATGGAGGATCAGGCCGCCGCATGGGAAGCGGCTGAAGCACAAGTCGGCGCACCACATCTGCCCTCCCCCGCTATCCGCGCCGCTCTGGCCAGCCCGTTCGACTATGCGACACAGACGCGCGCCTTCATCATCACCGATGCAGGGTACGAACTTGCGGCACTCGCCGCTGCCTACCGTACCCTGTTTCTGGCGGCAGGCGGAGGGGGATTAGGACTGTTTACCGCTATTACCCGGCTGCGCGCCGTTCATGCACGGATTGCACCCGCCCTGGAAGCGAAGGGGATACAAGTCCTTGCCCAGCATGTGGATGCCATGGACAACACCACACTGGTGGATGTCTTTCGCACCGAAATCGATTCCTGTCTGCTCGGCACCGATGCAATGCGTGACGGGGTCGATGTGCCGGGTCGCGCCCTGCGACTTGTTGCGTTCGAACGTGTGCCTTGGCCGCGTCCGGACATTCTGCATCGGGAACGCCGTATGCATCTTTCTGGCGGCATGCCGTCAGCTTATGACGAGCGCATCACACGCATGAGATTGCGACAGGCTTTCGGGCGACTTGTGCGCAGCGCTTCCGACCGGGGCGTGTTCGTGCTGCTGGACCGCCGGACGCCCAGCCGTCTTCTCTCCGCCTTTCCCCCCGGCGTCACGGTCAGACGGGTTGGGCTGGCGGAAGCCGCGGCAGAAACAGCCGATTTTTTGGGAATTGAACACAAAAACGTGATGGGTGCCGACCCATTCGGAATTTGATGCGTTTCGGCTTGCACCTCTTGCCAGTATGAGCGAGTTTTTTCCTATGTTGACCCGAGAAACACTGACCCCCCAGGAAGCCCTTGTGTGTACGATGGTGCTGGTGGCGGCTGCCGATGGCGGGATCACCGACCGCGAAATCGGCACGATGGCGGGATTGGTCCAATTTTTGCCGGTTTTTCAAGGTTTCACGGCTCCGGAACTGGCCAGCGCGACCGACGCCACGGTTAATCTGCTGCGGGATGAAAACGGGCTGGCCCATGCCTCCCGTCTGATTCGCAACGCCTTGCCGAACCGGCTGCGCGAAACCGCCTATGCTCTTGCCTGCGAAGTCATCGCCGCCAGCAGCGAAGCCCAGCAGCCTTCATTGCGTATGCTGGAAATGGTGGCCCACGAACTGCATCTGGACCCGCTTGTCATTACCGCCATCGAACGCTGCACCCGCGCGCGCCACCAGCGGGTCTGATTATTTACCCTGTCGGAACCAGCCCGTTCAGAACCTGACGGAACATGTGCCGCCAGGGAGCGTTCGCCTTCCATGACACCAAAACCATGGGAGATGACGGAATGAGCCACGATCACAGCAAGCAAGGCCCGGATTTTCAGCCCTCCGTAACCCTCATACAAGCCCATTTCGACAGCGATGAAGCCGTACAGGCTGCCATTGATCGTGTGATGCAGGCCGGAATCGACCGTGGCGCCATTTCCCTGACCAATCGGGACAATGCCCAGGCTGGCCCCGATGGCAGTGTCGAGGCACCCACCACGGAAACAGATCATCGCCAGCTACGCACATTGGGGGCAGGAGTCGCCGCGGCGGCAGGCGCTATGGCTGCTGCCGGGGCTGTGGTAGCAACAGGCGGAGCAGCCTTGCCGGTGGTAGGGGCGGCGCTGGCAGGCGGTGCAATTGCAGGAGGTGCCGCGGAAGGCATCGGGCAGGCGGCCAGCCATGCCGGGCACGAAAAGCGTGAAACAGCTGCAGAGGCCAATGCGCTGATCCTGTCGGTCTCCGTACAGGATACGAACCAGCAATATCGTGCCGAACAGGCCTTGTCAGAGGCAGGCGGAACGTCGATTCGCCGGGTGGAGAAGGGCTGACACGTCTTTATCCATGTCTGAACATTAAAAAACCGGTCGTTCCATCAGGAACGACCGGTTTTTTGATCTTATGACCAGACCAGACCGATGCGGTAAAGCATCAGGCTGACTGAGCAATCAATCAAGCCACGCGAAGGTTGGTGGCAGCGGCCTTGCCGCGTTCCATCGCAACTTCGTATGTCACCTTCTGACCTTCGTCCAGGCCACGCAGACCAGCCGCCTGAACAGCGGTGATATGCACGAACACATCCTTACCGCCATCCTGCGGCATGATGAATCCGAAGCCCTTTGTAGCATTGAACCACTTAACTGTACCCGTAGCCATAGCGCGTCACTTCTCCGTCGTTAACACCACACACATTGTGCGGTGATCGACAACCGAGCCTTTTGTATTACTTGAAGGCTCCCCCCGGTGGGGCACCGGTGCATATGTTCCGAAAAACACTCTCACCGGGAACGGACGCGCAGCAAGGCAAGCAAAAGTACGATTGACAGTTTGTAGTGGGACAGAAAGCTCCGCAGATGTCAATTGCGGATCAATGACAAGCCGCCTCGGGGATCGACCAAAAACAGGTCTCTGATCTGGGGATTCAACACAGCTCAAAGAAAAAGGGCGGCCACCAGGGCCGCCCTTCAACCGTCTGATGAACGGATGGATCAGAAATCCATATCGCCCATGCCGCCCGGAGGCGCACCAGCCGGAGCTTTCTTTTCCGGCTTCTCGGCAATCATCGCCTCGGTGGTGATCAGCAGGGCTGCGACGGAAGCCGCATCCTGCAGAGCCGTACGGACGACCTTCGCCGGGTCGATGATACCGGCCGACACCAGATCCTTGAACTCGCCGGTCTGGGCATCGAAGCCGAAATTATAGGTGTCGTTTTCCAGAACCTTGCCGGCGATCACCGCACCGTCTTCACCCGCATTCTCGGAGATCTGACGCAGCGGTGACTGCAGGGCACGGCGGATAATTTCAATACCGACCTTCTGGTCGCCATTGTCATACCCGAGATCGGCCAGCTTCAGGGAAGCACGGGCCAGAGCCACGCCACCACCCGGAACGATGCCTTCCTCGACCGCGGCGCGAGTTGCATGCAGCGCGTCATCGACGCGATCCTTGCGCTCCTTCACCTCGACTTCGGTGGAGCCGCCGACGCGGATAACCGCGACGCCGCCTGCCAGCTTCGCCAGACGTTCCTGCAGCTTTTCACGGTCGTAGTCAGAGGTGGTTTCCTCCGCCTGCGCACGGATCTGGCTGCAACGGCCCTTGATGTCGTCGGGAGAACCGGCGCCTTCGACGATCGTGGTGTTTTCCTTCTCGATCAGCACGCGCTTCGCGGTGCCGAGTTGCTGAAGGGTGACGGTTTCCAGCTTGATGCCCAGATCTTCGCTGATCACCGTACCACCGGTCAGGATCGCGATGTCTTCCAGCATCGCCTTACGACGATCACCGAAACCCGGAGCCTTGACGGCCGCGATCTTCAGACCACCACGCAGCTTGTTCACGACCAGAGTGGCCAGAGCTTCGCCTTCGACATCCTCGGCGATGATCAGCAGCGGACGGCCGGACTGCACGACGCTTTCCAGCAGCGGCAGCAGAGGCTGCAACTGGGCCAGCTTCTTTTCGTGGATCAGGATGTAGGGGTTATCCAGCTCTGCGATCATCTTCTCCGGATTCGTGATGAAATACGGAGAGACATAGCCACGGTCGAACTGCATGCCTTCGACGACGTCCAGCTCGGTCTGGATGCCCTTGGCTTCCTCAACCGTGATGACGCCTTCATTGCCGACCTTCTGCATGGCCTCGGAGATCATACGGCCGATCTCGCTTTCGCCATTGGCGGAGATGGTGCCGACCTGAGCGGTCTCGGAGGGGTTGGTGATCTTGCGGCTGTTGGCCTTCAGATCCTCGATCACCACGGCAACGGCCTTGTCGATGCCGCGCTTCAGGTCCATCGGGTTCAGGCCAGCGGCCACGGCCTTGGCGCCTTCACGCACGATCGCCTGGGTCAGGACGGTCGCGGTGGTGGTGCCGTCACCAGCCTTGTCATTGGTCTTCGAGGCCACTTCGCGCACCATCTGGGCGCCCATGTTCTCGAACTTGTCGGCCAGCTCGATTTCCTTGGCGACGCTCACGCCGTCCTTGGTGATGCGGGGTGCGCCGAAGCTCTTGTCGATGACCACGTTACGGCCTTTCGGACCAAGGGTCACCTTCACCGCATCGGCCAGAATGTCCACGCCACGCAGCATGCGCTGACGGGCGTCGCCACCGAATTTTACGTCTTTGGCTGCCATTGTCGTTTCTCTCGATTACAGTCTGTGGGGAGGAAAACAGGACTTCATTCAGAACAAAGGCGCAGGCTTTTGCCGTGCGCAGCCTTATCCGATGATGCCCATAATGTCGCTTTCCTTCATGATCAGCAGCTCTTCGCCGTCGATCTTCACTTCCGTGCCGGACCACTTGCCGAACAGCACGCGATCGCCAGCCTTGACATCGAGCGGCTGAATCTGGCCCTGCTCGTTACGTGCGCCGGCGCCGACGGCGACGATTTCGCCTTCCATCGGCTTTTCCTTGGCGGTGTCAGGAATGATGATGCCGCCAGAGGTTTTTTCCTCAGCGTTCAGGCGACGGACCACGACGCGGTCGTGCAGGGGACGGAAACTTGCCATCGGAAAACGCTCCATAAAACTCGTGCGCCTCTGTCCGGCGCTTGATGGGCTCGTTTGTTAGCACTCCCGTTCGGGGAGTGCCAGCCATGTATGGCAGCTCATTTCATTTTTCAAGCAATTCGGTGCTCGGATCCTGTGAATTTTTGGCAGCCACAGCGCAGCGTGAGTGCTAATCCATTGATAAGAAACATTTTTCTTGAAATCACTCAAACTGCAATGTCACGCTTCTGAAACGGGCTGCGGTCAGACCGGCGCAGGCCCGGTTTTTTACCGTCAGGAGGCACTCTTATGAATCTTGGCCGTCAGTTGCAGGACTATCGTCTGACCACCGCTGAAATTCTCTATCACCTGCCCGATCATCCCGCCCTGTTGCAGAGCTATATCTGGCAGGAGCTGGACATGGCCCCCCGCTTTCCCGAACTCCATAAATTTCTGGATTTCTGGAGTCGCGAGCTTGAGGGCAAGCTCCATTCAGTGCGCGTGACCGCGGCCGGTCTGATCACGCCGGGCGAGATTCGTCATCCGGCGCTGGTGGCCACTCTGCACTGACGCTCTCATCCGGCTGTATCGCCTCCCGGCCAAGTCGGGTACGGCGATACAGCCAGAACCCAAGCATCATGGACATACAGAACAGCATGATGGCCACAGCCAGCTGGACGCCATGACCGATTCTGGTGCCCCCGCCCAGCAGCACGAACACCAGGGTTTGAGGGATAAAACCGACGATACTGGCCGCCACAAAAGGGATGGGGCGGATATCCAGCACGCCGGCCAGAATATTGAGCAGCACATTGCTGCCGACCGGCAGCAGACGCAGGGTCAGGGTGGCGCTGAAGGGATGCACGGCCAGAAGCCGGCTGAGCCTGACCAGACGCCCCCCCTGCTCGCGTCTTGCCAGAAAACGCCGCATCCAGGCACGCGCCAGCAGCCGTGCCCAGAGAAAATCGACAACGCAACCCAGCGCGGTGGCCGACAAGGCCAGACCAAATCCTTCTGCCGCGCCGAAACTGTATCCGCCCGCAAAAGCCACTACCTGACGCGGCATTCCGACTGCACAGAACAGGGCGGCCAGCAGCAGATAGGACATCCAGCCACCCGGGCTGCGCAGTCTTTCAACCGACAGGCCGCGCATAATCAGACCGGCCCCAACCAGACCGGCAATCAACAGGAGCGGCTTGCCGACACTTTTCCACAAAGGGGGTGAGACACGCAGCGATACGGACGGAGCAGCCTCGGGAGGCTCGGTTGTGACCATGGCCATCCCGGTTAGCGTCATGACCCGGCAGCATCAAGCCATACAGGTGACCCATACAGTTGCCATCGCCGTGCCTGCTGTTCGCCTGCCTCTGAAACCGGTATAGAGCGGGCATTATGTCAGATCATATCCGTGCCGCATCCTCTCCATCCCGCCATGGCAGCGAACATGGGTGGCAGCATGCCGTAACTCCGCAGCAGCGCAACCGGATTCTGGTTGCAACATGGATGTTCACGCTCTGCTTCATGATTCTGGTCATGGTCATGCTCGGAGGGGCGACACGGCTGACCGGTTCCGGCCTGTCCATCATGGAATGGGCACCGCTGATGGGGACGCTGCCACCGGCCTCCCAGACTGAATGGGAGCGGCTATACGCGCTGTATCAGAAGATCCCGCAATACGCGCTGGTCAATCACGGCTTCGGGCTGGACGGGTTCAAGCATATTTTCTGGCTGGAATGGACCCATCGGCTGTGGGGACGCCTGATCGGGCTGGTTCTGTTGCTGCCGCTGATCTTTCTGGCGGTGACGCGCCGGATCGAGCGCAGCCTGATCCCCCGCCTGATCCTGATTTTTGTGCTGGGCGGGCTGCAGGGTGCAGTCGGCTGGTTCATGGTCGCCTCCGGTTTTTTTCCGGACAGCACAGCGGTTTCGCCCTATCGTCTGGTGGTTCATCTCTCCTTTGCCCTGCTGCTTTACAGCGCCTTGCTCTGGACTGCGCTCTCGGTCCTGAATCCTGAGCCGCGCCCACTCCCCGGCACGGTGGGACTACGCCGGATGAGCGCAGTCACGCTGGGGCTGGTCTGCATCACCATCATTGCCGGCGGGTTCGTCGCCGGGATTCATGCCGGGCTGGATTACAATACCTTCCCGCTGATGGATGGACGCCTGGTCCCGGAAGGCTATGGCGAAGGCCCCCGGGCCATGTTCGAAAACATCCCCACCGTCCAGTTTGATCACCGCCTGCTGGCCACATTGACGGCCCTGACCGCGTTGCTCACCGGGATGATCGGATTCCGCAGAGGCGGCAATGCCCGGCGTGCTGTTTTGCCGCTGATGGTCGCAGTGATCTTGCAATATGCGCTTGGCATCGCCACGCTTCTGAGTGTCGTCGCCGTACCAGTGGCCGTGGCACATCAGGGCATGGCTGTCCTGCTGCTGACGGCCGCGATCGTCACCCTGCATAGTCTGCGTGGTGCCGGCCGCACCGCTTCCATCAATGCCCCGGCCTCTTCTCACTAGCCGGGCAGGAGTTGTCATGAGTCTCGATACCGCCCTCGCTGCCACCGATCATCTGTTCTTCGAGCGGGCGGACGCGACCCTCGATCAGGACAGCGCCCTGAAAATCACACAGGATGCCCTGCTCGGGGCCGAGGATGGGGAGCTGTTCCTGGAATATCGCGAAAGCGAGGTCGTCAGTCTGGATGATGGCCGCATTCGCGGCGCGAATTTCGACACCGCCACGGGCTTTGGCCTGCGCGCCGTCGCCGGTGAAGCCACCGGATATGCCCATGCCGGGGAGATCAGCGAAGCCGCCTTACGCCGTGCCGCCACCACAGTAGCCTCCGTCGCCTCCGGCCATGGCGGTACCCTCGCCGAGCCACCGCGGGCGACCAACGCACGGCTCTACAGCGACGCCAACCCGCTGCCGAGCGTCGATTTCGCCACCCGCACCGCCCTGCTTGCCACCATCGACGCCTATGCGCGGGAAAAAGACGCCCGCGTGCGGCAGGTGACGGCCTCGATCGTGGGGGAATGGCAAGCCGTGCAGATCATCCGTGCCGATGGATTGCGCGTCGCTGATCTGCGCCCGCTGGTCAGGCTGAATATCGCCGTCATCGTCGAACAGGATGGCCGCCGGGAAAGCGGCAGCTTCGGCACAGGGGGCCGCTATGGCTATGATCGCCTGCTGACTGAGGAAACATGGAAAAACGGGATCGACGAAGCCCTGCGCCAGGCACTGATCAACCTCGACAGCCGCCCGGCCCCGGCCGGGGAAATGCCGGTCGTGCTCGGCTCCGGCTGGCCCGGCATCCTGCTGCATGAAGCCATCGGCCACGGGCTGGAAGGGGATTTCAACCGCAAAAAAACCTCCGCTTTTGCCGGGCTGATGGGACAGCGGGTCGCAGCACCGGGCGTCACTGTGGTCGATGACGGCACCCTGCCGGACCGGCGCGGCAGCCTGACCGTGGATGATGAAGGCACCCCATCCTCCCGAACCGTGTTGATCGAGGATGGGATTCTCACCGGCTATATGCAGGATCGGCTCAATGCCCGGTTGATGGGCGTCCGCCCTACCGGCAATGGCCGCCGCCAGTCCTATGCCTATGCACCGATGCCGCGTATGACCAACACCGTCATGCTGGGCGGCACGCATGAGAAGGAAGAAATGATCCGCTCGGTGAAACGCGGCCTGTACGCAGCGAATTTCGGCGGCGGCAGCGTGGACATCACCTCCGGCAAATTCGTGTTTTCCGCCAGCGAGGCCTACCTGATCGAGGATGGCCGCATTACCGCCCCGGTCAAGGGTGCGACCCTGATCGGCAACGGGCCAGACAGTCTGACGAAAGTCGAGATGATCGGGCCGGATGTTGCGCTGGACCCTGGAATTGGCACCTGCGGCAAAAGCGGTCAGGGCGTTCCGGTCGGTGTCGGGCAGCCGACGCTGAAACTGACCGGCCTGACCATCGGCGGTACAGCCGACTGAGAGGGTTGCCTCATTACCGGGACGAACGTTTTCATTGCGGTTTGCGGTGTATCCTGACCGATAGAATCCGGAAGGCTGGGGTCTATCGGTAAGGATACACCCCTGCTGCACTCTGAAGATGAATGAGATTTAAACAGATTCAGGCTTTTCTCCCGGCTCTCTCCATGCCAGCGATAGTTCCTGTTTCATGGTAAGCCCTTATAAGGCTTGAGAGCATCCAATGATCAAACGTGGCGTGATAGATCGCATTGTCTGGAAAACCGGCGCTTTATTGGCATTCGCCGCTCCGGCCATTGGTACGCTCACAGTTCCTTTCATGGCCCATGCCATGCAGGAGAGTAAGTCTGCATCTTCCTCTTCCATCCAGGTGGCAACATCCTCCCCACCGCCGAGCTGCCCGGCTTACGAGATGCCGCCCCTGCATCTCAAAAATCTGCGGGATGCGCTGGAGGATAATGAACAGGTGGTGATCGTCGCCATCGGTTCCTCTTCTACGCAGGGATGGATGTCGTCAGATATTGGCGCCTCCTACCCCGCTTTGTTGCAGAAGGAACTGTCAGAGGCTCTGCCGCATGCCCATATCGCCGTGATCAACCGGGGCATCGGCGGGGAAGACGTGGCGGAGGAAACCCCGCGCCTGCAAAGTGACGCGCTGGATGTTCATCCTCAGCTCGTAATCTGGCAGGTCGGAGCCAATGGGGCGATGCGCAATATCAGCCCTGACATATTCCGCAAGATGGTCACGGCCGGTGTCGTCCGGATGCACAAAGCTTCCGCCGATGTGGTGCTGATGGATAATCAGCGTGCACCCCGTATCATCGCAACCAAGGAAGGCCCTTTACTGGACAGCACCATGGCCTCCATTGCCCACAAGACCGGTGCTGCGCTGTTCCAGCGTGGGCAATTGATGGATCACTGGCGGGATATGGGCCACCCATACGCTGATTTCATCGCCTCGGACGGGCTGCATCATAACGATCTGGGTTATCGCTGCGTGGCGCATGCCCTGGCACAGGCTATTCTGGCAGGGCTCAAGGAAACCGGAGCCAAACAGGATACCACCTCCGGCCTTCCTCATCACGCCGCCCATCCAGCGGTCAGAAAAGCCTCGCCCGGCGACGCTCACGGACCGGATGGGGATGATGATGGAGAGGATGAGGGCAGTTAAGCGATCTGAGCCTCGTTGAAAATCCGGCTCACATCCCCTGCCCAGACGCTCTGATAGCGGTTCAGCCAGTGCTCCGCCTGTGTTGGAGCGCCGCCTTCCACGATGTCCCGCAGTGGATCGAGGTATATTTCTTCCTCCTGCCCACGGGCACGCAGACCGTCAGCAGCGATGGCGACCAGATCGCGGGCCAGGTCGCGTACCGTGCCACCCGCGAAAGGCGTGTTCACCGCTTGCCTTGCGACCTCCGACCGCAACCCGACCAGACTCTGCCATCCATGGCGGTTCATCAGCGCGGTGGCGGCCTCCAGCGCAGCATCATCGTAAAGCAGACCAACCCAGAGCGCCGATTGAGCCAGCATCATCGCCATACTGCCGGCATCAGCGCCCCGCATTTCCAGAAAACGCTTCAGTCGGACTTCAGGGAAAGCCGTCGTGGTGTGATCGGCGAAATCACCGATGGTCGGACGCTCCCCTTCCCGGCCCGGCAGACGTCCGGCCATGAAATCACGGAAACTGGCTCCGGCGACATCGACATATCCACCATAGCCCTCACCGGGGCGATGCACGAAATACATCGGCACATCCAGCAGCCACTCCGTCCAGCGCTCGAAGCCGAACCCGTCCTCGAACACAATGTCCGGCAATCCTGTGCGATGGGGGTCGGTATCCGTCCAGATATGGGCGCGATAGGACAGGTAACCGTTCGGCTTGCCCTCCGTGAAGGGAGAGTTAGCAAACAGCGCCGTGGCCACCGGCTGGAAAGCCAGCGCAACCCGGAATTTGCGGACCATATCCGCCTCTGATTGCGTATCCAGATTCACCTGCACGGTGCAGGTGCGCAGCATCATGTCCAGCCCGAGCGTCCCGACTTTGGGCATGTAGGCACGCATGATTTCGTATCGACCCTTGGGCATCCACGGCATCGCGGCGCGGCTGTGCAGCGGCTGGAACCCCAGCGGCGCGAAACCCAGACCCAGCGGAGCCGCGACGCGATGCAACTCGGCGAAATGGATTTGAAACTCCTGCCTTGTCTGATGCAGATTCGTCAGCGCACCACCGGACAGCTCAAACTGCCCGCCCGGCTCCAACGACAGGGAGGCACCGAGGGAAGAAGCCGGACCTTTCAGCCCGATCGAGTGACCCCGGTCCAGAATCGGCGTCCAGCCCTCTGCCGCCTTGACAGCGCGCAGGCCTTCCAGAAGCGCCGCAATGCCAGCCGAACCATCATAGCGAGGGGCAGTCAGATCGGTCAGAGAAAAGCCGAATTTCTCATGCTCGGTGCCGATACGCCAGTCGGAACGCTCACGGCAGCCGCTGGCAAGATAATCTGCAAGCTGACGGGTCGTGGTCGCCGGAGTGATATCGGCATCGCCTGGATTGGACATCGGCTTCCTGATTGGCTGGAACGTTACAGGGTCGAATCCCTGCGGCTACTCAAGCGGCATATCAGACACAGGCGGAGCTGTCAGCAAGGCCAGCCCGGCAATGGCGGCGGTCTCCGCGCGCAGCACCGTTCGCCCGAGAGAGATTGGGATAACACGTGCGTGAGAACGCAACATGACCAGTTCCTGTTCCGCAAATCCTCCTTCCGGGCCGGTCAGCAGGGCCGATGGCCCGGCCACACCTCTGGCATGCGCCGCATCGGACCGTTCAATTGCCGCATAGAGTCGCCGATCCTCCGGCCAGTCACGTAACAGGGCCGGCAATGACTGAGGCGCCTGAAGCACCGGAATGGTCAGGCGTTCACACTGCTCTGCGGCTTCAACCACGATGGCTTCCAATCTGGCCGTATTGATGCGTTCGGCATTGGTGCGAGTGGTCATTACCGGAATCAGGCGGGAGACTCCAAGCTCGGTCGCTTTCTGCACCACCAGTTCGGTATTCGTGCGCTTCAGCAGAGCAAAAACCAGCCATGGCCCCTCTTCCGGTGCAGGAGAACGAATCTGCTCTGTCAGGCTGAGTGTGGCCCCCTTGCGGTCGATCCTCTCAATCACAGCCCGCCATTCGCCATCCGTGGCATTGAACAGGCTGAGCGCATCCCCCACCCCGCGCCGCATCACGGTGCCGAGGTAATGGGCGCGCGCTGTATCCAGTGTTAAATGCTCGCCCCCACGCAGGGCGTGGTCCATATGCAGCCGGATGGAAGGGGCACGGGCGGATGAAAAACGATTCGAGGCTGTCATGACAGGGCATCCTGCCACAAACCCTGCCCACACGGCAGAGAAGATGACGGGGCCTCATACCGATCTCCGCCCCGATGGATGGATCGCCCACCTGCCCCGCCGGATACAACCTTATGCTCTCCTCGCCAGGCTGGACCGGCCTGTCGGCATCTGGCTGCTGTTTCTGCCGGGTGTATGGGGAATTCTGGCGGCACGGCCACCGGACCGGGAAAGCCTGCGCCTGATCGTGCTGTTTTTGATCGGCAGTGCCGTGATGCGGTCGGCGGGCTGCGTCGTCAACGATATGTGGGACCGTGATCTGGACCGCAGCGTCGCCCGCACCGCCGGACGCCCACTGGCCGCCGGATTGCTGGGCATGCGTCAGGCGGCACTGTTTCTCGGCCTGCTGCTGCTGGCGGGATTACTGGTTCTGCTCCAGCTTCCGCGCATGGCACAAATAGCCGCTGCTTCATCCCTGCTGCTGGTGGCCGTCTATCCGCTCGCCAAGCGCGTGACATGGTGGCCGCAACTGGTGATGGGATTCACGTTCGGCTTCGGCGCACCCGCAGGTGCCATCGCCGCAGGCGCGGAGACAGGGCCGGACTGGTGGCTGGTGGGGTTCCTGTATGCCGCCGCTATTTTCTGGGATCTCGGTTTCGATACCATCTACGGATTTCAGGATATCGAGGATGATGCCGTGATCGGCGTCAAATCCACCTCCCGCCGTTTCGTGCATATGCCGCGGCGTTTCGTGGGCGGAAGCTACGCCTTGATGGTGGTTTTTCTGATTCTGGCCGGGATCAGGGCAGGGCTGCCATGGCTTTATGACCTTGCACTGACTCTGCCCGCCGCGCTGCTGCTGTGGCAGGTACACAGGCTGGATATTCTCAATCCCGCAGCCTGTCTGGGCGCTTTCCGGGCCAATACCCGAATCGGGCTGGCCGTGGCGGGCGCGTTCCTTTGGGGCTGGATCGGATTGTTGCCATGAAAGACACCGCCTTCATCCGCGAGAATACGGCTTGGTCCCGCGCGCCTCTGGTGCCGGAGCTCGGGCTGTTTCTGGCCACCGCCATCACCCCGATCTGGCAGGCCACGGAAGACTGGCTGGCGCAGCGGAATGTCGAGCCGCCTTTCTGGGCCTTTGCGTGGCCGGGCAGTCAGGCCATTGCCCGTCACGTGCTGGATCATCCCGAACTGGTGAAGGGCCGGCGGGTGCTGGATTTTGCGGCGGGATGCGGGCTGGCGGCTTTGGCCTGCGCCCGCAGTGGTGCACAGGAGGCGGAGGCAGCCGAGATAGATGCGCTGGCTCTGGCCGCCACCACGCTGAACGCAACTGAAAACGGCCTGACCGTCCGTCTGGCCGAAGGCGATGTGGTGGGAAACCCATGCCGCTGGGATCTTATCCTCTGCGGCGATGTCTGTTACGAGGCCCCCATGACCCGCCACATCATGCCGTGGCTGCGACACATGGCGAAAACAGCAGAGGTCTGGATTGCTGATCCCGGACGAAGCTATCTGCCGCAAGAAGGTATGACCGCCTTCGCCGAATATACCGTGCCGACCACGCTGGAGCTGGAAGATCGCACCGAACGGCATGTCCGCCTGTTTCGTCTTGCTCCCTGACCCCTATCGCTTCATCAGTACCGGAATACGCGCATGTTCCATCACATGCCGCGTCACCCCCCCCAAAATCATCTGTCTCAGGCGAGAATGGGAATAAGCCCCCATCGCCAGCAGATCGCAGGAAAAATCCTCTGCCGCCTGTAACAACCCGGCTCCGACACTCCCATCGAGCGGGTTGAAATGGGCAATATCCGCTCGAATACCGTGACAGCCGAGGTAATCCGCCAATTCCTCCGCCGCCGGTCCCTGACGGTAATAGGAATCAGCCGTCAGAATACAGACTGCCTCTGCCTTCTGCGCCCATGACAGAACGGCCCGTACAGCCGACGCACTTTCGACCGTGCCGTTCCAGGCAATGCAGACCCGGTTGCCGAGCGTATCCCCCGGCTGATCCGGCGCCATCAGCAAAGGGCGTCCTCCGTCAAAAAGCACCGCGTGCAGCGCCTCGGTCGAGGACAGATCATCGTCCCCGGACGGGCGGGCAATGACGGTGAGATCGGCCACACGGGCCTGCCATGCCACGATGTCCTCCTCCTGCCCTGTCCTTTCCTCCAGCCGGATGGAGACGGGGGGGTGCCGGTCACGGGTGACGGCATCAATCATCGCCTGAATGGCCACGCCCCGCTCCCGTGCTTCTGTCTCCACCGCCTCGATCATGTCTTGTACCATCGCACCGGACAGACCTTCTGCAGCCAGCGGTGCTATGTCACTGCTATCGGTACGGATGTGAACGGCCAGAATTTGGGCCTCCCATCTGGCAGCGGCCTGTATCGCGACCGCCAGTGCGGATCGGCCACGGCTCGGGCAACGGAGCGGTAATAAAAGCTTGCGAATAGTCATAGCAGCTTCCTTTTCCGATGATCATCACCCTGTTCCGCCTTGTGGGGATCTGTCTACGCCCGATCCTCCGGCGTTACCGGCCTTATCGAGAGAACCTGATCGGTCTTGATCGCGCCATATAAATGCGGGAAAGGCGGCTGATTCGGCTCCGATACCTCCCAGCGCAACGGTGCGGACAGGTCATCAGCCGACAGAAACAACAGCAGCAGACCGTCCTGATCAGGGTAATGAAGCCTCAGCACGAAAGAGAGTTGCTCCGGAGTACAGAGATGGATGAATCCCTCCCGCTCCAGACCCGGCGGCGCATAGCAACCCTCCTTTAAAGCATTCTGCCAGTCTTCCGGACTGATGATGTGCAGCAATGCCGGGGTTGTGCTCATCTCAGCCCTCCTTCGAAAGGGGTGCACAGGCGGCTTCCAGCCATGCCTGCTCCGACGCGGGCAGCAGCGGGCCGATCTCTGCCAGGACGCGGGCGTGATAGGTATCGAGCCAGACCCTTTCAGCCTCTGTCAGTAAACCAGGCTCAATCAGGGTGCGATCAAACGGGGCCAGGGTCAAAGTCTCGAAGCCGAGAAAAGGACGGGCGGTATCCAGCATGTCCCTTTCCTGCACCAGCAGCAGATTCTCCAGCCGGATGCCGTATTCGCCAGGCTGATAATAACCCGGCTCGTCGGACAGGATCATACCCGGACACAGCGCAACAGGACGGCCCGCGCGGGAGAGAGAGGCAGGTCCCTCATGCACCGACAGATAGCTGCCGACGCCATGACCGGTGCCGTGATCGTAATCAAGCCCCACATCCCACAAGGACCGGCGCGCCATCGCATCGATATGCGGTCCGGCCACCCCTTGCGGAAATTGCAGCGTCGCCACGGCGATATGCCCTTTGAGAACCCTTGTAAAACGGTCCCGCAACAGCGCAGGCGGTGCATCCGGTCCGGTCCAGATCGTGCGGGTCACATCCGTGGTGCCATCCAGATACTGGCCGCCGGAGTCGATCAGATAGACTTCGTTCGATCGCAAAGGCCGGTCTGTTTCCACCGTGACGCGGTAATGGATCACCGCGCCATGCTCTCCGGCACCAGAGATGGCAGGAAAGCTTTCTCCCCTGAACTCATCAGCCTGCTGCCGGAACGACAGCAGACGGGCAGCGGCGCTGGCCTCGGTTTCTCCCTCCCGCAGCGGATTCAGGCTGTACAGAAAACGGCACAGAGCCACGGCATCGCGCCGGTGGGCATGTCTGGCCCCCGCCTGCTCCACCGCGTTCTTGCAGGCGCGCGGCAGAGCGCAGGGATCAGCCCCGGGACTCAATACGGCCCCTGCCTGCCGCAGCACCTGTGCAAACCAGACCGGAGCCGTGGCCGGGTCGAGCCGCACGGTTTTTCCCTCCAGCGCCTGCAAGGCTGCTGCCAGCTCCGTCCGGGGCTGCAGGGTTATGTCAGCGCCAAGCCATTGCGCCGTGGCAGCGGGGATTTTCTCCGGGGCCATGAACAGCGCCACCTTGCCATCCGCGAACAGAACCGCAAATCCCAGCGCATAGGGCGTGAAAGGCACATCCTGCCCGCGAATATTCAACAGCCATGCCAGAGAAGCAGGGTCCGTCAGCACCACCGCATCCTCGCCGGCCTCGACCAGGACATCCCCGATCTCCGTCCGTCGGGACGCGGAATCCTGCCCTGCCCTCTCCAGCGGATGAGGCACGGCCGCAGCCAGAGGCGGCGCTGGCCGGTCAGGCCACACCGCATCGACCGGATTGGCGGCAACCGGCACCATGTCCAGCCCCGCTGCAGTAAAGCGACCCAGCCCATCCTCGCTGGTTAGCAGCGGATCATAGCCGATCCGCGCCCCTTTCCCTGCGGCGTTTGCCAACCAGAGCGGAGGAGGTGTCTCGATGATATGGCATTGCTCCCAAAGAGAGGAATCCGTTTCCTGAGCGGCCTGAAGCGTATAACGCCCATCCGTGAACAGGGCCGCACGCTGGCGCAACACCACTGCAAGACCAGCACTCCCCGTGAACCCGGTCAGGAAGGCCAAACGCTCCGCACAGGGCGGAACGTATTCGCCCAGATGCTCATCAGCGCGCGGAATAATGAACCCTTCCAGTCCCTGTCCCGTGATCACCGTCCTGAAGGCCGCGAGACGTGCCGCTGCCTGAGCATTCCGTCCCGTCTCCACCGTTGCCATCCTGCCGCCCTTATCTCTTTTTGCACTGCAACATATGCATGCCTGTCTTTTACTCTTTACTCGCCGCTTTTAGAGGCAAATAGATCATATAATCACCACAAGGACGCTGCCTTCCGAATCAATGCCAAGGAGGCCCGGCAGTGCCTCAGGGAACCGATCACATGACCACCACGACCTTCAATCAGGGTTTGCTTTCCTCCCGCAGCCTGCCCGCACAAATCGTTGCCGTCCATGGCTCCGTGCGCCAGCAGTTGAAGGCTGTTCACCAGCGCCTGCAGAACGAGCGCGCCCGGCGTTGTACAGCCCGCATTCTGGCAGCCCGCACGGATCAGGAACTGGACGATCTGGGTCTGCATCGTGGTCAGCTGCGCATCGAGCGCACCGGTCTGTTCGACTGATTCCTTCCGCCGACCTGATCGGATAGAAATGGGCGCGATCCTTTCGGGATCGCGCTTTTTTATTGGTCGCCGCCGAGGCTGGTGCGTGCCAGACGGTCAAATTCCTCGATCGTCAAGGTCTCCGCCCGACGATCACCGGCAATGCCCGCACGGGACAGCAACCCTTCGCCCCCCAGTGATTTGAGGGCACCGCGCAGCATTTTGCGCCGCTGACCGAATGCAGCCGCCGTGACCCGCTCCATCGCCGTGAACAAAGCCGGGGATGGTTGTTCCTCACGCGGCCACAGCGCTGCCACAGCGGAATACACTTTCGGAGGCGGATGAAAGGCTCCGGGCGGCACCGACATCAGCATTTCCACCCGGCAGGTCCACTGGGCCAACACCCCCAGACGACCGTAAGCATCGCTGCCCGGTGCAGCACAGATTCGTTCCGCCACTTCCTGCTGGAACATCAGGGTCATGCTCTCGAACAGCGCCGCCTGACGCAACCAGCCAACCAGAAGGGGCGTGCCGACATTGTAAGGCAGGTTGGCGACAATACGTCTCGGCCCCGTGGTCAGCGTGCCAAGATCGACCCGCATCGCATCCGCTTCCAGCACCGTCAGACGATCCGGATAGAAACCGGCAAGCTCCTCCAGCGCCGGGATTGCCCGATGATCGAGTTCAATCGCCACCACCCGCTCTGCCGCGGTCTCAAGCAAGGCACGGGTCAGGCCGCCCGGCCCCGGCCCGATCTCGATCGCTGTACGGCCCTGCATCGGGCCGGCTTCCCGCACGATTCGCGCCATCAGATGCGGATCGAGCAGAAAATGCTGACCCAACGCCTTGCGCGCTTCCAGCCCATGGCGGGCAATAACGTCGCGTAAGGGCGGAAGCGCCGGAGGGGAGGCAGGCACTGTCCCGACAGCCGCCTCAGTCATGGCCCCGCATATCGATCAGGGCGCGACGGCGCAGCTCACGCTGAAGCTGACGGCTAGCGGTTTCAACACGTTCGCCCAGAATCTGATTGGAAATATCTTCCTTGGCCGGCAGACCGAAATTCTTCTGGGTCCGGCTGCACACCATCATGATGGCAATACCGTCCTGAGAGACGATCGGCTGGCTCGGCTGACCCACCGGCAGCGAAGCCAGAAGGGCACGAAACTGCGGCGGATTAATGCTTTCCAGACGCAGCTCACCGGGATCGGAGGGCCGCGATCCTCCCATCGCCTTGCTGGCGGCCTCGACTGCGGCACAATCATGCATACCGGCGGCAGCGGCCTTCGCATGCTCCAGCGTTTTCCGCTGCTGATCGGTGGGCGCTGCCGGATTGAGCGGGGTCGTAAACGGATAGAAAACCTGTCGGATCGATAAGGCAGTCCCCTGATCATTACCGATGATCCGCTTGCCGCGCAGGGCCACGATCTCGATCCCCCCCGCCACATCGATCGGGTTGCTGATCGCCCCGGGAGGCATTTCCTTCAGCACCGACACAACCTGCGGATCAAGCTGATTGGGCTGCACCCATCCCAGATCACCGCCTTCAAGCGCGGTCTGACTCTGGCTGAACTGGGCGGCGACAACGGGAAAAGGCGCTCCGCTGCGTAGCTGCTGGATGACCGTATCGGCAAAATCATGGGCCGCCTGCGCACGGGAGGGATCATCAACGGGGATGAAAATTTCCGAAACGCGATATTCCGTCTGGCCTTTCTGGGATGCCAGCAGTTCTTCCTCGTCCTGGATTTCCTTGTCACTGATCCTGACACGCTCCCCCAGCTGCTGACGCAGCACACGGGTCCAGCCCAGCTGAACACGAATCTGGTCGATCAGCGTACGCATGCTGACCCCATCCGCAGCCAGTTTGTGGCGCAGCGCATCCGGCTGCATGCCGTTCCGCTGCTCCATCCCCTGAATGGAGTGGGCAATATCGCTGTCGGTAATAACGATACCGCGACGCTGGATTTCCTGGAGCCGCAATTTCTCGTCCACCAACTGGCGCAGGACCTGCGGAGTCAGACGATCCAGCACCTCCTTTGACATTGGCAGGCCTGTGGACATGGCAAACAGCCGCCGACGCGCATCCACATCGCCCTTGCTGATGACATCGCCATTCACGACCGCGACGATACTGGTCTCATCAGGCGAAGAAGCCGGTGCCTTTGCCTTGCCAGTGGCACTCTCCCCATGGGATGCAGCCAAGGCCGGATGGGCGGAAAACAATGCCATACCGACAAGAAAAAGGGCGCGGAAACGGTCAACAGCCATGAGGGTAAGCGTCCTGTCCTGATCCTGATATCTCTGATAGCCAGCAGCAGCCCGCTTAGAAAGCCCGGAAGCCAAACGATCCCAGCGTTTTAAACGTCAGAGAGAACATGATGGTCTCGTTCCCGGTATCGTTCAGGATCGAGGTATAGCGTTTGTACAAACGCATCGCCAAAATGAAGCACTCATTCTCGTAAGCAATGTCGCCACCCAGCGCCACCATCTGCTCGGCTTCCAGATTGCGACGCGCATAGGCGCTGAAGCGCCAGTGCTCATAATGCGTCGACAGGCCGAGCATGGCTTCGTTACGCGGTGTCGTGACCAGCTGATAGACGGGCGTAGAGGCAGGCAGCACCGTACCGGGCGCATAGGTCAGATCGTAAAAATTATTCTCGGCCGTATACAGATATCCCACACTGGCGCGCAGCCATGATGGTCCAAAGGATGCCACGGCCTCCCCGTAATGGATCCGACCGCTCTTGTGATCGAAACGGCCCCGTGTGGTCAGATCATATCCGATGCCGCTCAGGCTGACCCGCCCGACAATATCCGAGGCACGGTCGGACAGACCCAGCCCCGGCATGAATGTATCATCCCGATGGGTCCGATAGGACTGGCCAACCAACCCATCCAGCATGGTGGTCTTGTATTTCCAGGAGGCATGAAGACCGACATTGGCGCGGATGCCGCCTTCCATACGGTCAAGGCCATTGAAACGATTGAGCGAAAACAGATTGGCATCTGTAAACTGCGTCACCAGACTGTCTTCATTAGGGAAATAGCGATACCCGCCTCCCCCTGTATTGGGGGCGACGATCAGCTGGGCGATCGGCTCGACCACCTGTGTGCCCCACTGTCCCGCACTGCGGGCCAATGGAAGCCTGACCTCGACCGCCGCCTGTGGCAGAGCACGCGCATCGGTTGTGCTGGTATAGGGTGCATAGACCGGCTGCTGGTTCAGCCCCGTCGCATTATAGGCGACCGTATCGCCATGCAGCGTGAATTTCCACAGATCGCCGAAGCGCCCGATGGCAGGCCGGTCCCAGTTGAGGCTGAGCGAAGCTCTCTGATCCGAAACGCCCTGCTCGCGCAGGACACTGAAATCATCGGTCCTGAGCGAAAAATGTCCTCCCAGTGAATCCGGCTGCCCCGCATATTCATAGATATAATGCGGCAGGACGTAAGGAACCGTCGAATTGGCGAAGGAGCCACTGATCCCCTGATAGGACATCGCATTCAGGCGAGTATAGGAACCCTGACCGAAGCCCTCCAGATAGATATTGTTCGACAGGACGTTCGTGCCGACGCCGGAAATATGATAATCGCGCAGATAGGCAGCCGAGGTCGCATTGTTCAGATTGAAGCCGTAACGCCATGTATCGTCATAGACGAATTCGCCCTTCGCGAAGATCAATCCCTGAAAACCGGGTCGGATCGGGTCGTAATAGGCGTTACTGTCGGTGCGGCTGGACGACGCCACATAGGCGGCCGCCACATTGATCTGCATGTCCCCGCTATTGAACTTCTTCCGGTAATAGGCCTGCAATTGCGGTCCGGTCTGCGAGGGCAGGGTCGCGGTCAGAGTGACATCGGATGAGTCGTCGATCACCAGATAGTACGGAACCCTGGCAAAAACACCCAGATAGCCGGACTGGCCAATCCCGGGCACCATGAAGCCGCTCTTGCGCCTCACCGAAGGATCAGGATGCGACATGTAAGGGAGGTACAGCACCGGAATGCCGTAAATCTCCATCACCGCATCCTGATATTCGATTTTTTTCTCCTCCAGATCCTGTGTGCCGGTAAAGGCGCGGATCTGCCAGAAAGGCGGCTTTTTCGGGTCGTCCAGACACAGGTTACAGGTCGTGTAGAGCACCCGACTCATGTCATTGACCTTGCCATCGGTACGACGCATGCCGTTGGCAACCAAACGACCATTGAATTTCAGCAGGGCGCGCATGTTTTTCATTACGCCGTCTTTCATGCCCTGGCTGAGTTCGGCGTAATCGCTGAACAGAACCTCGCCATCCGGCTCCAGCAGCACCACATTGCCAGATGCGGCGGCAACATTGGTGTTACGATCATACGTGACCTTGTCGGCGCGCAGTACATGGTCGCCCTGCCACGCTTCTACATGCCCCTCCGCACTGACCAGCGAGCCATCACGGTCATATGTCAGATGATCGGCGGTGAAGGTGACCGGCGTCTGGCCACTGACCGTAGAGCCTTTGTTGTGTGGTGAGGGGGCCGCCACGGGCGGAGGGGCGGAGGCTCCGTTCGGATCGCTGCCCACCATGGCAGGCTCCAGCGCCGAGGAACCGCTGGCACCGGGGGAGGATGTCTGGTTGAACTGATTGAACAGGCTGTCATTCGCCTGCAGGGAACTGACCTGGGCAAAGGCCGAAGCCCCTCCGGCCAGCATGCACACTGACATCACACCCAGAAACAATGATAGGTGGTGATCATGAACAGAAGCCGTCAGCCCTTGCAGGACCAACCGCGTCTTCATTCTTCCGATACCGTTTCGTTTCATGTGCATGCGTGTCCTTAGCCTGTCCGCGCACGATCTGTCAGCATATCAGCCGTCTTCCAGATGCAGCAGCAGCGCCACTGCCAGCATCAACCCGGCGACTGAAGGCGCCCATGCCGCCAGCACCACTGGCACAGTGCCGGACTGTCCGAATTCCTCTGCCACTTTGGAGATGACGAACAGACAAAATCCGGCCGCCACGCCACTGCCAATCATTCTGGCCACCCCGCCCCGACGGGAAGGTCGCATGGAAAACCCCGCCGCCACCAGCGCCATGGTGGCACATAACAAAGGAAGGGCCAGCAGAGACTGAAAGCGCAGACGATGCCGCAACGATGAAAACCCCGACCGGTCCAGCAGACGGATGAAATCCGGCAGGCTCCAGAATGACAGCGTATCGGGGGAGGCAAAGCTTTCCTGAATACGCCGCACGGTCAGATCGGTCGGGATCTCCACAGTATGCGGCGGGTCCGGCAGATGGCTGGGACGCAAGACTCTGGCATTGTCCAAAACCCATTGGCCGGAGACTAGTCTGGCTGTTGCCGCCTCGATCCTCTGGACCAGGCGATCCTCAGAATCCAGCCGGAAAACACTGATCGAAGAGGCTTGCAGACTGTTTTTATGCGCCGCCACCTGCATCGCATGGATGATCGACACACCGTGCGGGTCCAGCCCCGGATCGGACTGACGCAGCCAGAGCTGGCCGCCCGCCAGCCGCATCGGGCCGCCACTGGTACGCAGATAGGTATTGTCGAGCTGCTCTGCCCGCGACAGCATGACCGATGAGAGCGGACTGATCACCGTCATGGCCAGCACCCCCAGCAGGGCAGCGGCCCCGACCGGCAGCGCCAGAAACTGCCAGGCGGAGATGCCCGCAGCCCGGGCCACAACCAGTTCCGAGGAACGGGTGAGTCGCCAGAATGCACCAATCCCCCCCAACAAAACCGCGAACGGCAGGATGGTGATGCTCATCCATGGCAGCCGCAAGGCCGCGATGGTCGAAACGAGCCCAAATGAGACATCAGGCTTCGTGGCCGCCCGACGTAACAATTCAATGAAATCGAACAACCCGACCAGCAGAGTAAGGGCAACGAGAACAACCAGCGCTGCGGCCAGAAAAACCCGGGTGATATAGGAAGAAAGGGTCAAGGCGCGGATCATTTAACGCGCCCCTGACGGAGGAATACTGGCAAACCTGTTATGACCAGTCTCTCTGGAAGATGTCCTCCCGCGCCATTCCGGCCGGAACATGATCCAGGCACCGGCCATACCGGGCGCAATAGCTGCAATCCAGATCAGGGGAATCAGTTGCGGCAGTTTTGCCGCCGCATTCGCCACGGCCAGTCCAACAGCCAGCAGAGCCACCACCACCAGCGCCGCCACACCCGGACGCAGCAGACCACCATGTCGACGAAAAGCGCCGTTCAACACCGAAACCAGCGCCACCACCGCAAAAGACAGCACATTGAGCGGACCAGACAGACGCCTGTGCGCCTCCACCCTCAGCTTTGGAATATCCCGCACCATCACCTGTGAAGGATCGGGATGCAAAAGCTCGGTCAGCGACATTTCATTGGCATCGCGCGACCGCTGTTCATCCTTGCCGGATTGTTCGAGGCTGATCGTGTTCTCGTTGAAAGTCAGAATATTCAGCCGACCCGTATGGCGGTCCAGCTCCTGCCGGCTACCGCTTTCCAGCACGACCTGAGGCGCACCATTATGACCCTGCTCCATCCGTCCACGCTGGGCGATGATCGTCGCATGGCTGTCGGCCTTGCGGGCATCATCAATCAGGATGCCATGCAATGTCCCGTCCGCATCGCGTTTACGTATGTAGACGATCATGTCATCGGAAATCGGTGTAAACACGCCATCCTGCAACAGGAAAGCCGCCATCTTGTTGCGGATTTCCCACTGATACTCCCGGAAGGCGCTGAAAGCCGCCGGCACGATCCACAGATTCAGGACGAAGGACAGCAGCATGGTCAGCAGTGCCACCAGCAGCGCCGGACGCGCCATGACCCAGCTGGACAGCCCGGCCGCCCGCATGACCGTCAATTCCCGATCCCCTGCCAGACGCTGATACACAAACTGGACCACAACATAAGTCGTGATGGGAATGATCACCGCCACAAAGCTGGGGATCAGCAGACCGGTCAGTTTCAGGAACACAAAAACGGACAGGCCGCGATTGACCACAAGTTCGATGAAACGCAGCGACTGGGTCAGCCAGATCAGCGCCACCAGCCCGCAGGTGCAGGCGACCAGCGCAACCAGCAACTGGCGCATCACATATCGGTCGAGTGTCGTCAGTCTCAGGCTCATGGGCATTGTCTGGGACAGGAACGAAAGGAAAGCAACCACAGGAATGCGACAGCACAAGCGACGAAGAGCACCTTCATCAGACCGTCTTATGGCTCCCGCGCCGCATCGGATGGCATCTCACGCGGGGCCGCCGCACGGGCCAGACGGTCATTGATGGCCTCACCCAACCCTTGCATCGGCACACGCATACAGGCGATCCCGCGCAGACCCCTTCGCTTCCCCTCGGTATCCAGGGTTCTCAATCCTGAAAACAGGCGCGTCGCACCCTCGATCACATCTCCGGCCGCGCTCAGATTCCACACCAGCCCCGCCCCGGGCAAAGGCGGCCCAAAAGCCAGCAACGCCTCATCAGCGGCAACCGACACCGCATCAAGCCGCACGGCCAGGGAAGGCGCATAATGAGAACGCATCATACCGGGAGAGAGCAACACTTGTCCTTTGCTTCCTTCCGGCCCTCCTTCCGGAGCGGACATAACCGTCACATCCCCGATCACCTCCCGCAATGCATCGCGGGACACCCCGCCCGGACGCAACAGCAGTGCTGAAGGACCGCTGAGATCAATCACGGTCGACTCAACCCCCACCATGCAATCCGGCCCTTCCAGTACGGCGTCGATACGCCCGGCCAGCCCCTCCATGACATGATCACGGCTGGTGGGAGAAACCCGTCCCGACCGGTTCGCGGACGGCGCTGCCACCGGGCACCCTGCCGCCACCAGCATCCGGCGGGCCAGATCGAGACCGGGCACACGCAATGCCAGCGTCTCCTGCCCGGCACTGGCCAGCAGGCTCACAGGGCTGTCCGGCTTCCGTCGCAACACCATGGTAAGCGGCCCCGGCCAGAATGCAGCCGCCAAGGCCCACGCCCTGTCATCTGCGATACCATGGGTAAAAGCGGATTCCGCATGCGGCAGGTGGCAGATCAGCGGATTGAAACGCGGCCGATCCTTGGCGGCAAAAATCCGCGCCACGGCATCGGCACAGGTCGCATCAGCCCCCAGACCCCAGACCGTTTCGGTCGGAAACGCCACCAGCGCCCCCTGACGCAACAGTCTGCCCGCCTCCTCAGGCTCTGTCAGCAAGGCGGTGGTGAAGGGCAAAGTGTCAGCCATGCGCGCCAGTACAGATGAAATGCGGATTTTCCCATCCCGGCTTGCCATAGCCGAGCATCTGGCCATCAAAAGTGAGAACCGACCCTCCGGCAGCCTCCAGAACCGCCTGCGGTGCGGCCGTATCCCATTCCATCGTGCGGCCCAGACGCGGATACAGATCAGCCTCGCCTTCCGCCAGACGGCAGAATTTGGCCGCCGAGCCGATATTACTGAGGGCTGCAACCTTGCGCTGACCAAGGAACTCGGCCAGACGCGGATCGTCGGCATAATGGCGGGAAGCCATGACGGTCAGCCCTTCCGCCGGTGGTGTGCGAACATGGATCGGCCTTTCACCATCAGCATCCCGCTTCCATGCGCCCTGTCCGGAAATGCCCAGAAACAGCTCCCCGTAAGCAGGCAGCGCCACGGCTCCCAGAACGGGTCGGCCATGACGGATCAGGCCGACATTAACCGTGAAATCCCTTGTTCCGGCGGTAAATTCCCGGGTGCCATCCAGCGGATCGACCAGCCAGAACGTATCGGCGGGGGCGGTCATCAGACCCGCTGCGACCTCTTCCTCCGCCACCACCGGCCATTGGGGCGTGGCGGCTCGCAGCCCGGCAAGGATCGCCTTTTCCGCTGCATGATCGGCCTCGGTGACCGGGCTGTGATCTGATTTATGGATCACGTCGAACCCGCGGGAGCGGATCGTCATGATAATCGAGGCCGCCTGCTGTGCCAGTTCAGCCGCCAGGGCCAGTGCTTCAATGTCATTCATGCGCTTATCATGCGGTGTATCGCACCAGAGTAAAAGCGCCAGAGTAAAAGTGGTGGAATAACTTTCTCCCTCTTGCCCTTTCGATCCGATGGTATCCCGTCTCTCATCAACAGGGCATGACGGCCCCGCGGTGCAGGCCGTTTTCATCCGCAGCCAATCTGCTTTAGCGTCAGAGCCATCTGACTGCTTATCCGTTCCGGAACGGCGTTCCCGTCCCGATCCAAGTCTGTGGGAGCCTGCATGCTCGATATCGCTTTTGCCAAAGCTGCCCTGCCCAAAAACGGGGCACTGGTTCTGTTTCTTGCACCCGATGAAACACCATCGGGACTTGTCGAAGCAGCGGACAAGGCTACGGGCGGGGCCATTACCCGCGCAATCTCTATCGCCAGTTTCAAGGCAGAGCATGGCAAAAGCCTCAATCTGCTTGCCCCCGGCGCCGGCCTGTCCCGCATTGTGCTGATCGGTCTGGGCAAGGATGTACCGACCCAGACATCTCTGGAAGAAGCCGGTGGCGCCGCATGGCCCGCCATTGCGAAGGAAAACACGGCCGCCATTGCCGCCCCCACCCTCTCCAAAGAACAGATTGCGTTCATCGCGCATGGGGCCACGTTGCGGTCCTACCGCTTCGATCGCTATCGAACTGATGAAAAAGCGGATGCCAAGCCGACACTGACCAAACTGACCGTTCTGACCACCGATCCTGCCAGCACCCGCGCCGCTCTGGCCCCGCTGCGCGCCATTGCCGAAGGCGTGTTCCTGACCCGCGATCTGGTGAGCGAACCCGCCAACGTGCTCTATCCGGCGGAATTCGCGGAGCGCTGCCGCAAGCTGACTACACTCGGTCTGAAAGTCGAAATCCTTGGACCGAAGGAACTGGCCAAACTCGGCTTCGGCGCCCTGCTCGGTGTTGCTCAGGGCAGCGAACGCGAAGCCCGTGTGGTGACAATGCATTGGAATGGGGCCGGGACCCGTAGCAAGGAAAAGCCGGTCTGTTTCATCGGCAAGGGCGTTACCTTCGATACGGGCGGGATCAGCATCAAGCCAGCCGCCGGTATGGAAGACATGAAATGGGATATGGGCGGGGCCGGGACTGTGACCGGGCTGATGGCCGCCCTCGCTGCCCGCAAGGCGAAGGTCAATGCGATCGGGATTATCGGGCTGGTGGAAAACATGCCCTCCGGCACCGCGCAGCGTCCGGGCGATGTAGTCACCAGCTATTCCGGCCAGACCATCGAGGTTATCAACACCGATGCGGAAGGCCGCCTCGTACTGGCGGATGTGCTGTGGTACGCCCAGCAGAAATACGATCCGCGGGTAATGATCGACCTCGCCACGCTGACCGGCGCGATCATTATCGGTCTCGGCCATGAATATGCCGGGCTGTTCAGCAATGATGACGCACTGGCCGAGCAGATCGCCAAAGCCGGTGGAGCAACCGGTGAGAAAGTGTGGCGGATGCCGATGCATCCCGCTTATGACCGTCAGATCCGCTCCGACATCGCCGATGTGAAGAATGTGGGGGGTCGTCCGGCAGGCTCCATCACCGCCGCCCAGTTCCTGCAACGCTTCGTCAACGGCAAGCCATGGGCGCATCTGGACATCGCCGGGATGGCATGGCTGACTCACGATACCAGCCTCGCGGAAAAAGGCGCTGCCGGCTATGGCGTGCGCCTGCTCGACCGTCTGGTCGCCGAGTATTACGAAGGCTAATGACGGAAATCGGCTTCTATCACCTGACGCGGACAGGGCCTGAACAGGCCCTGCCGCAACTATTGGGCCGCACTCTGGCAGCAGGCGAGAGAGCCATGGTGCTGTGCGGCGGGCCGGAGCGGGTGGCAGCATTGGACACCACGCTCTGGCTCTGCCCTAATCCGGACTGGCTTCCCCACGGCACCGCCCGCAGCGGCGATGCAGCCCTTCAGCCGATCTGGCTGACTGCACAGGATGAAGCCGCCCCCAACGGCGCCCACTTCCTGTTCCTGATCGACGGCACTACCAGCGAGCGACTGCACGATTATACCCGTGTGTTCGATCTGTTCGACGGAAGCAACGAAGACGCCGTCGCAGCCGCTCGCCTGCGCTGGAAACAGGCGCAAAGCGCTGGCCACATCCTCACCTACTGGCAGCAGGGGCCACGGGGGTGGGAGAAGAAACGGTAAGGCGCACCTCAGCTCTTTTTTCGTTCAGCGCTGGCCACGATACTGTTACATTTCCCGGCCGAAATAGCTTTTATAGGTAAAAAATCCGTTGAAATTTTGTTTGTTTCTTTAGGATTTTTCATTGCTAAACTGCAATGAAAAATCCTTCAGTAGAATGAAATATGTCAAATCCTCAAGTTATATATGCAAACAATACCACATTCCACTTTGGAAACAGCCAATCGTACATTGTGTATGGTTCAGGCAATCTTCTGGAAGTTTTGATAACATATCCATATCTGGTAGCAATGAAAATATTTATTTAGGAAATTCTAATACAGCAGGTATTTGGGGTGACAATAATTCTGTTTCTAGTGGAAAAAATGAAAAAATTGTTCTTTCTGGAAAAAACAATAATCTAGATTCTGTTGGACCAATTAGCACTGTTAATATTTCTGGTGATAATTTCCACGCAAACGCATCTTCGCTTGTTTCTATCCTTGTGGATAATAACAGCCACGGTTCCATATATGGAAATAATGATAATATTTCAGCTGGATCAGGCAGTTCTGTAGATATTTCCGGCAATAAAAACACTATTCAATTAGGGGATTCATCAACATCCAGAATATGGGGCGATAATGAAACTGTTGTTGGTGGAAATAAAGATACTGTTTCTGTAGCCGGAAACAATGAAAATATTTATCTCAAGAACTCCAGCATTGCTGGCATATGGGGCAACAATAACACTGTTACAGCAGGGACAGACAACCAACTTGTCCTCTCTGGAGATGGAAGCCATCTGAACACAATTGGCTCAGGAAGTACAGTAAATTTAATTGGAAACAATTTTTCTGCTTCTGCCTCGGCAAATGTTTCAATCCTTGTAGGCAATAATAGCAGCGGAAATATCTCTGCAACCAATGCCAGCATTTCAACAGGGTCAGGCGATACCACTAATATATCAGGGAATAATAACACTATACAAAGTGGGAGTTCAAATTCTACAAATATTTCAGGAAACAATAACAATATTACTGCTTCATCAGGAGATACGCTGAATATAACTGGCAACAGCAATCTTCTAACAGGCAGCAATACAACAGTAAATATTCAGAATAGTGACGCAAATAATGCTTCAGCTGATACCGCAAAAGGCAATGACCAGCAGGCACTGCTATGGAATACAGCGGCGCAGCTTGCACTTCGCATAGCCGCTCAGGATCCGGCGAACCGGACAGATTTGACGACCCGCATCAAGGTTGGTGACCATGTAACAGATGTCACCGTCTATGCGAACCCGGACCTCAGCATGATTGGGGCGGGTAATAAATTTCATGATATTGGTACTAATGCATGGGACATTGTGGAATTAGTAGGTGTTGCTGCCATTAATATTGCAGCCATTGCTTTTCCAGTTGTTATGCCCGCCGCTATTGCGGTTGACCTTGCAGAGGCGGGGAAAGAATTTTCGAATGGGAATGTTTTAGGGGGGTTTCTTAATCTCGCCACAGCCGCAGCGGGTGGCCTCGGGGCATATGCTGACGGGTTAGGAAGCGCAACGGGCATTTCCTCCGAAACCTTCAAAGGGGCATCGAATGTTATTTATACGGCCTCGCAGGCGGTTGGTGGCGTGTATGGTGCTGTTCAGGGGGCTGAAAACGGTGATGCAGGCGGGACACTGGGCAGCATTCTGATGTCCGCCGCTACCATCGCAAGCGGGACAAGCCTTGCATCTTCCGACGCCAGTTCCCAGGCATTTTATGCAAAGATAGCGTCCGGCCTGAATATGTTATCAGCAGGGACAAGTCTTTCAACAGCGTTTGCAAATGGGGAAATCACCACCGGTCTGGTCCAGAGCTTATCCCTTGTTCTAACAAACATGGCCAATAATTACGCTAACTATCGGGCAGCATCGCAATATGCGCTTCAGGTCGCTCAGATTACCCCCGGCATGTTGGGTAGGCCAGAGCATATTCCTTTTGTTGGAGGAGCTGGGGATTCTAGTATTTCTGGTCTTATAAAAGGATATGAAGATCATTATCAACATTATCACCCGAATGCAGATGTAAAGTATTTTACTTGGGATCAAAGTCTAGAACTGGCAGCTTGGGCCAAAAATTCTGGTGGAACTGCAACAATCATAGCACACAGTTACGGTGGATCGACCGCAGCCTCTGTCGTGGCAAGTGGAATACACGTCAATACTCTCGTTACTATTGATCCTGTAGGGTATTACACACCAGATTTTACAAAAATTACCGAAAATTCTCAAAAATGGTATGATTTCAATTCATCAAATAGTGGCATTAATATACCAAACGTTATTGCAGGCGTAGGGGGGGGCTTGGAATAACGAACCCTTAGGACATGCTACCTCTGTTATACCTATTAATCTTGACCATGGATCTATTGCTGTTCCCTTGATCCAAAATCTTTTAAATTTTTCTTGAGAATGCAGCATATGAATACCCTAAAAATGATAATAAGCAGCCTCTTGCTTCTGTTTATATCGGCATGTGCGCATGCCCCCAGTGATGTGACACTATCATCTGTTACAATTGTTGATAGAAGTAATTTTCCACCATTTCAAAGCGTTCCCAAAGAAGTCCGTGATTTAATTGGAAATACTGCATTAATGGCTGAATTTACTACAAAATATAATATGAATCAAAATACATCAGATGGAACGATAGTAAAATTTTGCGATCAAATTTATGGAAATGAAATTCTTTCTTATTCAAGCAACTATAAAATCACTCCGATTCGAGAAAATTCGTTTCTTTATTCAAAGAATATTTATAAATATTTATTTTTTATTGATTTATCTTTTTATTTAAAAAATAAACCTGATGATGATTTTAAAAAATTATATGATTTAAGAAAAGATGCTCGCGATGTTTGCTTTTATATCATAGTCTACACCATGCCATTTTCTGGAAAATCAAACATAGTCCGTATTCCTCGCTCCATGATTGAAGCGGCTTTCAAAAATGGCGTTCAACCACTGCCACCCCAAGTGAAAGGTAAAACACCCGACTAGGCTCTTATCTTACGCCCGATAAGCTTTCGCGCATGACCGAATCATGTGCATCCCCATGATGCAAAGCAGGCCGGGATGCACGTAGATTTCAAATCAAGGATAAAAACACTTTAACCCTCTCTCACAGCGTCCCGGTAAAACTGTACGCTGTGATCGACATGCCTTCCCGGAAATAAAAACGGTGTGCCCGGATACGCTGCACACCGGAATCGAGATCGAGTGCCTGACAACCCCTCTGCCGCGCCCGCTGCCGTAACCAGTCGAGCAAGGCCTCACCATGGCCACAGGAGCGGCTGGCTTCATCCGTCACCAGATCATCCACGTAAAACCGAAAACCGCGATAGGTGGTCAGGTAACACCGGTACACCGTCACCGCCCTGACGATACCGCCTTCCACCAGGATGGCCATCTCTGCGCCCTGCGCGATCATTGCCCGCATATGCCCCACATAAGGATCGGGAATCGCAGGGCGTAGCTGACGATGCACCGTCTCGGCAGCATCCAGCCATGAAGCGGCCTGTTCCTCCGGCAGATCGGTCACCGGGACAATCAGACGCCCCGTGCTGTCAGTCATGGCATTCTCATTTTCATTCCGACAGGCCGAGGCCACCCAGCCAGTGACGCAGCCAGCCCTGCCGTTTCGTCTCCGTGCGGGCCGCATGGAGAATGGTCCGCACCTGATCAATCGCCTCCGGCAGATGGGTGTTCACCACGACATAGGGGAACTCTCCTACATGGGCAATCTCATCCCGTGCCGCAGCCATACGCTGGGCGATGATATCCGGCGCATCGCCCCGCCCCTCCAGCCGGCTGGCGAGGTCGTCCAGCGAGGGTGGCAGCACGAAAATACCCACCACATCGCCCGGTAATGCGGAGCGGAGCTGGTGATAGCCCTGCCAGTCCACATCGAACAGGACATCGCTGCCCTCCGACAGGGCCTTCTGCACCGGACCGCGCGGCGTGCCATAGCTGCGCCCGAACACACGCGCATATTCCAGCAGCTGGCCCTCTGCGGCCATCGCATCGAACTCTTCCTGCGTGCGGAAATAGTAATGCACGCCCTCCTGTTCTCCGGCACGGGGAGCCCGGGTTGTCACGCTGACAGAAAGACGCAGACCGGGATCTTCCGCCAGCAGAGCACGGGTGATGGAGCTTTTGCCCGCTCCGGAAGGTGCCGCCACCACCAGACACAGCCCCCTGCGCCCCGTTTCAGGCAGTGGACGCATCATGCCCCCTGCCCCCGCAAGGCGGCATGGCAAATGGTTTGACGGGGTATAGTCTGGCTGAAATCGATTCGTACGGTCGGGCTGGGCACCATCTGAGTTCGTCTCCCCTCGCGCGCCGTATACCAGCGGGGGCAGGCAATGGGCCAGCGTGACAAACAGAGAATACGTCAAAAGGGGCAGATCGCCGCCCATCATCTGGCTCAGGAAGGGGCTATTGTTATCACCGGCGCCTCCAGCGGGATCGGCACGGCACTCGCCATTCTCTGCGCCTTTCCCGGCGCGCGCCTGTATCTGAACGGGCGGGATCCACAGAGGCTGGAGGCAACCGCTCAGCAATGCCGTGATCAGGGGGCGCAAGTGCACTGCTTCAATGCCGATGTCCGGGATGAAGCCGCCATGGCTGGCTGGATCGAGAGCATAGCTGCCCGTGGAGACCGGTTGGGAACGCTGATCGCCAATGCAGGCATCTCCCCCGCCATGAGCGGAGCGGCAACAGGGAGCGGTCTGGAAACACCCACCATCACCCGCGCTGTGTTCGAAACCAATGTCACCGGCATGCTGAACAGCGTCCTGCCCGCCATGACCCTGATGCAGGGGCAGGCCGCCATTGATGGCGCTCTACGTGGCCGGATCGCGGTGATCGCCTCCATCGCCGGGCTGGCACCCCTTCCCTATGCGCCCAGCTATTCCGCCAGCAAGGCCGCTGCACAAAGTTGGGCCACCGCCGCCGCCTCCCGTGCGTGGAAAGACGGGATCAGGCTCAGCGCCATCTGTCCGGGATTTATCCGCACCCCGATGACCGATAAAAACCGCTTCCGGATGCCGTTTCTGATGGAGCCCGAGGAAGGAGCGTCCCGGATCCTTTTTGCGATTGCACAGGGGAAAATACGCTACGCCTTCCCATGGCAGATGGCAGCCATGGCACGTCTGACCGCCCTGCTGCCCCCCGCGCTCACGGCACGGCTGATGCCTCAATAGAACCCCTCAGGGTCAGCGGCTTTTTTTGCCGTCCCGCCATTTGCGCACATTGGCCTCATGCTGGCCGAGATCGCGTGCGAAATTGTGCCCTCCATTTCCATCGGCAACGAAATAGAGATCGTCACTGTGCAGCGGATGGAGCACGGCTTCCAGCGCCGCCTGCCCGGGATTGCCAATCGGGCCGGGCGGCAGACCATGGATGCGGTAGGTGTTGTATGGCTCGTCAAAAGCCAGATCGGCATGGGACAAAGACCGCTCCAGCTGACCGCTGCCACCGCTGGCGGCATAGACCAGCGTGCTGTCCGCCTGAAGCCGCATCCCATGTTTCAAACGGTTGAGAAAAACCGCCGCCACATGCGGGCGTTCCTGGGGACGGGCCGTTTCCCGTTCCACGATACTGGCCAGAATCACCGCTTGCTCCGGACTGGTCAAACCGATGGAGCGATCCCGTCCCTGCCATGCTTTCTCAAGCCAGTGACGGCTGGCCTCGGTCGCCCGCTCCACGATCTGCTGACGTGTGGCCCCCCGTTCGAAAGCGTAGGTCTGCGGCAGAAGGCTTCCCTCCGGCGGTACCGGCGTATCGCCGGTCAGCACGGGATCACGGGACAGAATCTCGGCCACCCGGAATGCGGTAATGCCTTCAGGCAACGTAATCGTATGCTGCACAGGCCGTGCCGTACGCAGGATATGCAGCACGGTCATCACCGAGGCGTGAGCCGGAAATTCGAACTCCGCCGCGTGCAAGGTACCAGCCCCCTGCCACCGCGTGATCTCGACCGTGGCACGGAACAACAGAGGAGAGTCGATGATACCCGCCTGATGCAGTGCCTGCGTCACATGAACCAGACCACCACGCGGGACGATAACGATGGTACGGGCTTCGGAAGGGCCATCAGCATAGGCCGTCAGCCAACCATAACCGGCAATCCCACCCAGAACAGCAAGAAAAGCCGCCACACCGCCCCCCAACCACCACCGCCAGTGACGGTGCTTTGCAAGAGGAGAAGGCGGCATTGCCTGGTCAGGCGGAGATGGAGCGCCAGCTGCGGATGTATCATCCCCGTCCGATTTTGAACGTGCCTCACCGCTCACCGGTTGGGGTGAGGCTTCATCCATGACAGGGTCATTGGTGTCATCTCCAGCCCCACCATGCGTGGAAGCGGCCTCCGTATCGGCGGAAGGCCGCACCAGGCCGTGGCGGCGTACAGCCTGATCGTCTCCGTTCTGCGCGCGGGCACCATCGCCTGCGGAGAGCGGCTTATGATCAGACGGCGCGGAAGATGATGCTGGCGTTGGTTCCACCGAAACCGAAACTGTTGGAGAGCGCAGCTTTCACAGGACGGCGCTGGGCCTCAAGGGCCACACGATCGATCACGCTTTCGCGGCTTGGCGTGTGCAGATTGAGGGTCGGCGGCACCACGCCATCCCGGATGGCGAGGATGGAGAACACGGCCTCAATCGCGCCTGCTGCACCCAGCAGATGCCCGGTGGCGGATTTGGTGGAGGACATGGCCACTGTACGCGCCGCATCCCCGAAGAAACGCTCGACCGCATCCAGTTCCAGGTCATCGCCCAATGGTGTGGAGGTGCCATGCGCATTGACGTACTGAATATCGGCAGGCGTCATGCCGCCATTGCGGAACGCGGCCTTCATCGCCCGGAATGCGCCATCATGGCCCTCTGCCGGGGCTGTGATGTGATGCGCATCACCCGACAGGCCATAGCCGGACACTTCCGCATAGATTTTCGCGCCGCGCTTTTTCGCGTGTTCATATTCCTCGAGCACCAGCACGCCGGAGCCTTCCCCCATGACAAAGCCGTCACGGTCCTTGTCCCACGGGCGGGATGCCTCGGTCGGGGTTTCGTTGAAGCCGGTGGAGAGCGCGCGGGAGGCACAGAACCCGGCTATGCCGAGTTCACACACCGCCGCTTCCGCACCACCCGCAACCATCACATCGGCATCCCCGATGGCAATCAGCCGGGCAGCATCGCCAATGGCATGAACACCGGTGGCGCAGGCCGTGACGGCGGAATGATTCGGTCCCTTGAAACCATATTTGATCGACAGATGGCCCGAGGCGAGATTGATCAGCGCGGCAGGAATGAAGAAGGGCGAGATACGCGCCGCCTTGCCTTCATAAATCTTGACGGAGGTCTCGTAAATTGTCTGAAGGCCACCGATACCGGAACCGATCATCACGCCGGTACGTTCACGGCCTTCCTGATCGTCCTCGCCGGGCATCCAGCCGGAATCCTCGACCGCCTGCGTGGCGGCGACCAGGCCCAGATGGATGAAGCGATCCATCTTCTTCTGATCCTTGACCGGAATCCATTCGGCCAGATCCAGGCTGCCTTCGGCTTTGGTACCGACAGGCACCTCCCCCGCGATGCGAGCGGGCAGCGCCGATGCATCGAAAGACTGGATTGCGCCGATGCCGGATTCCCCGGCAATCAGGCGCTTCCAGACGTGTTCGACACCAAGCCCGAGTGGGCTGACAATCCCCATGCCGGTAACGACGACACGGCGTCCACGGCTGTTAGCAGAGTCGGAAATGCTCATCCCGCTCGATCCTGGTGTCTTGTGCGTCAAACTTGGAAAAGAGGGCCGGGCCGAAGCCTCAGGCCGCCTTCTGCTTTTCGATATATTCGACCGCGTCCTTGACGGTGCTGATCTTCTCAGCCGCGTCTTCCGGGATTTCCACCCCGAACGCTTCTTCGAACGCCATCACCAGCTCGACCGTATCGAGGCTGTCGGCACCCAGATCGTCGATGAACGACGCTTCGGGGGTCACCTTGGACTCCTCGACGCCCAGGTGCTCGACGACGATCTTCTTCACCTTGTCGGCGACTTCGCTCATCGGATCTCTATCTCCTGCTTGCAGCATGCTTGCTGTGGCCTGATCCGGCTTCCCTGTCTGGTCCACCGGACATTATCCCCAAAGATGTTTCGCCACCCGGCCTTTTTCGAATCCTGCCCGAAACCGGGCAGAACGAGGCCTGATGGACGATGACCCAAAGGCCGGAACATTCCGGCCATCAGGCTGACGGCTGCGCGATAGCATGGTTTTTCGCACACCGCCACCATCCTGCCATAGTTCAGATCATCGCCATACCGCCATTTACATGCAGTGTGGCACCGGTGACCCATCCGGCTTCGTCAGAGGCCAGATAGACCACGGACGATGCGATATCCTCCGGCTGCCCCATGCGGCCCAGAGGAATAGAGTGCAACAGCTTTTCACGGCTGGTTTCGGGAAGAACATCGGTCATCGCGGTTTCCACAAAACCGGGGGCCACGACATTCACCGTGACGCCGCGTGAACCGACTTCCTGGGCCAGAGCCTTGCTCATACCCACCAGCCCTGCCTTTGCTGCCGCATAATTCGACTGTCCCGCATTGCCGGTTGCACCGACAACCGAGGAAATCTGGATGATCCGGCCGGCCCGGCGGCGCAGCATCCCCTTCAGCGCAGCCCGTGCCAGACGGAAAGGCGCGGTGAGATCGACATCCAGAACCGTCTGCCAGTCCTCATCCTTCATACGCAGGGCCAGCATATCGCGGGTCAGACCTGCGTTATTGACCAGAATGTGAAGCGGGCCGGCCGCTTCCTCCGCCGCTGCAACCAGCCCTTCCGCCGCTGCGGGATCGGACAGATCGGCAGTCACGATATAAGCGCGCTCGCCCAGAGAGTCCGCCAGCGACTCGAGAGCAGGGCGGCGTGTGCCGGACAGAACCACGCTCGCACCCTGCGCATGCAGGGCACGGGCGATGGCAGCTCCGATCCCGCCAGAAGCCCCGGTTACCAGAGCCACTTTACCATCCAGCCGGAACATCGGCGTTTCCCCTCATCTCTTTATGCGTTGTCCGGTACGGAACCGGCCCCCGCCGGGGATTCCGCCCGCAACCAGTTTGGCCCCGTCACCAGTTTGGCCCGTCAAAACGTCTTCAGCAGCGCCTCGATCTCTGCCGGGGTTCCGGCAGACAGGGTCGTCGCATCCGGCGCAATCCGTCTGACCAGACCACCCAGAACCTTGCCTGCGCCAAGCTCGACAAACGTATCGACGCCGAGTTCCAGCATCGTTGCCACGCATTCCCGCCATCGCACGGTGCCGGTCACCTGCCGCACCAGCAGATCGCGCAGTTCCGCAGGGTCCGTGGCCTTGGCCGCCGTGACATTGGCGATCACCGGCACCAACGGCGCATGCAACGGATGCTCCGCCAGAGCCTGCGCCATCACATCCGCAGCCGGCGCCATCAACGCCGAATGGAACGGAGCAGAGACCGGCAGCAGCACAGCCCGCTTCACCCCCCGCGCACGGGCCACTTCGATCGCCCGGTCAATCGCACCGCGATGACCTGAAATCACGACCTGGCCGCCGCCATTATCGTTGGCGGGCTGGATCATCTCCTGTCGACCTGTCTCGGGATCGCTGGCGGCTTCCTCACAGATTGAGGCCGCCTGATCCATATCGACACCGATCAACGCCGCCATGCCGCCCTCCCCGGGCGGTACCGCATTCTGCATCGCCTGACCGCGCACCCGCAGAAGCAACGCCGCTTCAGCCACGGACAGCGCATTGGCGGCACACAGGGCGGAGTATTCACCCAGAGAATGCCCGGCCACCACCGCAGCCCTGGCAGGCAGGATGAAGCCGCCTTCCTTTTCCAGCACGCGCAGTACGGCCATCGACATAGCCATCAGGGCGGGTTGGGTGTTTTCAGTGAGGGTCAGATCCTCGGCAGGACCATCGAACATCAGGCGGGACAGTTTCTGATCCAGCGTGTCATCCACCTCCTCGAACACTTCACGAGCGATGGAGAACGCATCGGCCAGATCGCGGCCCATGCCGACGAACTGGCTGCCCTGACCTGGAAACAAAAAGGCGCGAACGGTCATTCGACGCAATCATTCCGAACTGTTGGAGGAACGCCGCGTAACTTTCACACGCCGATAAGTCAATGCCGGGCACTCCAAGCCCGACCAGCTTGCCCCGGATCGGAGCCAGACAGATGGCGGACAGACTGCCATGTGCTGCGATCCTGCCTCCGCTGCGCGGTTTTTCCTTGAAACGAAACGGGTTTCGTGATGTTACCCCGCCCTTCCCTGCCGGGGCGACGGCATCGTCCCGGCTATGCCCACATGGAGGGTCCGGTTTTCCGGGGCTCCCCTGCATGGACCATACCGGTCGGGGCCGAACAGCCAGAGGGGGAATGAAATGCCGCTTTACGAGAGCGTGCTGATTGCACGTAACGATGTGACCCAGCAACAGGTCGAAAGCGTTGCCGACCACGTTGCGTCCCTGATCGAGGCCGAAGGCGGCGCGATCAAGAAGCGTGAATACTGGGGTCTGCGCACACTGGCCTACCGGATCAAGAAAAACCGGAAGGGCCATTACATGCTGCTGGGCCTGGACGCGAAGCCCGCCACGATCACGGAAGTCGAGCGTCAGCTGCGCCTGAACGAAGACGTTCTGCGCTTCATGACCATCCGCGTCGAGGAAATCGACGACGTTCCGTCCGTGATCCTGTCCCGCAAGTCCGATGACCGCGAACGCGGTTTCCGCGGCCCGAAGCCGCCCGGCCGTTTCGAGTCGGGTCGCAAGCGTGGCTATGACGACCGCGAGGAATTCCGCGCCCGCCCCGGCAGCGACGATGACGACCGCGGTCTGGATCAGGAGTAAGCTGATATGTCCGATACCCAGGATGTGAACCCCGCCACCCGCCGCGCTGCGGTCGGTGCGCGTCGCCCCTTCTATCGTCGCCGCAAGTCCTGCCCGTTCAGCGGCCCGAACGCGCCGAAGATCGATTACAAGGACGTGCGCCTGCTGAGCCGCTTCCTGTCCGAGCGCGGCAAGATCGTGCCGAGCCGCATCACCGCCGTTTCGGCCAAGAAGCAGCGTGAACTGGCGCAGGCTATCAAGCGCGCCCGCTTCCTCGCCCTTCTGCCCTATATCCTGACCTGAGGAGGGACCCATGGCTGCTGTTGAACTGATCCTGCTGCAGCGGGTCGAAAAGCTGGGCCAGATGGGTGATCTGGTCCGCGTGAAACCCGGCTATGCCCGTAACTTCCTGCTGCCTGGCGGCCGCGCCATCCGCGCGACCAAGGCGAATATGGAGCGCTTCGAACAGCAGCGCGCCCAGCTGGAAGCCCAGAACCTGAAGCGCCGCGAAGAAGCCGAGCGCATCGCCGAACGCGTGAGCGGCCTGTCGGTCGTCATCATCCGTCAGGCGGGCGAATCCGGCGGCCTGTATGGCTCCGTCAGCAGCCGCGACATCGCGGTTGCCGTCACGGAATCCGGCCTGAGCGTGAACCGTCAGCAGATCCAGCTTGATCAGCCGATCAAGATGCTGGGCCTGACCGATGTGCGCGTCGTGCTGCATCCGGAAGTCGTGCTGCCGGTGACGGTCAACGTCGCCCGCAGTGTCGAGGAAGCCGAACGTCAGGCACGTGGCGAGGCTGTCGGCCTTGCCGCCGAGGAAGCCGCCGCTGCCGCGGAAGCCGCCCTGATTGAGGTTGCGGACGAAGAAGAGGTCGAGATCTCCGCCTAAGCGGTGATCCCGAGACCATGAATGAAGGCGCGGCACCGGTTTCGGTCCGCGCCTTTTTTCTGTTTCGTTTCAAAGAGATAACCAGTCCTATCCAAGTTATCCCCGTTATTAGCATTCTTCCACAGCGACGGGCGCGCCAGCCTGTCTTATGATCGCCGGTGATGAATACTCTGGTGACCACATCCCCGTCCGAACCCGCGCTGCTCGGCCTGTCGCAACGGCTGCCGCCCTCCAACCATCAGGCGGAACAGGCGCTGCTGGGTGCCTTGCTGACCAACAACAAAGCCTATGAACGGGTCAGCGAATTTCTGGCGCCCGAGCATTTTGCCGACCCGATTCATGGCCGTCTGTATCACTCTATCGCCCGCCGGATCGAAACCGGACAGTTGGCGGATGCCATCACGCTGAAGGCGGAATACGAGCATTCCGGCCTGCTGGATCCGGTCGGCGGCAGCGCCTATCTGGGCAAGCTGATGAGTGCCATGGTCGGCATCATTAATGCCGGGGAATACGGCCGCGCCATCCATGATGCCTGGCTGCGCCGCCAGCTGATCGACCTTGGCGAGCACGTGGTGAACCGTGCTTTCGGGGCGGCTGACGATGCCGCACAGGCTCTGTCTGCACGTGAACAGCTGGAAACCGCCGAGCAGACCCTGTTCGATCTGGCCGAGCGTGGCGGCAGTGAAGGCGGATTCGTCAGCTTTGAAGTCGCACTGACCGCCGCCATTGCCGGGGCTGAACGGTCCTTCAGAACACCGGGCGGTGTGTCCGGCCTGTCTACTGGCCTGCGTGATCTGGACAAGCGCAGCGGCGGTCTGCACCCCTCTGACCTGCTGATCCTCGCTGGTCGTCCCGGTATGGGAAAAACCGCGCTGGCAACGAAAATCGCCTTCGGCGCAGCCCGCTCCCTGCTGCTCGAAGCCCGGGAGAAAGACCCCAATGCGGTGCCGTCCGGCACAGTGGCTATTTTCTCCCTCGAAATGAGTGCGGAGCAGCTTGCCACCCGTCTCCTCTCCGAAGAGGCCCGCATCTCCGGCGATCGCATCAGGCGTGGCGATATCGGGCAGCGCGATTTTGACCGCTTCGTGGAAGTCAGCCGGGAACTGGCGGTTATGCCGCTCTATATTGACGATACTCCGGCCATCACGCTCTCCGCCCTGCGCACACGCTGCCGCCGGTTGAAACGGACCAAGGGGCTGGCGCTGATCGTGGTCGACTATCTTCAGCTGATGCGCCCCGCCGCCGGCACACGCCCCGAAAGCCGCGTGCTGGAAATCAGCCAGATCACGCAGGGGCTGAAGGCCATCGCCAAGGAACTGGCCGTGCCGGTCATCGCCCTGTCCCAGCTTTCCCGCGCCGTTGAAAGCCGGGAAGACAAGCGCCCCCAGCTTTCCGATTTGCGCGAATCGGGATCGATCGAGCAGGACGCCGACTGCGTGATGTTCGTGTATCGCGACGAATATTACCTGCAACAGCGCATGCCGAAGGATATCGCCTTCGAGAATGATGACAAATTCCACTCGGCCATGGAGAAATGGACACAGGATATGGAGTCCGCACACAATAAGGCCGAACTCTACATCGCGAAGCAGCGTCATGGGCCGACCGGAAAAATCGATCTGTTCTTCGAGGCTGAGTTTACTCGCTTCGGCGATCTCGATGTCGTCCATGGCGAGGACATCTGACGATACCGGGCCTTACGAAATGCCCCTGACAGGAGCGGGGACATCCTCTGGTCCGGTTGATATTTTACCTTCCTCTCAGGATAAGGCGCACCAGAACGGGCCGGGTGTTGCACGGCTGGAGATCGATCTGGAGGCCATTGCCTCCAACTGGCGCTTTCTGCATACGACCCATGGTACGAATCGCATCACCGGGGCCGTGGTCAAGGCGGACGGGTACGGACTGGGGGCCGACGTCATTGCTCAACGTCTGGTGCAGGAGGGATGCACTCACATTTTCGTGGCCCATCCGCAGGAAGCCCTGACGCTTCGTCCGCTGATCCCATCCGCCACATTGATCGTGCTGAATGGTCTGTGGCCCGGATGGGAAGCTGTTTATGCGGATCAGGGGCTGATCCCGGCGCTTGGCTCCCTCGCTGAAATTGAGGCATGGCGGCAGGAGGCAGGCCGCCGCGAACAGGCCCTGCCCGCCTTCCTGCATGTTGATACCGGCATCAACCGGCTGGGGCTGGACCCGCAGGAACGTGACCGGCTTGCCGAACGGCCCGAGCTGCTGGATGGCATTACGTTACGGGCCATCATGACCCATCTGATCAGCGCGGAAATTCCCGACCATGACAGCAATACGCTTCAGCGCCAGCGTTTTGCTGCCGCGTGCAGCCGCCTGCCGCCTGCCCCGCGCAGCATCGCCAATTCCTCCGGTATTTTTCTGGGGCCAGATTTTGCCAGCGACATCGCCCGGCCCGGTGCCGCGCTGTACGGCATCAACCCGCTTCCCGGCCGCCCGAACCCGATGCGCCCCGTGTTGCGGCTCTCTGCAAGAGTGCTTCAGATCAGACCGGTCGAAGCTGGGGAGATCGTGGGTTATAATGGTATCTGGGTCGCCCAGCGCCCCTCCCGGATCGCGGTGTGTTCAGTCGGATATGCGGATGGCTTCCAGCGTGCCCTGAGCAGCCGGGCAGAAGCCGCTTTTGACGGAACACGCATTCCACTGGTAGGCCGTGTCTCCATGGACCTGACGACCTACGACGTCACTGACGATCCCCGCATCACGGTAGGCTCCTGGCTGGAGCTTATCGGCCCGGAAGTATCCCCCGATGAAGTCGCCGCACGCGCCAGCACGAACGGGTATGAGGTGCTGACCTCCCTCGGGCGGCGCTACGAGCGAATTTACCGGCCTTTGACCCCATGATCCTCAGCCCGCTTGCATGGCTGGGCAGGGGCTTTTTCTCGGCCTGTGCCAGCACGGGCCGGATGGGCGTGTTCGGTCTCACCGCTCTATCGCATCTGCTGCGACCGCCTTTTTACGGGCGTATGTTTTTACGGGCATTGGTGGAAATCGGCTATTTCAGCCTGCCCGTCGTGGCACTGACCGCCATTTTCACCGGGATGGTGCTGGCGCTGCAATCCTATACCGGCTTTGCCCGTTTCTCGGCCGAAAGCGCCATTGCATCTCTTGTCTCGCTCTCCGTCACACGGGAACTGGGACCGGTGCTGGCCGGGCTGATGGTCGCCGGGCGCGTCGGCGCAGCCATGGCGGCGGAGCTGGGCACGATGCGCGTGACCGACCAGATCGACGCGCTGAGCACCTTGTCCACTCATCCGATGAAATATCTGGTCGCGCCGAGACTGCTGGCAGGCACCATCGCCCTGCCGTTGCTGGTCATCATTGCCGATATTCTGGGCGTGATGGGCGGATGGCTGGTGGCCTCAATCAAGCTGGGTTTCAATTCGCATACCTATCTGGCCAATACCATCGCCTCCATTCACATGGATGATGTCATGTCCGGCCTGACGAAAGCTGCCGTATTCGGATTTCTGATTGCCCTTCAGGGCTGCTACCATGGCTATAACAGCCGTGGTGGTGCTCAGGGGGTCGGCTCGGCCACGACATCCGCCGTGGTGACCGCCTCCGTTCTGATCCTGGCATTCGATTACGTCCTGACCGAATTGTTTTTCTCACGATGAGCGCACCCTCCATCCGCATCACCGGGCTGCGCAAGACGTTCGGCGAGCGCCGGATTCTTGATGGCATCGATCTGGATGTTCCAGCCGGTACCTCCATGGTCGTGATCGGCGGCTCCGGCTCCGGCAAATCAGTGCTGCTGAAATGCATTCTAGGCCTGATCGAGCCGGATGAGGGAAAAATCGAGTTCGACGGACGCGACATTCTCACTATGCCTGCCGATGAACGGGCCGCGCAGCGGCAACGGATCGGTATGCTGTTCCAGAACGGCGCATTGTTCGACAGCCTGCCGGTCTGGGAAAACGTGACCTTCGGTTTGCTCGCTCGTCACCGTATCTCCCGCTCAGAGGCGAAGGAGATCGCAACCCGATACCTGGCCAAAGTAGGACTCAGCGCAGAGATCGGGCGCATGTCTCCGGCTGAATTGTCCGGCGGCATGCAGAAACGGGTTGCTCTGGCCCGTGCCATCGCCATGCAGCCGGATATCCTGTTTTTTGATGAACCGACGACCGGCCTTGATCCCATCATGGGTGCGGTGATCGACGGGCTGATCGTTGAATGCGTCACCGCCGGCCAGTCAGGTGGCAGCACGGCCATTGCCATCACCCACGATATGGCCAGCGCAAGACGGATCGGCCACGAAGCGGCCATGCTGTTTCAGGGCCGCATCGTCTGGACCGGCAAGGCCAACAGGCTGATGGACAGCGACAACCCCTATGTCGATCAGTTCACCCATGGCCGACGCGAAGGCCCGATCCAGATGCAGCTGCGTCATTAGGAAATAATGCAGTCAGAAGTTGAAAAACATGCCTTATTTTTCTGTAAAAAATATTTATTTTGTTCTGTTTCATCTCCTCTGATTTTTAAAAAAGAGTTTTTCAGTATCTATTTTATTTCGATACTCAGATGATATGAATGATGAGAGATCATCATTTACTTCCCCCCCACCTCAACGACCCATCATCTTGATGAAGAGGAGATCACTGGACCAATGCGCATTGCCATGATCGGAGGCGGATATGTCGGGCTGGTCTCCGCGGCCTGTTTTGCCGAGTTCGGGGTTGAGGTCGCGGTCGTGGAATCCGATCCGGCCAAGCTGGCGGCTTTGCATGACGGTCGGATGCCGATCTACGAACCGGGACTGGACAAGCTGGTTGCAGACAATGTCGCCGCAGGCCGCCTGTCTTTCGGCAATGATCTGACGGCTGCCGTCAAGGATGTGGAGGCGGTGTTCATCGCTGTTGGTACGCCGACCCGTCGCGGCGATGGCCATGCTGATCTGACCTATGTTTTCACTGCTGCCGAACAGGTTGCAGAAGCCCTGACCACCCACTGTGTCCTTGTGACCAAATCGACCGTTCCAGTTGGCACTGGCCGCAGGCTGGAGGCGCTGGTGCGGGAAATACGTCCCGATCTGGAGATCGACGTTGCGTCCAACCCCGAATTCCTGCGCGAGGGGAACGCGATCGGCGACTTCATGCGCCCGGATCGCGTGGTGGTTGGCAGTTCCACCCCCCGCGCGAAAGAAGTTCTGAGCCGTCTCTATCGCCCGCTGAACCTGATCGAGACCCCGATCCTGCATACCGGGCTGGAAACCGCAGAACTCACCAAATACGCCGCCAATGCGTTTCTGGCGATGAAGGTGACCTTCATCAATGAGATTGCCAATCTCTGTGAGGCAACCGGTGCGGATGTGCATGATGTTGCGAAAGGCATGGGGCTGGACGGCCGGATCGGCAGCAAATTTCTGCATCCCGGTCCGGGCTTTGGCGGATCTTGCTTCCCGAAGGATACGCTGGCTCTGGTACGGATCGCCCATGATGCGGGCGCACCGACAAGGCTGATCGAGACGGTGGTCGATATCAACAATACCCGCAAGGAACAGATGGCTGAGCGCATTATCACCGCCTGCGGAGGCAGCGTGCGCGGCAAACGAATCGGCGTACTGGGCCTGACATTCAAACCCGCAACCGACGATATGCGAGACAGTCCCTCCATCCCGATCCTGAGCCTGCTGCATCAGGCGGGCGCCTCGATCATCGCCTATGATCCGGAAGGGATGAAGCAGGCCCGTCCCCTGCTGCCGGATACCATCACTTATGTAGACAGTGCCATTGAGGCGCTCTCCGGTGCAGATGCTCTGGTGATCATCACCGAATGGAACGAATTCCGTGCCCTTTCTCCGGAAATGCTGCTTGCGCAGATGAATGGACGAGTGGTTGTTGATCTGCGTAATGTCTTCGACCCTGCCGCGATGCGAGAGGCCGGCTTCTCCTATTCCTCCATCGGGCGCCCAGAGAAAAGGCATTAAAACGCGTGACCACTGCGGCGGCTGTAGATGAGGAATGGAAATATCCCGATATTCCCAACCCTGACATTCTGGACCGGATTCCGTTATCAGCCCGCATTGTGCTTGATGTGGGCTGCGGCAGTGGGGCGCTGGGGGCTGCCTACAAACAGATCAATCCAGCCGCCCGTGTCTTCGGAATAGAGACCAATCAACAGGCTGCCCGCCTCGCCTCATCCCGGCTGGAGACGGTCATCAACAGCGATGTGGAAACCGCCATTTTTCCTGACGAGCTGCTCGGGCGCGTTGACTGCCTGATCTATGGCGATGTGCTGGAGCATCTTCAGGATCCCTGGACGCTCCTGAAAAATCATGTGGAGACATTGCTGGCTCCGGGGGGTGTCGTCATCATCTGCATGCCCAATGTCGAGCATTGGAGCATCACCGCGCGCCTTCTGACCGGGACGTTCGACTACAGCGATACCGGCCTGCTGGACCGCACGCATCTGCGCTTTTTCTCACAGGCCATGATGGAGCGCTGCATCCGCGCTGCAGGGTTGCAGCCCATTGACTGCCTGCCACGTATTTTCGAGGCCGAGCAGGGGCGACAGGTCATCAATGCCCTGAAACCAGTGCTTCAGACGATGCAGGTCGATCCGGACGCCTATGCGCGGCGCGCCCTGCCAATGCAATATGTCTGGCGTGCCCGTGCCGGGGGGCCTGCCCCTGTTCAGGTCTATTCCACCATCCTGGCACCGGTCGGTGGGGTCAGCGACGTCAGGGTGATCGAGCCTATGCGTGCTCTGGCTGCCGAGCCGGGCGTCCGGGCGGCGATCGTCAAGGGTGGCGAACTGCCTCCCCCCGATCCGTCTTTGCCGAAAATCTGGATTTTCCATCGCCCTGCTCTCGCCGGAGAGGAAGGGCTGTCCGTGCTGCGGGGAATCCTGCGACAGGGATTTCTGATCGTTACGGAATTCGACGATCATCCGGATTACATTCCTGTTCTTCAGCGCCCGGATATGTGGAATTTCCGTGGTGTGCACGCGGTCCAGACCACCACCATGGGGCTGGCCGATGTATTCCGCAAAGACAATCCGGAAGTCGCCATATTCCCTAATGGCATCCGCGCCCTGCCGGTACCGCACAATCATGCGAAACGCCCGCAGATGAGAATGCTGTTCGCGGGGATCAATCGTGAAAACGACTGGCCCCCTTATATCGATGCCCTCAACACGGCGGCGCGGCTCTGTGGAGAGCGGCTGCATTTCGAAGTCGTACGGGACCGTGGATTTTTCGATGCACTGGATACGCCGCACAAATCCTTCTCCGACACGCTGGACTATGCGGCCTATCATCAGAAACTGTCAGACTGCGAGCTGTCCTTCATGCCTTTGCAGGACACGCCCTTTAACCGTGCCAAAAGCGACCTGAAATTCATTGAGGCTGCCTCTCATCGCGTCTGCGCTGTGGCCAGCCCGGTTGCGTATGAGAACAGCATTCAGGACGGCAAGACCGGCATTCTGTTCCGCACAGGGGCCGAGCTTCAGGAAAAGCTTGTGGCCCTGGTCAATAATCCTGATGCGGTTCTGCAGATCGCCACCGCGGCGCGGAGCTATGTCGCCGCCGAACGGATGCTGGCCTATCAGATGGCTGCGCGCACCGCATGGTATCGCAGCCTGTGGGCACGCAAGGATGCGCTTCACGCCGCCCTGCTGGAGCGTATGCCCGCCTTACGGGAAGGATAACGCCTTCCCCAGCATCGCTTCGTCCTCCGCTATAGGGGGAAAGGTGGTTTGGAGCGCCTGCCGGTCCCCGTCGCCTGCCATGCGGTGCAGGAAGCGGGAAGTCCGACGCAGCGAGTCCCGGCTTTCCGGCAGAAAAGTCGCGAAAATCTGGAACGCATGCGGCACTTTGGGCCAGATGCGCAGATCGACGGTGCCACCGCTGTTCCGTACACGCTCCGTAAGTCTGCAAGCATCGTCCAGCAGAACTTCGTCCGCCCCGACCTCGATCAGCAGCGGGGGAAGCCCGTCAAGCGCGCCATAAAGCGGCGAGGCCAGCGGATGGTAAGGGTCGGCACCCTGAAGATAGAGTGTCGCCGCACGGGATACATTTCCATCCAGCATCACATCCCGATGAGCGTTATAGCGCAGGGACGCTCCGGTTGCCGCCAGATCTGTCCAGGGAGAAAACAGCGCAGCCGCCACCGGCAATGGCAGCCCGGCCTGTTTCGCCGCCAGCATCAGGGACAGCGCCAAACCGCCCCCCGCCGAATCTCCAGCAATGACAAGACAGGCTGGCGGAATGCCAGAGTCCAACAATGCCCGATACACTGCCAGCGCATCCTCGACCGCAGCGGGAAACGGATTTTCCGGAGCCAAACGATAGGCAGGCGCATAGACTTCAAACCCGGCCCGGGCGAAAAACGAGGTGATCGGGCGGTGTGTGGCCGGAGAGCAGCCCAGATAAGCGCCCCCATGCAAATACAACAGGGTGGTCGGCAGAGCCTTCACCACCCCTGCGGTAGAGTGATGGGTGCACAGATGCTCCGTCTGCACGCCACCCAGTTCTTTCATGCTGATCTGCATGTCACCCGGCAGACGGCGAATGGTCAGCGCAAAATCACGACGCAGTTCACGTACATCTTGCACGCGGGACAGACGGCGTTTCACCGTCCAGCGCAGGATCGGCAGAAGGATACGAAGACGGAGACTGGACACGGCTTGTTTTGTCTCTCTCGCCTGTTTCGAAGCAAAGACGCTTCCGCTATCCAATCCGCGCCTGAAAAGCCAGCTTTATGAAAGCCCCGCATGAGCAGTCTCGGTCATAGCAGTGATGATACAAGCTCATCCCGCCCTGTCTGGTGGCCCCTGATGGGGCTGGCGGCAATCACGACCGTACTGGCCATTGCCTTTCTCGATCGGGGCTGGTCGAGCTGGGCTCACGCCGCCCTGCCATCGTGGAAACCCGTTTTCGTCTGGATGACGCGCCCGGCCGAAATAGCGGCACCGCTCGGCGCACTCTATCTGTTTTTGGCGGTCCTGGCAGCAGCGTCCGGACGCTGGCGGCCCGGCAGGCTGGGATGGGCGCTGATCGCAGCCTCTCTGGCCGCGCTGGTGGCAGTGCCTGTGAAGGATGAGCTAAAATACCTGTTCGGTCGTCCATGGCCGGAAACATGGATCGACAACAACCCATCCTGGATTGGCAACGGTATATTCGGCTTTTTCCCGCTGCATGGCGGACGGGGCTGGGCCTCTTTCCCCTCCGGCCATACGACGATGATCACCGCCCCCATGGCTGCACTGCGCGACCGGCTGCCGGAACTGCGCAGGCTGTGGCTGCTGCCAATCGCCTGTGTCGCCATCGGGTTACTGGGAGCGGATTTCCACTTCATCAGTGACGTGATGGCCGGAATGCTCACCGGCATCACCTGCGGAGTAGGCCTGTCCGCCGTCATACGCCCTTCTGAACAGTCCTGAGAGAGATCAGGACCGGCAGTTTTGCTTGCAGCGGGGCGTGTGGCCGCCCATCTTCCCGTCATGTCCCAGATCGCCGCCCATCCCATGCTGTTCATGCCGCAAAAACAGCCCGCGAAACCCCTCACAAGGGCGCTGGAAGTCGTCTCTGACTACAAACCCGATGGTGATCAGCCAAGCGCGATCAGGGAGCTGGTCAACGGACTCCGGCAAGGGGAACGCAATCAGGTGCTGCTGGGCGTCACCGGCTCAGGCAAAACCTTCACCATGGCCAAGGTGATCGAGGAAATGCAGCGCCCGGCCCTAATTTTGGCGCCAAACAAAACTCTGGCAGCCCAGCTCTACGGGGAGATGAAGTCGTTCTTTCCCAATAACGCGGTCGAATATTTCGTCAGCTATTACGACTACTATCAGCCGGAAGCCTACGTTCCGCGCACGGACACCTATATTGAAAAAGACGCCCAGATCAACGAACAGATCGATCGGATGCGTCATGCCGCCACCCAGGCCCTGCTGGAGCGGAACGATGTCATCATCGTTGCCTCCGTTTCCTGCATTTACGGTATCGGTTCGGTCGAGACCTACGCGAAGATGGTGGTACGGTTGCAGGTGGGCGGCCAGATCGACCGTGATGCGCTGGCCCGGGCGCTGGTCGATCTTCAATATCGACGCAACGACGCCGCCTTCCAGCGCGGCACGTTCAGAATGCGCGGAGAGACGGTCGACATCTTCCCCGCCAGCCATGAGGACCGGGCCTGGCGCATCAGCCTGTTCGGTGACGAGATCGATGCCATCAGCGAATTCGATCCCCTGACCGGCAATGTGACCGCAAAACTGGAAGAGGCTGTCGTTTACGCCAACAGCCACTATGTCACACCTCGCCCCACGCTCAGTCAGGCGATCAAGGAAATCAAGCAGGAGCTGCAACAGCGGCTGGCCGAATTCGATGCCGAAGGTAAGGTGCTGGAGGCCGAGCGCCTCCGCCAGCGCGTGACCTTCGATATCGAGATGATGGAGACCACCGGCTCCTGCAAAGGAATCGAGAATTACTCCCGCTATCTTTCCGGCCGCGCACCGGGAGACCCGCCGCCGACCCTGTTTGAATATCTGCCGGACAACGCCATTCTGATCGTCGATGAAAGCCATGTCACCGTGCCGCAGATCGGCGGTATGGAGCGGGGCGACCATGCCCGGAAATCCATCCTGTCGGAGTTCGGTTTCCGCCTGCCCTCCTGCATCGATAACAGACCGCTGAAATTCGATGAATGGGAGCGCTTCCGACCGGAAACCGTGTTTGTCAGCGCAACACCCGGCCCTTGGGAGATGGAACAGACCGGCGGTGTGTTTGCCGAACAGGTGATCCGCCCGACCGGGTTGATCGATCCGATCACGGAGATCCGCCCGGTGGAACATCAGGTGGATGATCTGCTGGCGGAAATACGTCTCGTCACTGCCAAAGGAAATCGCGTACTGGTCACCACCCTGACGAAGCGCATGGCGGAAGATCTGACTGAATACCTCACCGAGCACGGGGTGAAGGTTCGCTACCTCCACTCCGACGTGGACACGCTGGAACGGATCGAGATCATCCGCGATCTGCGCGTCGGCGTCTTCGATGTGCTGATCGGCATCAACCTGCTGCGAGAGGGGCTGGATATTCCGGAATGCTCACTGGTCGCCATTCTGGATGCGGATAAGGAAGGGTTCCTGCGTAGCCAGACCTCACTGATCCAAACCATCGGCCGCGCCGCACGGAATGTGGAGGGGCGCGTGATCCTGTATGCGGATACCATGACGCGCTCGCTGACCTTCGCGGTGGAGGAAACCGCCCGTCGTCGGGAGCGGCAGAAAGCGTGGAACGAAGCCCACGGCATCACGCCAACCACGGTACGCAAGCAAATCGGCAAAATGCTGGAAAGCGTATTCGAACAGGATTACGTCACCGTCGCGCCAACCTCCGCCACCTCGGCCGCCGAGTTCGTGGGCAAGGATCTCCACGCCTCCATCACCGAGCTGGAGCGCCGGATGCGCGCCGCGGCCGCCGATCTCGAGTTCGAGGAAGCCGGACGCCTGCGCGACGAAATACGCCGTCTGGAAGCGCTGGAAATGGGCCTGCCCCCCGTACCGGCCCCTGCTTCCTCCATGCGGGCTGGTGCGCAGAAAGATGGCGGACGCGCCCGCAAGGACCGCACGCCGCAACCGCTCGGCCCCGGCGGCGGAGGTTATGATCCCTCCAAGGTCAGAGGTCGGCGCCGGAGGGGATAAGACCCAGACTGCTGGCATACGACATCGAACCGTGTGGCAGAAGCCGGCCGCCTCCGGTCATGGCATGCTTGCACTGACTGTATGTCGGCCTCACAGGATCATCTCATCATGGAACCATCGTCGCATGCTGCATTCACTGCCCCTGTCTGAAGCCATGCCGCGCACCGCGCTCGTCACCGGGGCCGGACGCAGGATCGGGCGCGCCATTGCTCTGGCGCTGGGAGAGGCCGGGTTTTCAGTCGCCGTACATTACGGAACCAGCCGCACAGAGGCCAAGGAGGTCGTCACCACCCTTCATCAGAGCGGACGGAATGCCGTCTCCCTGCAAGCCGATCTCGGGCGCGAACAGGATACCCGGCGGCTGATGCAGGACGCAACTGATGCGCTGGGGCCGATCGGCGTACTGATCAACAACGCCGCCATTTTCGAATTCGATGCCTGGCATGACGCGACCCGCGACAGTTGGGACCGACATATGGAAACCAATCTCCGCGCGCCGCTGGTACTGGCACAGTCCTTTGCCCATCTGCTGCCCACAACGGCACAGGGGGCTGTAATCAATATGATCGACCAGCGCGTGTGGGCGCCGGGACCGGGTTTTATTTCCTATACAGTCGCGAAGAGCGGTCTGTGGACCCTGACCCGCACGCTGGCTCTGGCTCTGGCTCCCCGCATCCGTGTGAATGCCATCGGGCCCGGTCCGGCAGCCCCCAGCAAACGGCAGACCCCGGGCCAGTTCGCGGAACAATGCAGCAGTGTCCCGCTCGGCCATGGCACAAATCCAGAGGAAATCGCCCGGGCCGCGCTGTTTTTGCTCTCCCTGCCCTCCGTGACCGGCCAGATGTTGGCACTGGATGGCGGGCAGCATCTGCAAGGGGCTGGTAGTACGACTCTGGTTGAATAAGGCCCTTTTAGGGGCCACGACCTGAAAACCGGTCAAGCCATAAAATTGGCAGACTCACAGATTCTTGTGCTTGACACTCTCTTCTCAAAGCGGGTTACGGCCGGACTTGTCCACCTGCGGCGCAAGAGAATCATATTTTTCAGTATGATGACGGCACCACCATCCTTCACAAAGAATAAAACAATATATTTCAACGACTTATACTGTTGCTTCGAATCTGTGCAATCGGCGTGTAACCCTTGTGTACTGCGGGTTTGGCACAAATGTGCGCAGCTTCTTCCACAATGTTATCCACAGCTTTGGTGGATGAATTTTATCCTGTCTCTTATCCACTTCCCGCGCCGAGATCCGGGCGCCCAACCCTTGAGGAAGTGCGGGGTAACCCCTAATCCATGACTATGCCTGATGCTCCCGCCAGCCCGCCGAAAGAAGGTCAAAATCCTTCCCTGCCAATTGTCGAGGCACCCTCAGGCAAAGGGGTGACTGTCATTGAGGCAATGCTGAAACTGTTGCCGGACAGGCCGGGCGTCTACCGGATGCTCGATGGACAAGGCGAAGCCCTGTATGTCGGCAAGGCGCGTAGCCTGAAAAAACGCGTGGCCAGCTACACCCAGATCCACCGTCTTCCCGAGCGGCTGCGTCGCATGGTCAGCGAGACGGTTTCCATGGAGATCGTCACCACCCACACCGAAGCCGAAGCCCTGCTGCTGGAAGCCAATCTGATCAAGCGGCTCAAGCCGCGCTTCAACATCGTGCTGCGGGATGACAAATCCTATCCATGGCTGATGCTGACCGAGGATCATGCTTTTCCTCAGATCATGAAACATCGCGGCGCACAGACAAGAAAAGCCGCCAGCTACTGGGGGCCGTTTGCCTCGGCCTGGGCAGTCAACCAGACCGTGACCGCCATGCAGCGTATTTTCCTGCTGCGCTCCTGCTCGGACAGCGTGTTCGCCAACCGCTCCCGCCCTTGTCTGCTGTTCCAGATCCGCCGCTGCTCTGCCCCCTGCGTGGACCGTATCAGTCAGGAGGATTATGCCGAACTGGTCGATCAGGCACGGGCCTTCCTGTCCGGACGTGGCACGGACATTCAACGCGATCTCGCCCGCCAGATGGAAGAAGCCGCCGAAGCACTGGAATTTGAGCGCGCCGCCGCCATCCGCGACCGTATCCGTGGCCTGACCCATGTGCAGGGCACCGCCGTGGTCAATCCGGCCTCCATCGGCAATGCGGATGTCATCGCCGTCTGGCAGGATGCGGGACAAAGCTGTGTGCAGGTTTTCTTCATCCGTGGCGGCCATAATAACGGCAACCGTGCCTTCTATCCTGCCCATACCAGTGTCGAGACAGCACAGGATGTATTGGGAGCCTTTATCGCCCAGTTCTATGACGACAAGCCCCCGCCCCCTTTACTGTTGCTCAATCATGCCATCGCGGAGGAAGAGCTGGTCTCGGAAGCCCTCAGCCTGAAAGCAGGGCGCCGGGTGGAGCTGCATGTGCCGGTACGCGGAGAAAAACGCGCCGTGGTCGCCCATGCGGAGACCAATGCTCGGGAGGCACTGGAACGCAAACTGGCGGAAAGTGCTGGCCAGAACCGGCTGCTGGACGGCGTGGCGGAGCTGTTCGATCTGCCCACCCGCCCGGACCGGATCGAGATTTACGATAACAGCCATATCATGGGGACCAACCCGTACGGTGTCATGGTGGTGGCGGGGCCGGAGGGTTGGAATAAATCGGCCTACCGCAAATTTTCCATCCGTGGCCCGATCACACCCGGCGACGATTTCGCCATGATGCGCGAAATGCTGGAGCGTCGTTTCAGCCGTGGCCTGAAGGAACGTGCCGAAGGACCGGAAGGGGGAGCCAACTGGCCCGATCTGGTACTGATCGATGGCGGGGCCGGTCAATTATCAGCCGTGCGCGGAATCCTGGACGAGATCGGTGTCACCGATGTGAAACTGGTTGCCATTGCCAAAGGTCCTGATCGCGATGCAGGCCGCGAATGGTTTCATACAGAAGGCCAGGCACCGTTCCAGCTGCCACCCCGTGATCCGGTGCTTTATTACCTCCAGCGTCTGCGTGACGAAGCGCATCGCTTCGCTATCACCACCCATCGGGCGGGGCGGTCAAAAACACTGGTCCGTAGTGAACTGGACGATATTGACGGCATCGGAGCCGCCCGCAAACGCGCCCTGCTTAATCATTTCGGCTCGGCACGCGGTGTCAAACAGGCCGGGCTCGCGGCACTGGAAGCCACCCCGGGCATCTCGAAAGAAATCGCAAGGCGCATCTACGCCCATTTCCATCCAGGCGCGCGCGCAGAATAAGCCCGCGCCTTCAGCATCTTTCAGTCCTCGGTTTTCACCAGCATCGGGCCAAGCGGACGCCCGGCAAACAGATGCACATGGAAATGCGGCACTTCCTGCCCGGCATCCTGGCCACTATTGGCCAGCAGCCTGTATCCCGGCACTTCCAGCCCCATGTCACGCGCCAGCTTGCCAACCGTCAGGAAGAACGTTCCGACTTCCTCCGCGGAGGCGCGCTCCGTAAAATCCGCAAAAGAAATATAAGGTTTTTTGGGAATGATCAGCACATGGGTAGGGGCCTGCGGATTGATGTCCAGAAAGGCCAGCGCATGATCATTCTCCATCACCTTGCGACAGGGAATCTCGCCGCGCAGGATAAGAGCGAAGATATTGTCGGGGTCGTAATCCCCGATGGCGCTGACCGGCATTGGCTTGTGCCTTTTCTGTTTCCAAATCTCTGTCTGATGACGAGATCGGTATGATCAGGGAATTTTGGTAGTCTTCAACCCTGCGTTGCGCGGCAATATTTTGGCACGGGATGCTTTTTCAGCAATGCCACTGATGCCTTCGCGCTTGGTCAGTTCCCGCCATACCTCGGCAGGCTCGACCCCGACCGCGACCCATAGGACCAGAAGATGATACAGCACATCGGCGCTTTCACCGATCAGGGCTTCCTTGTCGCCGCTCACCGCCTCAATCAGACATTCGACGGCTTCCTCGCCGAATTTCTGTGCAACCTTGCCGATACCGCGGGACAGCAGGCGTGCGGAATGGCTGACCGCAGGATCAGCATCCCGGCGCTGCATGACCACTTCCCAAAGCCGGTTCAGTACCTGCACCGCATTATCAGGATCAATATCAGCCAGAGGCGAAACTCTTCTGGATTTGATCTTTACGGCGGAAGGAGCAGACGTTTTCTTGTTCGTCTTCGTGACTGTTTTTTTCTTAACGGCTTTGACCATCATGATCCCTCAGGCAGCCTGCATGGCAGGCCGGGTGAAACGAACGGGTTGTCCCGCTGCATGCAACGCATTTTTGACCTGCTCGATTGTGAACGTGCCAAAATGAAAAACGGATGCAGCGAGCAACCCTGTCGCCCCCGCTTCTGCACCCTCGACAAAATGCTGCAATGTGCCGATGCCACCCGAAGCGACCACCGGCACCCGCACAGCCGCACAGACCCGACGTAACAATTCAGTGTCGAATCCCTGCCCCGTTCCATCCCGATCCATGCTCGTCAGCAGGATCTCCCCGGCACCCAGAGACGCCACCTGACGGCACCATTCTATGGCATCAAGCCCGGTCCCTGTACGGCCACCATGAGTAAACACTTCCCAGCCCGATGACGTTTTCTTGACGTCAACGGCCACCACGATGGCCTGGCTGCCGAATTTTTCAGCCCCTTCCCTGATCAACTCAGGACGCGCCACAGCGGCTGAATTCATGCTGCATTTATCAGCCCCCGCCAGCAGCAGGCGCCGCATATCACCTACGGTGCGGACCCCACCCCCAACTGTGAGCGGCAGAAAGACCCGCTCGGCCGTGCGGGCAACCACATCGAGAATAGTATCACGATTGTCCGAGCTGGCCGTAATATCAAGAAAGGTCAACTCATCCGCACCGGCCGCATCATACAGGGCTGCCTGCTCGACGGGATCACCCGCATCGCGCAGGGATACGAAATTCACGCCTTTGACGACACGCCCGTCCTTGACGTCCAGACAGGGAATCACACGAAGCTTCAACACGGCGCAATCCGTTCACCGGCGACCGGCACAATTTAAGGATCAGGACTGGTCTGCGCCAGCCACTAAAAGTGGCGGGGGTTTTGCAGCTAAAAGCCGTGGAAATGCAAGAACTTCGTGCGCCGTTTTCACACCGGGGTTTGTTAAGGCAAAGAAACGGCCTGCAAAGCTGCTGCCGGGTCTATGCGACCATCGTATAAAGCACGCCCAAGTATAACGCCTGTAATTGTTCCGGCGTCGTAAACATCAACAATATGCGACAGATCACCGACGCCACCACTGGCAATCACCGGGATCGTCGTGGCACGGGCCAAAGCAAGCGTCTGTTCGACATTCGGACCCGTCAGCATGCCATCGCGGCCAATATCGGTGTAGATGATCGCGGCCACACCCGCATCTTCAAATCGGGCAGCCAGTTCAACAGCCGCCACCGATGATGTTTCAGCCCAGCCTTCGGTGGCAACAAACCCGTCACGCGCATCAATCCCTACCGCGATCCGCCCTGGGAAAGCACGGCAGGCATCCTTGACCAGCTGCGGCGTTTTGACGGCAGCACTGCCCAGAATGACACGGGAAATACCCGCCTCTATCCACCGCTCCACGGCCGCCATGTCACGAATGCCGCCACCCAACTGAACAGGGACGGAAACAGCGCCGAGAATGGCGGTAATCGCCTCGGCATTTTCCGAGCGGCCGGCAAAGGCGCCGTTCAAATCGACCACATGCAGCCAGACAAACCCTGCATCCTGCCATTGCCGGGCACGAGCGGCAGGATCGTTGCCATAGATGGTTGCGTCCTCCATCTCGCCACGGCGAAGGCGGACGCATTGGCCATCTTTCAGGTCAATGGCAGGGTAAAGTGTGAAACGCATGTTCTGTAAGGTCCGTGTCACGCCGTCATGATGCGGCTGTCAGCCTGCAACAGCTTGTAATAGTAATATCCGCGCAGGGTCTTCCCCCGCGCACGTGCATAGACCGGGTGGGTGCCCCAGCAAATATAGCCCATGGATTCGTAAAGCTTTTTCGCCGCTTCCTGATCTTCCCGCAGATCGAGATTCAGCACCTGAAATCCCAGCGCACGCGCGCAATCCTCGACCCGTTCCGTCAACATGCGGGCCAGACCGAAACCACGGGCGAAGGGAGCCACGAAACTATGCGCCAGCATCGCTCCGAACGCTCTGGCTTCCTCGTTCTTCGCTGGACGGATGAACTGGGCGGCACCAACCACCGCCCCATTCTGACGGGCAATGAACAATTCCCGCTCCGGCACCAGCAGAACGCCACGAAAATATCGCTCCAGAGCCTGATGCCCCGGCGGTGTGATCCAGCCGGAGCCGCCACCGTCCAGAATGGCGGCATGCGCGGCTTCACACAGGCTGGCCATATCGTCATCGCTCAGCGTCTCGACGCGCTCGACATCCTGCGCAGGCTGCGTGCCATGACCATCATGCGGCAGTTGAGAGCCTGTCATGAACCGCTTACTCCATCAGGAGTCCAGACCATGAAATTCTGCAGGATACGCAAACCGACTTCCTGACTTTTTTCCACATGAAACTGGGTTCCGGCCCGGTTGCCGGAGGCAACCATCGCCACCACAGGACCGCCATACTCCGTGGTGGCGAGGATCTGTGCCTGATCTCCATCACGCAATGCATATCCATGCACGAAATAGGCATGATCATCCGCCTGCAATCCATTCAGCAGCGGATGCACACAGCCGGTAGACGTAAAATCCAATCCGTTCCAGCCCATCTGCGGCAGACGCAGACCGGGGCAACTTATCGGCGCGATCTCGCCCTTGATCCACCCGAAGCCCGGCGCGCCTTCGTGCTCCAGACCGCGTTCGGCCATCAGCTGCATGCCGACACAGATGCCCAGAAAAGGCTTGCCCGCTGCAACGCCTTCCTCGATCGCGCCACGCATACCCTCGATTGCGGCAATGCCGCGTGCGCAATCGGCGAAAGCACCCTGTCCCGGCAGTACGATCCGGTCAGCAGTACGGACATCCAGCGGATCGGCGGAGGCAATGACCTTTGCATCCAGCCCGGCGCGCCCGGCCGCGATCTCCAGCCCGCGACGGGCAGAGGCCAGATTGCCGGTACCGGAATCGATCACCACCACTTTCATATCGTCTGCTCCCGCAGGGTCGGATGAGCGGCCTGCTGTTTTTCTTTCATCCGGTGCATCCGGGCCAGCGCCATACTGAGTGCGGTATCAGCATCGGCTGCTACCAGGACACCTGCCAGCCTGTATCCTGACAGCGTCAACGACCAGCGCCGCAGATCCTGCGCGAACAGCCCCTGCGCCACCATCAGCCCGGCAAAGACCGGTCCCTGCCAAAGCGGAGGCAGAAAAGCGACCAGCAGCATCCAGCCTGCCAGAAGGATCATCGCCGGCAGCACCGCCTGCCGCATCCCCAGCCAGAGCGGCCCAAGCAGGGTCGCCGGAATGCTGAACTGCTCCGGAATCACGCGTGGCAATGCGTTGCCCTTTGTCGCCGGATCAGGAAAATGAACGGTCCAGATCGTCATGGCAGCACAGGCTCTACAGGGCGCCCTTGGTGGAAGGAATGGCATCCCCGACCCGGGGATCGCGCTCCACCGCCATGCGCAGTGCCCGGGCCACCGCCTTGAAACACGCCTCCGCCACGTGATGCGTGTTGGTGCCGACCTTGAGCGTCACATGCAGCGTCATCAGCGCATTGCCTCCGAAGGCACGGAAAAATTCCTCGAACAGCTCGGTATCCATCGTGCCGACCTTGGGCTGCAGAAACGGCACCGACCAGGCTACATGCGCCCGACCGGACAGATCGATCACGGCTTCGGCCAGTGCCTCATCCATCGGGACGATGGCATGGCCGAAGCGGCGAATGCCTTTTTTATCGCCCAGCGCTTGGCGCAGCGCCTGACCCAGCACGATCCCGACATCCTCGGTGGTGTGGTGATCATCAATATGCAAATCGCCGGTGGCGCGGATCGTCAGATCCAGCAGCGCGTGGCGTGCCAGCGCGGTCAGCATATGATCCAGAAACCCGATACCCGTGGCGATATCGGTCTGTCCGGTTCCATCCAGGTCGATGCTCAACCGGATGGAGGTTTCCGAGGTCGTACGGTCGATGGTGGCTTGGCGCGTCATGGCGGAGTGCTAGCGCCTCCTGTTCCGAAACACCAGCTTTGAGACATCAATCCGTTGATCCGGCCTTGCCGCCATACGCTCGAAGCGCCATGTGAGGCGATCATGAGCATCTCCTCCTATCCTGCCGCATCATCCCATGATCCTGTGGGCTGGCACGGCACCACCATTCTCTGCGTCCGTCGCGGAGACACTGTTACGATGGCCGGGGACGGACAGGTCAGCCTCGGTCAAACTGTTGTGAAGGGCAATGCCCGCAAGGTCCGGCGTATCGGCGCGGGCGGTCAGGTTCTGGCAGGCTTCGCCGGCGCGACCGCCGATGCCTTCACCCTGCTGGAGCGACTGGAAGCCAAGCTGGAACGCTTTCCCAACCAGCTGGAACGCGCCTGCGTGGAGCTGGCGAAAGACTGGCGCACCGACCGCTATCTGCGTCGGCTGGAAGCGATGATGGCGGTGGCCGATCAAAGCCGCAGCTTCACCCTGACCGGCAATGGCGACGTGCTGGAGCCGGAAGACGGTATTATCGCCATCGGCTCCGGCGGGAATTATGCGCTGTCGGCGGCCCGCGCCCTGATGACGGTGGACGGGCTGGCAGCCGAGGAAATCGCCCGACGCGCCATGCGCATCGCCGCCGATATCTGTGTCTACACCAATGGAAACGTCATCGTCGAAACCCTCCAGGGCGAGGCAGAATAACGCATCATGGACATCCCTACCTATTCACCCCGGGAAATCGTCTCCGAACTGGATCGCTTTATCGTCGGCCAGACCGATGCCAAACGGGCCGTGGCCATTGCCCTGCGCAATCGCTGGCGCAGGCAGCAACTGCCGGAAGCGATGCGGGAAGAAGTCGTCCCCAAAAATATTCTGATGATCGGCCCCACCGGCTGCGGCAAGACCGAAATCGCCCGCCGTCTGGCCAAGCTGGCGCAGGCCCCGTTCCTGAAGGTCGAGGCCACAAAATTTACCGAAGTCGGTTATGTGGGCCGTGACGTCGAAAGCATCGTGCGCGATCTGGTCGAGGCCTCGCTGACCATGCTGCGCGACACCAGCCGCCGGAACGTTCAGGCCCAGGCGGAACTGGCCGCCGAAGAACGGCTGCTCACCGCGCTGGTCGGTGAAGGGGCTGCCGCCGATACGCGCTCCCATTTCCGGCGCATGCTGCGCAATGGGGAGCTGGAAGAAAAAGAAATCGAAATTTCCATTGCAGCCGCTCCTTCCGCACCGCCATCGGTCGATATCCCCGGCGTCCCACCCGGTCAGGCGATCAATCTGACCGAGATGATGAAGGGCATGTTCGGCAATCGACAGCAGCAGAAGAAACTCACCGTTGCCGCGGCACGGGATCTGCTTCAGCGCGAGGAAGCCGATCGGCTGCTGGATAATGAGAAACTCGGGCGCGATGCGGTGGAGCATGCCCAAAACAACGGCATCGTCTTCATCGATGAGATCGACAAAGTTTGCGCCCGCAGCACCGAAGGCGGCATGCGCGGCGGCGATATTTCCCGCGAGGGCGTGCAGCGCGATCTGCTGCCGATCATCGAAGGCACCACCGTAAACACCAAATATGGTCCGGTGAAGACCGACCATATCCTGTTCATCGCCTCCGGTGCGTTCCATCTGGCCAAGCCGTCCGACCTGCTGCCAGAGCTCCAGGGCCGCCTGCCGATTCGGGTGGAACTGCAACCATTGTCACGCGCCGATATGCGCCGGATTCTGGTGGAGCCCGAGCACTCCCTGCTGAAACAGTACCAGGCTCTGCTGGGAACCGAGCAGGTCGATCTGGACATCACCGACGACGCAATCGATGCGCTTGCCGATCTGGCGGCGGAGATCAATGACCGGGTCGAGAATATCGGTGCCCGCCGCCTGCATACGGTGCTGGAAAAACTGCTGGAAGATATCAGCTTCACCGCCGCCGATCGTGCGGGGGAACTGGTCACCGTCGATGCGGCGCTGGTCAGGGACCGTGTGGCGCCGCTAGCGGGCAAGGCTGATCTCAGCCGCTTCATTCTGTGACCGGCCCATGATTTCGTTGCGACCTGCCTGCTTGACGGCGCGGCGGGCAGGTCGCACATCGCAACCATGACAGACGATCCGTTCTACCACCCGCCGGAAGACAGCGCAGAGGCCGCCATCGAGGCCATCGCGGACGAGTTGTCCGTGTTCGATGAGGATTGGGATCGGTACCAGTTCATCATCGATATGGGTAAAACCCTGCCGCCTTTTCCCGCCGACTGGATGAATGACGCGCACAAGGTGCCGGGATGTCAGAGTCAGGTCTGGATGGAGGCACAGCTCGAGAATGGTGCGCTGTATCTGGCCGGCAAATCCGATGCCCAGATCGTCGGCGGGCTGATTGCGCTGCTGCTGCGGGTCTATTCCGGCCGAACGCCTGCGGAAATTCTTGCCACCGATCCGGTCTGGCTTAAAACTCTCGGCCTGACCGGATCGCTCTCCATAAACCGGGGTAGCGGACTGGAGGCGATGGCGCGGAAAATTCATGAACTGGCGGCATCGGTGCGGACACAGTCCGGCGCCTGATCCGGTATCAAAGGTGCGCGGATGAGCCTGCAGAACCTTGCCGCAAATCATGATGTTTTCCTGATCGACCAGTTCGGCACGGTCCATGACGGCACCCATCCCTATCCGGGAGCACTGGATGCGCTGTACCAACTGCGCGCCATGGGCAAACAGGTGGCTCTGCTGTCCAACTCCGGTCGCCGCGCCGGACCGAACGCGGAACGGCTGGCCAAAATCGGTGTACCGGCCGATGCCTATGATCTGAACATCTCCTCCGGCGAGGTCGCGTGCCATATGCTGGCCGCAGGGATTCTGCCGGAAGCCACCGGCGCGTCACGCTGCCTGCTGATCTCCCGCGATCATGACTGCTCCATGCTGGAAGGCAACGGGCTGACCATGACCAACGACCCGCAGGAATGCGATCTGGTCATCATCGGCGGCAGCGAGGGGGAGAAAGTACCGCTGGCCGATTATCGCACCCTGCTCGCGCCCGCCGCCTCGCGGCGCGTGCCCGCTTTATGCGTCAATCCCGATCTGGTCATGCTGACACCGCGCGGACAGGCCTTCGGAGCCGGACGCATCGCGGAGTTGTATATTGAGCTGGGGGGGCTGGTCCGATGGATCGGCAAACCTTTTCCCTCGATCTATGATTATACACTGCGTCTGCTCGGCGATCCGCCACGGGAACGGGTGGTGGCCATCGGGGACAGCGTGAGGCACGACATCAAGGGTGCCCGCGCCGCCGGATGCCATGCCGTATTGGTGCTGACCGGTCTTGCCGGTCCGGCAGTGCTGGATGATGAACTCCATCCCGATATGATCCTGCCGGGATTAAGATGGGATGCCCGCGCCGTACGGGAACATTGATCCTGACTTCCGACAGGTTATCAGCCATTCTTTCGCCATGAATCCGCCATCTGAAAGGCCAACTGGGATGCCTCATTGGAGCAAAGAAGGAGGACAGAGCAAAGGAATCCTCCTACCTTCATGACTGAACAACGGCACGGTCACGATCCCGGTCTTGTGAACCGCCCGGTGACCGAGTGCTCGATAAAACAGGGATGGCGACGTCATCATGCAATCAGAACGAGTGTCCTGGCCTGCGGAAACCTCTCACGGGGCTGGTACCCATCAGCTGTTCCTGCGTGAGGAGGAATTGCGGCTGGCACAGGATCTGCTGTTCTTCGCCTATCGCGATTTCACCGCTTCCGCAGATGCTGCGCTGGAGGAGCTGAGCTTCGGTCGCGCCCATCATCGCGCCCTGCATTTCATTGCCCGCAATCCCGGCCTGACAGTCAGCGATCTGCTGTCGATCCTGCGTATTACAAAGCAGAGCCTGGCCCGCGTGCTGGGCAATCTGGTGGATCGTGGTTATGTCATGCAGTCGCCCGGCAATGAAGATCGACGTCAACGCCTGCTGCGTCTGACCGAAAGCGGGGAGGCGCTGGAACGCCGCCTGTTCGAAAGACAGAAAGCCATTCTGACTGCGGCCTATCGCGAGTCTGGGGGCCATGCGGTGGAGGGTTTTCGCCGCGTGCTTTACAGCCTCGCGGGGAAGGATGCCCGCAACTGTATTGATCAGGCGGACCCGGCGTTTCGCAATCGGAGGAAAATCTGATGTCGCCCTCGGATCAGGGCGGCGGAGAAGCCACCATGATCCTGGTGGTCGATGATGATGACCGCCTGCGCCGCCTGCTGTCCCGCTTTCTGGCCGAGCGTGGATTTCGTGTCACCACAGCTGAAAATGCCGCTATAGCCCGGCAAACCATGGGGTTTCTTCAACCCGATCTGATAGTGCTGGACGTCATGATGGCGGGGGAGGACGGTCTGAGCCTCACCGAAAGTCTGCGTCAGGATGGACAGGACGTGCCCGTGATCCTGCTGACAGCACGCGGCGCACCGGAAGACCGGATTGCCGGGCTGGAAGCCGGGGCGGATGATTATCTGGCCAAGCCGTTCGAACCCGATGAGCTGGTGGCCCGCATCCGTGCAGTGCTGCGGCGCACCTCCATTCCGGTAACACCACCCGCACCGACCGGGCCGGTCAAGCTGGGGCAGATCATCTTCGACCCCGATCGCAGCGAATTGCGGGGACCGGATGGAACAACCCGTCTGACCGGCGGCGAAACCGCCCTGCTGGCGGCCCTCGCGGGACGGGCCAATGAAGTTCTTTCCCGGGAAGAGCTGGCAGCGGTACTGAGCATGGACGAAGCCAGTGAACGCGCCATCGACGTGCAGGTTACCCGTCTGCGCCGCAAGATCGAGACCGATCCAAGGGAACCCCGCTACCTGCACACGGTGCGGGGGCGTGGCTATGTGCTGAAACCGGGTCCATGAGCGGCCCGGACGATCACATCTCCGACCCGGACCGGCCGGAAGCGCAGTACATATCGCCCCGTTTCCAGTTGGCCGGTCGGATGCAACGCGCCGGGCTGCGCCGGGCCATTAAAAAATTTCTGCCTCGCTCCCTGCTGGGGCGCTCCCTGCTGATCATCCTGCTGCCGCTGGTGCTGGTGCAGGCCGTCTCGCTCAAGATTTTCTATGGCAGCCATCTGGATGTCATCTCCCGCCGCCTGTCATTCTCGGTCGCCGGAGAAATCGCCTACACAATTGATCTGCTGCGCCGCTTTCCCGATACGGCCGATCAGGACTGGATCCTGCGCCATACCTGGGGGCAATTCGCGATCATGGCCACCATTCGGCCTGGTGCCACCCTCAGCCCACGGGAACCCCATAACATTCTCGGCCCGATGGATGATGACCTCCGGGCCGCGCTGGAAGAAATGGTCAAGCTGCCCTTCACCATGGACTGGATTTCCGACACCCAATCCGTCCTGATCCATGTGCAATTGCCGCAGGGCGTGCTGGATGTGAAAGCCCCCCGCAAACGGCTTTATACCGCCACTATCTACCTGTTTCTGTTCTGGACCGTCGGCTCGGCTCTGCTGTTGTTCGCCGTCGCCGCGCTGTTCATGCGCAATCAGATCCGGGCTATCCGACGTCTGGCCGGGGCAGCGGAAGCCTTCGGCATGGGACGGGATCGCGGACCAATCAAACCGGAAGGCGCTATCGAGGTCCGCCGTGCCGCAACCGCCTTCAACCGTATGCAGGAGCGCATCCGCCGCTTCGTCACGCAACGCACCGAGATGCTGGCCGGGGTCTCCCACGATCTGCGCACGCCGCTGACCCGCCTGCGTCTGGCCGTGGCCATGTTGCCCACTGTACCTCCGGAAGAGCTACCGGAGGAAAGCCGGGCCATGATCGCCGATCTGGAAGATATGGAGCGGATGATTAAAGCCTATCTCGCATTTGCACGCGGTGAAGGAACCGAGCAAACCCAGCCCTCTGACCTCGTCCGGCTGGTGCAGGGGGTCGTGAACGGCACCCGCCGCGCCGGAGCCGATATCACGCTTTCAGCCCCGCCGGAACTGATGCTGCCACTGCGCCCGGATGCATGCCGCCGCGCCGTGGCCAATCTGGTCGATAACGCCTGTCGTCACGGTAAGCGGGTCGTGGTCAGCATCAACGCATGGTCCCGGGCCGCCCATGTCACGGTGGATGATGACGGTCCGGGACTTGCCCAGGAATGGCGGGAAGCCGCTTTCAAGCCGTTCCAGTCCGGCTCCGCCGGCGGGACCGGGCTTGGTCTGGCGATCAGCCGCGACATCATCCGCAGCCATGGCGGGGACATCATGCTGCAGGACAGCCCGCTGGGCGGCCTGCGCGCACGGATCATGCTTCCCCTGTGATGCGGTCCTCAACGGCCGCCATCACCGGCTTCGGCCAACGCCGGTGCAGCCATAACCATTGTTCCGGCACGGCCCGTATCCAGCGTTCCAGAACCTGATTCATCGCAAGGGTCAGCGCCGCGATATCCTCGGCCCGCTGGCCGGTCTCCGGCAGGGATAAAGGCGGTTCCACAATCAGGCGGAACCGCGCCGGGCCGATCCGCCGCATATAACCGGGGATCACCGGACAATTGAATTTCAGCGCCAGAGCCGCCGCCGCCGGGGCGGTCATCGCCGGATAGCCGAACAGCGAGGACTCGATGCCGTCATTCATCTTCTGATCGATCAGCATCCCCAGACAGCCACCGGCCCGCAGATGCGCAACACTGTACCGCGCGCCCACAGCCCCCTTTGGAAACAGCGGAATTTCCGCCCCGATGGCGCGACGACGCAAAGAAAGCAGGATTTTGTCCACCACCGGATTGGCGGGCGCGCGATAGATGCTGGACATGAACATCCCGAACGTCGCCACGGCAGGCGGCAGCACTTCCCAGTTGCCGATATGGCCGGAGACGAAAATACAGGCTCCCCCCCGCGCCGCCTGCGCAAGAAGAATCTCCTCGCCCTCGATTTCCCAGCCCGGTCCGGACTGCGTACGCTTCAGCAATGGCAGATGCGGATATTCGGCTACGGTGCGGCCCAGATTATCCCATACCCCCCCAATGATCCGCCGTCTGGCTGCTGCATCCAGTTCCGGCATGGCCAAACGCAGATTCCTGTCTGCGACACGGCTGACCGGCAGATATGGCCCGATCCTCCGCGCCACAGCCCCCCCGAGATCAGAAGCCCGCTCCGCGCCCAATGCCTTCAGCAATGCCAGCACCAGACGCAGCGCCTGACCCTGAATCGCGTGGCAGACCTTCATCAGCAAAGGCTCATGCCAGTATCGTGGCAGAATCGTGCGACTGTCGAAGAGCAGCCTCAGAAATACGGTCATGCCGGGTCGGCAATGTATCCAGCAGACGATCCAGCGCCTGTTCGTCCTCCCAGACGATGCGGACGCCCGATACGGTGACCCGCTTCTGCCACTCAGAACTCAACCGGACAGCATCTTTCGGTGTCGTGACCAGAATGGCCCCCATTGCGGCCGCATCCTGCGCGAGAAGAGTCAGGTCGCGCTCGGTAAAGACGTGATGATCCGGGAAACCGCGCAGTTCGGCGACCTCCACTCCGGCCCGTGTCAGAGTGTCGGCGAATTTGGCCGGACGGCCTATTCCGGCAAAAGCCAGCACAGGACGGCCAATCAGGGCTTCAGTCCCTGTTGCGGTCAGGTGCGCCCGCAGAACCTGCAAACCGGCAGGCAGTTGACGCGCTGTGCCGGTCACGTCATCCCCCACGATCACCGCCGCCCGACAGCGTGCTGCAGCCGCCGCGACCGGCTCCCGCAGCGGACCGGCTGGCAGAACGCGCCCGTTACCGAACCCGACCGCGCCATCGATAATCAGCAGGGACAGATCGCGGGCGAGACCGGGATTCTGCAACCCGTCATCCATCACCAGCACCGAGGCTCCGGCGGCAATCGCCTCCCGTGCCGCAGCAGCGCGATCCGGGGCGACCCAGCAAGGGGCAGAAGCCGCCAACAACAATGCCTCATCGCCGACCTGAAACACGGTATCGTCGGGCTGGACCTGCACCACACCCTTTACACGTCCCCGATACCCGCGGGTCAGGGCATGCGGTGTGAAACCACGCTTTTTCAGCCTTGCAATCAGATCCAGCGCAATCGTGGTCTTGCCTGCCCCGCCAACCGTGGCATTACCGCAGCATACCACCGGCACCGGTGCCCGCCAGCCCGGCCGGGCCACACGATGCGCCGTAAAAGCCGCCGTCAGGGCTGAAGCCGGGGCCAGCAACCTGGCGGTTGGGCCGTTGCGGAGCCAGAATCCGGGGGTGCGTATCATTTCGTCATCTCCGACACCATCACAGCCAAACGCCGCGGCAGATCATCCCATCCCTGTACCGCCGCGCAAGCCCGCTGCCCACGCGCGGCAGCTTCATCGGGATCATTCACCATATGCCGGACGAAATCGGTCAATCCGGCTTCATGATCAACCCGTATCAATCCACCCACTGCCTCCAGAGCCTCCACCGCATCGGCGAAATTCTCCATATGCGGCCCGGCCGCGCAGGGACAGGCAAGGCGCGCGGCTTCCAACGGGTTTTGCCCGCCATGCGGGATAAGGCTGCCACCGATAAAGGCGCAGTCAGCCACCCGGTAAAACAGCCCCAGCTCCCCGATCGTATCCGCAACATAAATCCCCGACTCGCCAGCAGGCGGAAGCGCCTGTTGCAACGATCTGCGTGGAGAACCGGGGGCAATCATGGCACCTCGTTCCGGGTGGCGCGGCACGATCACGGTCAGCAGAGGCGAAACAGACTCTCCAGCAAGACGGGTGTGTACACCTGAAACGACTTCATCCTCTCCCGGATGCGTGCTGGCGGCGAGAAAAATCGCGCGGCCACCAATCTGCGCCTGCAAAAGCCGCAATGCAGCCGGATCGGCAGGCAAGGGAGAAGCCGCAAATTTCAGATCGCCTGCCGCCTGCACCTTCCCACCCCCCAGCGACCGGAACCGGGCAGCATCTTCCTCCGACCGGGCCATGATGAATTGCATTCCAGCCAGCATCTCCTGCACCAGAGCGGGGAAGCGGCGCCAGCTTCGGGCGCTGCGCCCCGATAAGCGGCCATTCAACAGGGCATGAGGGATCCCCCGGTTCCGGCAGGCCGCCAGCAGATTGGGCCAGAGTTCGCTCTCCACGAACACGGCGGCATCCGGCCTCCATCCGTTCAGAAAACGTGCGGCCCAGAGCGGCACATCCAGCGGCACGAAACGATGCGTGACCGCTGCCGCCAGCCCCATGTCAGCGAGCCTCGTTTCCATCAGCGCGGCAGAAGTCACTGTTCCGGTCGTCAACAGCACATGCAGGGCAGGATCAAGACGATGCAGGGCAGTCAGCAACGGCAACACCGAAACGCTTTCCCCGATGCTCGCGGCATGCAGCCAGAGCAGACGCCCCATCGGACGATCAGCCCCCAACCCGCGACGTTCGGGCAGGCGACCAACCTGTTCCTTCCCGTTCCGCGCCCGTCTGGCCAGATGCCGGTTCAGCAGCGGGATCGCCATACTGGCCGCACCTGCGTACAGCCATCCTGCCAAAGAGCGCATCACCGTTTCGCCGCACTGGCCGACGGACCCGTCATCGCATCCGGAGCCAGACCACACAGCCGGTTCGCCTGATCCGAAGCATGGTTCAACGCTTCCTCCAGCCGGGCGGTGGCATAGCGCATGTCATCCCGCTCTACCCGGATCGGCGCAGCAACCACCACGGCACCACGCCCGAACGGCATTGGTACCACCATCCGGTCCCAGCTTTTCAGCACCAGACGACGGCTGATCTGCGCAGCAACAGGCAGCAGAGGGCGGCCACTCATCGCCGCAATCGCCGTGGCACCGGGCGCCGCCTGCCGCCGCGGGCCACGCGGGCCATCCGGTGTGATGATGATCCGGCCGCCCTGATCCAGAATGCGCAGCGTGTCCCGCAACACCGTGGCACCGCCCCGGCTGGACGACCCGTTGAGTGTCTTCGCCCCCAGCAGGCGCATCAAGGTCGCGACCAGACGCCCATCCCGATGCTGGCTGATAATCACATGGCATGGCTCCGGATTGGCCTTGCGGAACCGCAGCCAGACCTTCGGCATCAGGGCCAGCTGCTCATGCCAGAAAGCGCAGATCAGGGAGTCTCCACCCAGAAAAGTGGCCACATGCTCCTCTCCCTCCCACTGCCAGCGCGTCGTCGTCAGGGCGAAATGCAGCCACGCCCGGAGCAGCCAGGCACCGGCACTCTGTATTCCGGGATGACGGGAAAGGCGTTTGAGCATGGATCGCGCCGGTAGCACGCACACAGTCAAAGCGAAAGGCGCAACCTATCTTTCCTCCACAGCATGGTAGCGACCTGTTTTCTGCTGCAATCCCCAGACCGGGCGAAGATTGCTGACGAAAACGCGGGCACATTGCGCCCAACTGAACTGCTCCGCGAACCGGCGGCATTGCGCCCGATCGGCATTCAGTGCCTGCATGGCCGCCTGACCCAGCGCCTGCGGCGTCAGATCCTCCGCCAGCACACCGACCTCTCCGGCATCACGCAGCAGATCACCGGGACCCGTCACGGGAAAGGCCGCGACTGGCGTACCGGAGGCCAGCGCCTCCAGCGTGACCAGCCCGAACGTATCGGTGAGAGAGGGGAAAACCTTGACATCAGCGCCGGCAAAGCACGCCGCCAGCACCGCGCCATGACGCGCACCGAGATAGTGCGCAGAGGGCCATTGACGCTTCAGCAGGGCGGCATGCGGGCCTTCCCCAACCACAACCTTGCTGCCCGGCAGATCGGCGCTCAGGAAAGCTTCAATATTTTTCTCGACCGCCACCCGTCCGACATACAAAAAAACCGGGCGCGGCAGATCCACGAAGACATCTTCCGTATCAGCGCCGGGATGGAAAATATCGAGATCAACCCCGCGTGACCATGGCAGCAGCCGATTGAACCCGCGTTCGGAAAGTTCCCGACGCAGGCTTTCCGTCGCAACCATCATCCCTTCTCCGGTAGCATGAAAACGTCTCAGCCATCGGTAGAAGGGGGTAGCCGGCAGGCCGGTACGGGCCTTGATATAATCGGGAAACCGGGTGTGGAAGGCAGTGGTGAAAGGAAAGCCATTCCGCCGCGCCCACCGTGCAGCGGCCAACCCCAGCGGCCCCTCGGTCGCGATATGCAGCGCATCCGGATCGAACGCCACGATCATCCGCCTGAGTCTGGCCGCGGGGAACAGGGACAGCCTGATTTCCGGATAGGTCGGGCAGGCAATGGTGCGGAACCGGTCCGGGCCGATCACCTCGGCCACATGCCCCTGCTCTCGCAGTTCGCGCTCCAGCATGGTCAAGGTGCGCACGACACCGTTCACCTGCGGCTGCCAGGCATCAGAGATAATCAGGATGCGCAAGCCTACCCCCGTTGGAGGCCATACGCGATCGGAATCGCGGGCGATCCGCCCGAAACTGCCGGCCCTGAAAGCACTGTCATCAGGCAGTTTGCAGTACCTCCGACCGGCGGCCCGCGAAGAATGATAACTGGTTTCTGGCCGCCCAGTCGATCAGTTCCAGTTGACCGTCAGCATGCTCGACCAGCGCCGTACAGCTTTCCACCCAGTCACCGTCATTGATGTACAAAACACCGTTCACCTCACGCATTTCAGCATGGTGAATGTGACCGCAGACCACCCCGTCCAGACCACGGCGGCGCGCTTCACCGGCCAGAGCGTTCTCGAACCGGTCGATCGCCTTGACTGCCTCCTTGACCTGACGTTTCAGCCAGGCGGACAGGGACCAGTACGGATAGCCCATCCGGCGACGGACCGCGTTGAACCAGCGATTGATCTCCAACGCCAGCGTGTAGGCCCAGTCCCCCAGCACGGCGAGGAACTTCGCATAGCGCACAACGCTGTCGAACTCATCGCCATGCATGACCAGAAACTGGCGCCCATCCGCCGTTTCGTGCACGGCTTCCCGCATCAATCTGATCCCTGCCACTTCCAGCCCGTCGGGCTGAAGCCAGGCGCGGAACATCTCGTCATGATTGCCGGGGATATAGATGACTTCGGTGCCGGAACGGGCATGACGCAGGATCAGCCTCAGTACCTCATCATGCTGCTGATCCCAGTACCAGGCTTTACGCAGCCGCCAGCCATCAATGATGTCGCCGACCAGATAAAGCCGGTCACACCTCACCCGCCGCAGAAAATCCGCCAGAAACTCCCCTCTGCACCCACGCGTACCAAGGTGGAGGTCGGATATGAAAACGGTTCGGTAATGTTCGACGCTGACCGGCAGGTCCATCCGATGGCCTCCTTGCTTTCCGCATGCCGGATAGGCCGATTTACCAGTCAAAAATCATGAATATTATGTGACTCGGAAGTGATAATGGGATTATTTCAAATATAATATATCTGCCATAGTGTCGAAATACCGATGTCACATTTGAGCATCATAATGTGATATTCACCCTTTTTGTATACGACAGCGCAGGCAAGCCGATTCTTGATCGTCATTTTCAATCCAGTGGCAGGGCAACGTCGACCCGGCCGGCTTTGGGCCGTGCTGGATCTGCTGCTTGAGCATGGGATCAAGGTCGAGCTTGCGGAAACGCGCCATCCCGGCCACGCCACGGAGCTGGCACGGCAGGCTGCCGCCAGCGGTACCGACATGATCGTCGCTGCCGGAGGCGACGGAACCATCGCCGAAATAGCACAGGGCATGATCGGAAGCCCCACCCGACTCGGCATACTGCCGCTCGGTTCCGCCAATGTACTGGCGCATGAACTGACATTACCGGTCAGGGCCAAGGCCATTGCCTCCACCCTCGCCTTCCGCCGCACGCGCCCGCTCTGGCCTGGTCTGGTACAGGCCGGGCAGAGTCAACGCCTGTTCATCCAGATGCTGGGAGTTGGATTCGATGCGCAGGTTGTTCATCACCTCTCCCTCCCCTTGAAACGCTTTACCGGCCGCATCGCCTATGCCGCGCAAAGCATTCGGGAGATCAGCCGTTACCGCAGCACCCGCTTTCCGGTGATCATCGATGGCCAACCGCATGAGGCCGCCACCGTGATCGTCGCCAAAGGCCGCTATTACGGTGGCCCCTTCCTGCTGGCCCCTGATGCAGCCTCCGACAGTCCCGGTTTCTCCATCGCCATGTTTCAGCAGGATTCAACGCGTGACATTCTCAAATACGGGCTGCAACTGCTGTTTGGACAGTTGCCAGCATGCTCCGGTCTGAAGTTCCTGCGCGGCAGAGAGATCACGTTTCCAGGCAGCACAATCATGCCGGCACAAGCTGACGGCGACCCGGCCGGGCATACGCCGCTTCATATTGGCGATGCTCCCTTCCCCCTGCGGGTGGTGGTGCCATAAAGCCGGAAAACCGGGTTTTTGATGACCCCGCAACGGCACCCGGCAGAAAATTCCAGCATCAATGCGATAAAAGTATCATATCAGCCCTTGATATGACGGATTTTTTAATGATGATGCGCGGCAATAATGCGGGATTGAAATCAGGCTGACCGCACGCGGTGGTTGGCGTTCTTCCCTGTGATATGTTGATGGAAACGACATGAGCACCGACACGCACAGCGCCGCGATCCCGGTGAGTTCTGGCATCAGGCAGCCTTATCACCTTGTTGATCCAAGCCCCTGGCCCATTATTTCCGCCTTTTCAGGCGGTCTGCTGCTGTTCGGGATCGCCGAATATGCCAATCACCACAGCAAGCTGGTTCTGCCCGCCGGTATCGCCGCCGTGCTGCTGTGCATGTTCGGCTGGTGGCGTCAGGTTCTGAAAGAGAGCAACACCCCCGGTCTGCACAGCCCGCTGACGCGCCTCGGTCTGCGTTATGCGATGCTGATGTTCATCGCATCGGAAGTGATGTTCTTCGCCGCATTTTTCTGGGCGTATTTCAACTTCTCGATTTTCCCGAGCAATATGGGCAATCTGACCAGCGCAGCTGCCGCTGTCTGGCCGCCAGCCGGGGTGCATACCTTCAATCCCCTGCATCTGCCGCTGGTCAACACCCTGATCCTGCTGACCTCCGCCCTGACCCTGACCTGGGCGCATCACGGGATTGCCCATGGCAATCGTCGGACACTGATTATCGGGCTGATTCTGACCATCGTGCTGGGTATGTCCTTCACGATCTGTCAGGCACGGGAATATTCGGAAGCGCCGTTCAAGTTCACCGATGGCGTCTATCAGTCCGTGTTCTACATGGCGACCGGGTTCCACGGCTTCCATGTCATCGTCGGCACCATCTTTCTGACCGTGTGCCTGATCCGCGCCCTGCGTGGCGGCTTCACCGCAGAGCGTCATTTCGGGTTCGAGGCCGCCGCCTGGTACTGGCATTTCGTGGACGTGGTGTGGCTGTTCCTGTTCGTCGCGATCTACTGGCTGGGTTATCGGGGCTGATCCCTTCCAGATATCGAAACGCCGATATGAAGGCGCCCCTCTGGCGGGGGCGCCTTTTTTCGTGAATATCAGACCTATGTCCACCTATCGCCGTTTTCTGATTCCCACCGGAATCACCGTCCTGCTGATGGCGGTGCTGATCTTTCTCGGCTACTGGCAGGTCCAGCGTCTGCACTGGAAAACCGGTATTCTGGCCCAGATCGACGCGGCCGAGGCCGCACCACCAACGCCGTTGCCGGACGCACCCTCGCCGTTTCAGAAAGTCGTCGTAACGGGCACACTCGTCCCTTCGGAAAGCATATTGTTCGGCGCCGAAACCCATGTGACCCAACAAGGGGAGCCTATGGGGGCACAGCTTCTGATGCCGCTGTCACGTGCCAGCCATAAAGCGGTGATGGTGCAACTCGGCTGGGTGGCCGATCCGCCCGGACGGAATACGCCCGTGCCTGCCGGGCCTGTCACCATCACGGGTTACATCCTGCCGGATCAGAAAAAAGGTTGGTTCACGCCCCCGGCCGATCCGGCCCATCATCATGTCTATCTGCATGATTCCGCCACCATCGCTGCCCTGAGCCATGCCGGTGATATCGAGCCCTATACGCTGGTCGCGCTGTCACCCGTTTCGCAGGAGAACGGACATCCGATCCCGGCGGAGGGGCTGCCTCGCCCGCAGAACAATCATCTGGGGTATGCTCTGACCTGGTTCGGTCTGGCGATCACGCTGGCCCTGCTCTACGCGAGCTGGCTGAAAAAGGCGCTCCGCTCATGATCGATTCTGCCGCAGCCTCTGCCCCTTACCCGTGGTTGAAGGACCGTTTCAACCGCATCGCCACGCTTCAGGAAGCCTCCAGCATGCTGGGCTGGGATGCCTCCGTCATGATGCCGCCGGGGGGTGCTGCGGCACGGGGTGATCAATTGGCCCTGCTCGCCGGGATGGCGCACGAATTACTGGTCGATCCCGCCACAGGGGATGCGCTGGCATCCGCCGCCCGGACACCCCCTGCCGATCTGTGGGACCGACGCAACCTGCAACTGATGCAGCATGCCCATATCCGCGCCACGGCCTTGCCGGGCGATCTGGTCATGGCCATCAGTCGAGCCTGCTCCTCCTGCGAGAAAATCTGGCGGGAGGCACGGGCGCAGAACGATTTCGCCAGCGTGCGTCCAGCGTTGGAGGAGGTGATCAACCTCACCCGTCAATCCGCGAACGCGCTGGCGCCCGTGCTGGGCCTGTCCCCGTATGATGCGCTGATGGACGGGTTTCAGCAGGGAATCGGTGCCGCTGACGTGGCCCCGGTTTTCGCTGCCTACGAAACCTTCATCGCCGAGGCACTGCCCCGTGCGGAAGAACTTCAGCACAACCACCCGGCCCCTGTCCCGCTCGGCGGACCCTTTCCGGAAGCGGATCAGGAAAGCCTCTGTCGTTTTCTGGCGGAACGGGCGGGGCTGGATTTCACCAGAGCAAGGCTGGATCGCTCCACCCATCCTTTCTCCGGCGGTACGCATACCGATCTGCGCATCACCACCCGTTATGATACCGCCAATGTCGCATCAGCCATGATGGGGGTACTGCACGAAACGGGGCATGCGCTGTACGAAGCGGGACTGCCGGATGCGTGGAACAGGCAACCTGTCGGGGAAGCAGCCGGCATGGCCGCCCATGAAAGCCAGTCCCTGATCGTCGAGATGCAGGCCTGCCGTTCCGACCCTTACCTCTCCTGGCTCGGCCCGGTGTTACAAGAGCGGTTTGGCGGCAATGCGGACGCTTACAGCCCCGGCAATCTGGCAGCGCTCTGGCGGCGCGTGGAGCGGGGCTTCATCCGGGTCGATGCCGATGAAATGACTTATCCGGCCCATGTCATCCTGCGATTCCGTCTGGAACAGGCGCTGATCGATGGCAGTCTGACTGTTGCCGATCTCCCCACCGCCTGGAATGAGGGGCTGAAAGCGCTCCTCGGCATCGTACCACCGGATGACAGACATGGCTGTTTGCAGGACATTCACTGGTATGATGGCGCGTTCGGCTATTTCCCCAGCTATACGCTCGGGGCCATGGCCGCGGCGCAATTGATGGAAGCAGCCCGCGATGCCACGCCAGGACTGGATGAGGCGTTGGGGCGCGGCGATCTGTCACCGCTGATCGCGTGGCTGCGGACAGAGGTGCATGAACGCGGCAACCTGCTGGGTTTCAATGATCTGTTGCGCGCCGCGACCGGCAAGCCGCTTGATCCGGCGGCCTTTCTTACCCATCTGCGTCAACGCTACCTCGATTGAACGCCTGCCAGAGCCTGCCCCGCGCTTCAGGCAGGGCGGCAAAGCCCGAAACCTCCCTTTTACCAGCCCTCGCACCGCCATAGATTGAATCCATGCGTTATATCTCCACACGGGGCGACGCCCCGATCCGTAACTTCTCAGGCGTTCTGCTCGCCGGGCTTGCCGAGGATGGCGGGTTGTATATGCCGGAATCCTGGCCGCAATTTTCCCCCGATGAGTGGCGCGCCATGCGTGGCCTGCCCTATCCGGATCTGGCGGCACGGATCATTCAGCCTTTCGTCGGCGACTGCATCCCCACTGAAACCCTGCTGACGCTGTGCCGCAATGCCTATGCGGGCTTTACCCATCCGGCCATCGTGCCGCTGGTACAGCTCGATCACGATGTCTATACGCAGGAGCTGTTTCACGGCCCGACCCTTGCGTTCAAGGATATGGCCATGCAGCTGCTGGGGCGGCTGTTCGATTACGTGCTGAGCCAGAGCGACCGCCGCATCACCATTGTCGGCGCAACCTCCGGCGATACCGGTTCCGCCGCTATTGAGGCCGTGCGGGGAAGGGACCGGGTGGATATCGTCATCCTCCACCCCGAAGGCCGCACCAGCGCGGTGCAGCGGCGGCAGATGACCACCGCCATCGCCCCGAATATCGGCAATGTCGCCGTGCGCGGCACGTTCGATGACTGCCAGGATCTGGTCAAGGCGATGTTTGCCGATGCCCCATTCCGGCAGGAAATGAGCCTGTCCGCCGTCAACTCCATCAACTGGGCGCGGATCGCAGCGCAGATTCCCTATTACGTCTACGCCGCTCTTCAACTCGGCGCACCGGACCGGGCGGTGGCGTTCAGCGTGCCGACCGGAAATTTCGGCAATGTGCTGGCCGCTTATGCCGCCCATCGCATGGGGCTGCCTGTGGGCAGACTGGTTGTTGCTTCCAACCGTAACGACATTCTCTACCGCTTCCTGAGCGCGAACGACATGTCGGCGCGCCCGGTCGAGCCGAGCCTGTCGCCGAGCATGGATATTCAGGTCAGTTCCAATTTCGAACGGGTGCTGTTCGAATTGCTGGATCGTGATCCCGCCGCCACCGCCGCCACGATTCGCGCTTTCCGGGAAACAGGCCGCATGCCGGTGGCCGATGCCACATGGCAGAAGGCAAGATCCCTGTTTCATGGCTTCCGCATGGACGACACGGATACGGAGGCAGCCATTCGCGCCTTGCGACAGGAAACCGGCTATCTGGCCGATCCGCATAGCGTCATCGGCATTGCAGCGGCACGGAGCCTGCGCAACGCTGGCCGCCTGTCGGCAACTGGTCCCGTCATCGCCATGGCGACGGCCCATCCGGCCAAATTCCCCGATGCGATGGAACGCGCCACCGGTGAGCGCCCGGCCCTGCCCCCTCATCTGAGCGATCTGTACGATCGCGAGGAGCGGTTCACCGTCGCCGACAATAATCTGGCGGATATCGAGGCTCTGGTGCGCAACATCGCCCACCGTAATACAAGCCCGGCATCCTCCCCCGTAACCGGAGTGCCTGCCTGATGTCCGAAACGCTCGATGGGGGCGCGGTGCGCCTCACCCGCCTGCCATCCGGTCTGACCGTTGTGACCGAGCGCATGGAGCGGGTGGAAACAGTCTCGTTCGGGGCCTATGTCGGCGTCGGCACACGTCATGAAACCGCCGCGGAAAACGGCGTTTCCCACTTCCTCGAACACATGGCGTTCAAAGGCACGGAGCGCCGCAACGCCGCGCAGATCGCCGAGGAAATCGAGGCGGTCGGTGGCCATATCAACGCCTACACCGCCAGGGAACAGACCGCCTATTACGTCAAGGTTCTGAAGGAAAACACCGATCTCGCCGCCGATATCATCGGCGATATCCTGACCCACTCCACCTTCGACGCGGCCGAATTCGAGCGTGAGCGGGGCGTGATTCTTCAGGAAATCGGTCAGGCCAACGATACGCCGGATGACATCATCTTCGACCATTTTCAGGAAACAGCTTTCCCCGGTCAGCCGATGGGCCGCCCGACACTGGGAACCGAAACGATTATCCGCGGCCTGGAACGGGACGTGGTGGCCGGTTATATGCGGCGTCACTATGCGGCCTCCAACATGGTGGTCGCAGCGGCCGGCGCGCTGGAGCATGATCGTATCGTCGATCTGGTGCAGCAGCATTTCGCCGATCTGCCCGCCTCAACGGCGCTGGATGCCTCCCCCGCCGATTACAAAGGTGGAGAATTCCGGGAAAACCGCGATTTGGATCAGGTCCATATCGTGCTGGGCTTCCCCAGCGTGAGCTATGCCGATCCTGATTATTTCCCGACCATGCTGCTTTCCACCCTGCTGGGTGGCGGCATGTCATCGCGCCTGTTTCAGGAAATCCGTGAAAAGCGGGGGCTGGTGTACTCCGTCTATACGTTCAGCCTGCCTTTCCTGGATGGCGGCCTGTTCGGCATCTATGCCGGCACGGGCGAACAGGAAGCGAAAGAACTGATCCCGGTCACGCTCGCCGAGCTGTTGCGCGTGCAGAACGACGTGACCGAGCAGGAGCTTCAGCGCGCCCGTGCGCAGGTGAAGGCCTCGGTGCTGATGTCACTGGAAAGCACCGGCAGCCGCTGTGAGCAGATTGCCCGCCAGTATCAGATTTTCGGCCGGCTGGTGCCAACCTCCGAAACCGTGGCGAAAATCGACGCCGTGACGCTGGACGATGTCCGGCGCGTAGCGGCCTCCCTGTTCCGCGCCAGTCCCACCCTGGCAACCCTTGGACCAGCAGGCCATGTTCCTGATCTGACCCGTATCACTGGATCGCTGGCAGCATGAGCACCTATCTGGATTTGATCGACCAGCTTCTGACCCACGCAAAACGGGCGGGCGCCGATGCCGCTGATGCGCTGATCGCGGCGGGAACCTCGCTCTCCGTCCATCGGCGTCTCGGGCAGACCGAGCATGTGGAACGCTCGGAGGGCCGGGATCTGGGGCTGCGCGTGCTGGTGGGGCAACGTTCGGCGGTCGTGTCCTCCAGCGCACTCGATCCATCCGGATTCGCACGGCTGGCGGAACAGGCTGTTGCCATGGCTCGCGTTGTGCCGGAAGACCCCTATCTCGGTCTGGGCGAGGTGTTTTCTCCAGCGGACGCCACCCTGCTTGATCTCTACGATCCGTCCGAGCCGGATGCCGATACACTTGGTGCACTGGCGGGTCGGGCCGAGGAAGCCGCGCTGGCCGTCAGCGGTGTTACGAATTCCGAAGGCTGCGAGGCTGGTTACGGCAAGACAGACATTGCCCTGGGTACCTCCGCCGGTTTTCGTGGCGCTTATGCCCGCACCAGCTTTTCTTTCTCCGCCACCGCTCTGGCTGGCACCGGGACCGGAATGGAGCGGGATTACGATTACAGCACCGCCGTGCATTTCAACGATCTGGAGCAGCCGGAACTCATCGGCCGGACCGCCGGAGAAAAAGCCGTCGCCCGCCTCAATCCGGGCCGTGTGAAAACAGCGCGGATGCCGGTGATTTTCGATCCACGGGTTTCGAACGGGCTGATCGGTCATCTCTCCGGCGCCATCAATGGCGCCTCGGTGGCCCGTGGCGGCAGCTTTTTGCAGGATCGTCTGGGGCAGCGTCTGTTCCGCCCCGGCATTGTCATTCGTGACGATCCATCCCGCCGACGCGGATTGCGGTCCCGGCCTTTCGATGGAGAAGGCCAGCCCGTGCAGCCGCTGTCGGTGATTGAGGATGGTGTGCTGACAAGCTGGATTCTCGATCTGCGCAGCGCCCGCCAGCTTGGGCTGCATACCACCGGCCATGCCGCGCGTGGTACTGGCGGCGGCCCCTCCCCTGCGGTCAGCAATTTCTATCTGGAAGCCGGAATGCTCAGCCCGATGGCGCTGATGGCCGATATCAGCGAGGGGCTGTACATCACTGAAACCATGGGGCCGGGCGTCAACCTGACCACCGGTGATTACAGCCGTGGCTGTGCCGGTTTCATGATCCGTAACGGCGCACTGGCCGAACCAGTGGCTGAAATCACCATTGCCGGGCATCTGCTCTCCATGTTTGCGGAGCTGACGCCGGCGGATGATCTGCGCTTCCGTGGCTCGGTCGATGCGCCGACGGTCCGTATCGACGGCATGATGGTCGCCGGAGCCTGAGAAAAAGCCCCTGTAATCCGGCTTTCATCATCATGTCGCCGCTACAGTTTCGAGGAAATGCCCCTATATAAGGGTCATGATGATTCGGAACGGACCTACGATGCGCAAAGCTTTGCCGGTTTTTCTGGCCGCCACGCTGATCCTCTCACCTGTTCTGGCACAGGCGAGGGCCGGGGGAGGGTCGTCGATGGGCAGCAGGGGGAGCCGGACCTATTCCGCACCCCGCTCCACCCCTGTGGCACCTTATGCCGCGCCGATGGAGCGCAGCTACACCGCACCCAGCCGCCCCTCCTATAACAGTCCTCCCGGCATGCCGCCCATGCAGCCTGCCATGTCCCGGCGTTCCGCCTTCACCTCCGGCCTATTAGGCGGGCTGATCGGCGCGGGGATCGGCGGCTTGCTGATGGGCCATGGATTGTTCGGTGGGATCAGCGGGATCTTCGGTTTCTTCGGCCTGCTGTTGCAGATCTTCCTGATCGTGATGGTGGTCCGTTTCCTGTGGCGCCGCTTTGCGGGTGGCAATGCGCCCGCCATGGCACCCGCCATGACAGGCGCAGGGAGCGGATTTGCCAACCCGTTCACCAGCAATCAGGCTGATCGCGGCCAAATGGGGGGAGGACAGATGGGGGGAGGACAGAGCAGTGTCCAGCCGATCCAGCTTTCTCAGGGAGATTACCAGCGTTTCGAATCGTTGCTGAAAGAGGTTCAGGCGGCCTGGACCGATCGCAATCTTCAGCAGCTCGGCAGCATCAGTACGCCGGAAATGGTTGGTTACTTTAACGAGCAACTGACCGCCCTTGCCAGCCGCGGCCTGCATAATACCGTTACCAACGTCACCTTGCAGAAGGGTGACCTGTCGGAAGCGTGGCGGGAAGGTGCGCTGGAATACGCGACCGTCGCGATGCGTTTCTCCATGCTTGACGTAACCTACGACTCAAGCGGTCGGGTGGTGGAGGGAGATGCTTCCCAGCTGCAGACAGCGACCGAGTTCTGGACCTTCGTGCGCAGCCCGGGTGGACCATGGATTGTCTCTGCCATTCAACAGGCGCGATAACAGCGCGGAAACAAAGAAAAAAGCGCCCCGGCAAGGGCGCTTTTTTTTATCAGCCGGAGTGTTTTCCGCTTTCTGTCAGCCTGCCGGAGAAGCCATACCGGCAGGAACCTGGCCTGACTCATGCGGCGTCTGATGAGCGATCTTCACCATCGCCATCGCGTAAAACAAAAACGACATACCAAACAGCACAATCAACATCGCCCGATTACGGCCACGCCGTTTCCGACGAAATTCATCAGACTGCTCCTGCGTCAGGCGCGGGGGGAAATTGACCATACCAATCACACGAAACGATCAACAGCCAGCGCCAGAAACAGCACCGCCAGATAGATCAGAGAGTATTTGAACGCGGCACGGGCAGGCGCATCCTTGGTCAGGCTCAACCCAGCCTCGTCCTGCTTGTCCCGCAGCACCCGCCAGCTCTGCACCAGAAAGCCGATGCTCAGCACGATGGCAGCCAGTCCGTAAACGCGTCCGGTATCACCCAGCGCCCAGGGCAGCACCGCGATCACTGACAGCAGCACAGTATAGGCCATGATATGCTGACGTGTTTTACGTGCCCCCGCCACCACCGGCAGCATCGGTACCCCAGCCCGCTCATAATCCATCTGCGCCCAGAGCGAGAGCGACCAGAAATGCGGGGGCGTCCAGAAAAAAACAATGGCGAACATCATCACCGGCATCAGATCAATCGTGCCGGTCACCGCCGCCCAGCCGATCACCGGCGGGAAGGCACCTGCGGCCCCCCCAATGACGATATTCTGAGGCGTGCTGCGCTTCAGCCACATCGTATAGATAACCGAATAGAAAAAGATCGCGAAGGCCAGCACCGCAGCGGCAACAACATTCGTTGCCAGCCACATCACCAGCACCGATCCTACCGCCAGCACGATACCGTATCCCAAAGCCTCGCCCGGCTCGATCCGGCCTGCCGGAATCGGACGGTTTTTGGTCCGGCGCATCACCGCGTCGATATCGCGGTCGTACCACATGTTGATCGCACCAGAGGCCCCGGTCGCAACCGCGATGCACAGGATCGCAATGGCACCCAGAACAGGATGCAGGGAGCCCGGGGCCACCAGCATGCCGATCAGCCCGGTAAATACGACCAGACTCATCACACGCGGCTTGAGCAGGGTCACCCAGTCCGCTGCCGAGGCCATGCCAGGCATTTGAGCGGAAAGCGGCAGAGAGGATACCTCCCTGCCGCCATTGACGAACGCACTGTCGCTCATACGTCTTTCATCCGTCCCGAGGGAACCGCGCGTCAATTGACGCGCGGCAATTCCTCAAAGGTGTGGAAGGGCGGCGGAGAGCTGACGGTCCATTCCAGGGTCGTCGCACCCTCACCCCAGTAATTCGCAGGCAGATGTTCCTTCGAGGTGAAGGTCTTGTACACCACGAACAGGAAGATCAGCACGGAAAAACCGGAAATATAGGCACCGATCGAGGCCACATAGTTCCAGCCTGCGAAGGCATCCGGATAATCCGGATATCGGCGCGGCATACCAGCCAGGCCCAGAAAGTGCATCGGGAAGAATGTCAGGTTCACACCGATAAACGTTACCCAGAAATGCACCTTGCCCCAGAATTCCGGATAGGGACGGCCCGTCATCTTGCCGATCCAGTAATAGAAACCGGCAAACATGGAGAACACGGCCCCCAGCGACAGCACATAATGGAAGTGCGCGATCACATAATAAGTATTGTGCAGCATCTGATCGACACCGGCATTGGAGAGCATCACGCCCGTGACGCCGCCGACGGTGAAGAGGAAGATAAAGCCAACGGCCCAGAGCATGGGGGTCTTCATCTCAATGGAGCCTCCCCACATGGTGGCAATCCAGGAGAAAATCTTGATGCCCGTCGGCACGGCAATGATCATCGTCGCCGCCATGAAGTAGGCGCGGGTATCGACGCTGATACCAGAGATAAACATGTGGTGCGCCCAAACCACGAAGCCCACCACGCCGATCGCCACCATGGCATAGGCCATACCCAGATAACCGAAGATCGGCTTGCGGGAGAAGGTGGAGACGATGTGGCTGATGATCCCGAACGCGGGCAGGATCATAATATACACTTCAGGGTGACCGAAGAACCAGAACAGATGCTGGAACAGCACCGGATCACCACCGCCTTCGGGGGCGAAGAACGCTGTGCCGAAATCACGGTCGGTAATCAGCATGGTGATCGCACCCGCCAGAACCGGCAGGGACAGCAGCAGCAGGAACGCGGTCACAAGCTGCGCCCAGACGAACAGCGGCATTTTGTGCAGCGTCATGCCGGGGGCACGCATGTTGAAGATGGTGGTGATGAAGTTGATCGCCGCCAGCAGCGACGAAACACCGGACAGATGGAGCGCGAACAGGGCGCAATCCATACCGATACCGCTCTGGAACGTGCTGTTGGACAGCGGCGGATACAGCGTCCAGCCCGGACCGGCCTCCCCCAGATAGAGCGCATAGCTCAGCAGGGCGAAAGAAGGCACCAGCAGCCAAAAGCTGATATTGTTCAGACGCGGAAAAGCCATATCCGGCGCGCCGATCATCAGCGGTACGAACCAGTTGCCGAAGCCACCGATCAGCGCGGGCATGACCACGAAGAAGATCATGATCAGACCATGCGCCGTAACGATGGCATTCCACTGCTGTCCATCACCGATCAGGGTGCTGTGCGGATGCATCAGCTGCGCACGCATCAGCATGGACAGCCCGGCCCCCAGAAACGATGCCAGCACAGAAAAAATCAGGTACAGCGTCCCGATATCCTTGTGATTCGTGCTGAACAGCCAGCGGGAAATAAAGCCCGGCTTGTGATCATGATGATCACCGGCATGGGCATGAGATGTTGCAGTCGCCATTTCGTTAGCTCCCTCAGACACCGATCCTTGACGGATCAGCGCCCCCCTTCTGCGAACTGCCGCGGGATGGTCTGCCCGGCCGGCGTATTATTGAGCGACGTTTTTTTCGTCTTCTGGCTTTCCGCCCATTTCTGGAACTCTTCCGGAGACACCGCCTTCACCGCGATGGGCATCTGGCTGTGGAAAGCCCCGCAGATCTGGTTGCATTCGCCATAATAGACGCCCGGCTTATCCGCACGGAACCATGTTTCAATGGTACGGCCGGGAATAGCATAACGCTGCACGCCAAGGCTGGGAATAAAGAAGCTATGGATCACGTCGGCACTGGTAACCAGGACGCGGACATTCTTGCCATAGGGGACGACGACCTGATTATCCACCGACAAGAGGCGAATCTGATCCGGCTTCAGGTCGCCATCCTGAATGACCCGGCTTTCGATGCTGTCGATGCCATTGTCAGGGTAACCGTATTCCCAGTACCACTGATGTGCGGTCACCTTCAGGGTGACGTCAGGATTATGGGTCCGGTCTTCATAATAGACCAGACGGAAGGACGGAATGGCAATCACCGCCAGAATCAGGGCGGGGATCAGCGTCCAGGCGATTTCCAGCCACGTATGGTGGCTGGTACGGCTGGGAACCGGATTGCGTTTCGCGGAGAAGCGATACGCGCACCAGCCAAGCAGAGCCGCCACGAATACGACGATGGCGGTGATGATCACCATGATCAGATCATGCAGGGAATCGATCCGCTCTTTCAGGGGACCATAGGCGGTCTGCATACCGATTTCCCACGGCTTCGGCACACCAAGACCGGTCTCACTAGGCTGGGCATGGGCCGAATTGGCCATAATTTGGGCAAGCGCCACCAGCACGCTGGCAGCGAGAGGTTTTCTTAAAAATGAATTGGCGGCAACGCGCCGCAAGAAGGACACCATCGGCCGTTTCATCCCGGTTCTGGAGGATACGGCCAGAGAGCCGTATCTTTGCGCCAATCGGCTACAGGACTCCCCGCCCAAGATCAAGCGTTTGTCAGAAAAATGCCGCAGCTCCGTTGCTGAACGACAATTTATTACCGGAAATCAGTCGTTTTGGAGCTGTACAAGCGTAAAGATACCGAATGGTTGCACCGGCGTAATTTCCGCACGAGCGCGATCCTGTGGCGACAGAAGGGCCTCGAACGCGAAATCCGGATGCCAGCCCAGCGCATGGGAGGCAGGCGCCATGGCGCGTTCGATCCACCAACGCGGGCCTTTTTCCGCAGCGAAATGATTGACGAACAACAGCCAGCCACCAGGACGGACCACACGGCGCATCTCTGCCATCAACTGTACCGGATGCGGCACAACTGAAGCGACAAACATCGCCACCGCAATATCAAAGGAATTATCCGCGAAGGACATTGCCTCCGCATCCATTTCCAGCAGCGTCTCAACATGAGCAAGCTGCTGCTCACGCACACGTTCACGGCCTAACGCCAGCATGTCGGTTGAAAGATCAATGCCGGTAATCCGCTTGTCCCGGCAATAGCGGGGCAGAGCAAGGCCCGTTCCAACCCCCACCTCCAGGACCTGCTGACCAGCTAGTCGGTTCACAGCCTCCACAGCGCGGCGGCGACCATAGGCGGACACGCCGCCGAACACCGAGTCGTACACCTTTGCCCAGCGCCGGTAAGCATTTCTCACCGCATCCGCATTCAAGCTGGTATGGGGCACAGCCTGAGGGCCACGGGTATTCTCCGCCGCCCCGGAGCTAGAGGACGCATTCTGGGCAGATGTCTGCGGAATCTTCATATGAGAGGTCGACAAGCGGTACCGCTCCGGATGTAAGCCACAAAAGTGCTGATGTGGGTAGGCGACACGCTGCAACTGCGCAAGCCCGAACAGAAACACTGCCCTCAGCCTCTCTGCCGGACGCCTCCCCTCTGACCCCTGTTACTCCGAAGACGCATGATGAGAGATCCGTCTGCCAATGCCCTCTGGCCAATACCCTGATCGCTGACAGAACAAGACAGACGCGATCTACCCACCGCAATCAGTCGGCGCGTGTCAGATTGACCGCAGCCGCACGGCCATTCTGTTGCTGCTCGATTTCGAAATCCAGTTGCTGGCCTTCATTCAGGCTCCGCAGCCCGGCTCTCTGAACCGCACTGATATGAACGAAAACATCTTTTTCACCCGTGGAGGGGGCAATAAAGCCGTATCCTTTGGTCGGATTAAACCATTTGACCGTGCCGTGTAGCATGGCGCGCTGCCTTTCTTTAGCCGGCGCCCGCACATGGACCTGGCGCCGAAATTGACGTCAACGCCAGACCGGAATTCTCCGAACCGACGCCATATTTTCCTCTTCGGCCAGACACGTTTCTATTGAACGCCTTCACCGGCCAGCGGAAACGATACGTCGGTCTCTCGGTATCTGCAACAATGATATGAGGTGATTTTTTCTGCCTATCAGGCAGCATCATCCCGCCGATCACGCACTTTCACATAGGCCAAAGCGGCATGTTCCGCACAATACGGCTTCCCGGCCATAGCGGGAGCATCACAGAAACGGAACTCCTTTGTGCCCGGCTCTCCGATCGGCCAGCAACAGGAAACGAGCCGCCCGCCTGAAGGGAAAGCCTGGGACGCCACTTTGGAGATCGCACGCGGGGTGGGACGGGAAGCAGGCGGGGAAGAAGAGGTCGCAACGGCGGCAGGTTGCACTGACGGAAGCACCTTGTCTTCCTTGGCGATATTCCCGGCCGCAACAACCGGCACAGATCCCTCGGCCGGTTCAGGCGCCTGTTCCACCAAAGCGGCAGACACTGGGGAAGAAGCAACAAGTTCCACCGGCACGGAGGCAGCCTCAACGGCGCTGACGACTTCATCCGCTGCTACAGCAACGGTTTTTTCAGGCATTGACAAGGCAGCGATGGCCGCAGACTCATCACCGATAGAGGGATCAGCCATGGAGGGTAGCGTCACGGCACTGGAACGACGGCTGCCGGGTGAAGGGCGGGATGCCACCCCATCCCGCCGGATCGGCGAGGGGCGGGCCGCCAGGTTGAGGCGATGCGCCTTACCCACCACGGCATTTTTGGAAATGCCCATACGCCGCCCAATCTCGGCGGTTGAAAGCCCTTCATCCCAAAATGCGCGGAGCAGGGTGATTGCCTCGTCGCTCCACTCCATATCGTGCGCTCCTGATCTTCGCTGCCACTAAATACAGTATCTTTGCCGTTTTTCTCAACGGGCACATACGCCATAAGTTGTGGAAAACTCTATTAAACGACTCTGTCTACACACAGAATGGTGATCCTGGCCATAAAACGAAACCGGATACCGAATTGTGGCAGATTGGCGACACACGCTTTCTCTCCTGCATCAATCAGACTTTCTGAAAATTTTTTTCTTTACATGACGTGACTTGGCGGCCTTTCCTCATGTCATGGCGCAGGTGGGGACCAGGCCATTGTACTCACAAAACAGAGTACCTTGCCGGGACACAGGGGATCAGTGTCCGGAAAGCCGACAGCACGACACACATGGTCGGCTGTCGGCTTTTTATCTGTTGCCGATGCTCCTGCTGCTCACTGCGTGCGGTGGCTCACCACAAGGGGGCGGGATTTCGGCCAGTCAATGGCAGTGCGCCCCTTTTGCCCGCGCCGTCTCCGGCATCGTATTATCGGGGGATGCCGCGGATTGGTGGGATCAGAATGATGGACGCTACCTCTCCAGCCATCAGCCAGCGCGGGGTGCCGTCATGATTTTCGCACGCTCCCGCCGCCTGCCGCATGGCCACGCATCGGTGGTCGAGGATGTTCTCGGCAGCCGCACCATTACCGTGGCGCATGCCAACTGGGTTCATGGCGTCGTCAATACCAGCCAGACCGTGGTGGACGTCTCCCCCCGCAATGACTGGTCCCTTGTGCGCGTCTGGTGGCCGCCGGCAGGGACAATGGGTGTCACCCCCTATCCTGTACGCGGCTTTCTTTCCCGTGATGGCAGGGGAGCCGATCCAGCGCAGATCCTGTCGATGGCGGAGTTGACGGCGCACTCCAGTGCCTATTGAACCAGCATCACGCGCATCATTCCATACGTCCAATAGCGCATGACACAGGTTTGTCGTATGATGTGATTCTTCCCGACTGGGGAGTGGCCCAAAAGATATGGCTCCGGTTAATGGCTTGCGTTATCGCCATGTCCGCGCCATCTCCTGTTCGGTAACCGGTTCGCGCCTCGGAGAGATCATGGGTAGTCTGAGCATCTGGCATTGGCTGATTCTGCTGGCGGTTGTCGCCATCCTGTTCGGGGGTGGGGGCAAAATCAGTGGGCTCATGGGCGATCTCGGCAAAGGGATCAAATCTTTCAAGCGGAGCATGGCGGAAGAGGACGATGCTTCCATGGAGCATGATCCGAAAAATCCCGCGGTGCCGCCCCCTTCCCCGAATGCATCTTTGGGGAACCAGCAACCCACACAGCATGACACGACCCCTCGTCCACAATCTCATGTCTAACGACATCGCTTTATATCGGCAGAGTTGAGGATAGATATGACCGAGACAGTCACGTCGGTCAGGCAACCGCCGGAATGGGCTGCTGCCACCATTGTTGCAGCCGGACAACGGATGGATGCACGTGGCTGGGTGCCGGCAACCGCTGGGAATATCAGCGTCCGGCTGCCCGATAATACCATCGCCATTACCAGCAGCGGCAACCACAAGGGCTTTCTGAAGACCTCCGACATCATGGTGGTCGATCAAGCCGGTAAGCCTTTAACCCCCGGGCTGAAACCCAGCGCGGAGACTCTGTTGCATTGCCAGATCTATCGTCTGGACAACCAGGCCGGTGCGGTCGTGCATGGCCATTCCGTTGCCGCCACCGTGCTGTCGATGGCACCGGGAAAAAACGATGCCCCGCCCGACTTCATCCGGCTGGAAGGGTATGAGGTACTGAAAGCCTTTGGCGTGAAAACCCACCAGATCACGCTGGATTTACCCGTTCTGGACAATGATCAGGATATGGAAAGTCTGGCCAGCATTGCCGAACCGATACTTCTTCGTGGGGCACCGCTTGGATATTTAATTCGTGGCCATGGCGTTTATGTATGGGGGGGCGATATGGCGGCCGCTCTGGCACGACTGGAAGGTCTTGAATTCCTGCTGGCCTGCGAGTTGGAACGCCGGCACCTGCGCTGAGACACATCTGGATTGACCGGGGGCATACGAGATGAGCCGTCTGACCATTTACTCAGACTCCGCACCGGATACACCGCTGATCAGGACCGAAGATCCGGGACAGATCGTACAGGAGTTGAGTAACATCGGTGTTCGCTTTGAACGCTGGACCAGTGCTGTTACCCCGTCCCCCGATGATGACGAAGCGACCATTCTCGCCGCATATCGTCCTTATCTGAATGCGTTGATGGGCGAAACGGGTGCCGGCAGTGCGGATGTCATCCGCCTGCGGCCCGATACACCGAACCTGCCCGCGTTGCGGCAGAAATTCCTGTCAGAGCATACCCATACCGAGGATGAAGTCCGTTTCTTCGTTCATGGCAGTGGCAATTTCATTCTTCATGTCGATGACAAGGTTTATGATGCACACTGCACACAGGGGGATCTGATTTCCGTCCCCACTGGCATCAAACACTGGTTCGATGCCGGCGAAACACCCTTTGTCACCGCTCTGCGCGTGTTCACCGATACCACAGGTTGGGTGGCCCATTACACGGGTGATCCGATTGCCGACCATTTCCCGGCTGCCTGATAGATCCGCCTTTTTCCACACAAGGCCCCCGCCATGAATCCTCCCAAGGCCATTCTGACCGATATCGAAGGCACCACAACCCCAATCGCCTTCGTGCATCGGGTTCTGTTTCCCTATGCCAAAGCCAATATGGCCGGCTTTCTGGCAGCTTATTCGGATGATGAAGCGGTTGCCGCAATCCTTGCCGAAGTAGAGGCGCAGTATCCGGGCCGACCGGCGCTGGAAACATTGCTGGGCTGGATGGATGAGGATGCGAAAATCACCCCGCTGAAAGCATTGCAAGGCCTGATCTGGCGGGAAGGATATCGCAGTGGCGCCCTGCAGGCGGAGGTGCACCCGGATGCCGCGCAGAGCCTGCGCGCATGGCATGAGGCCGGTCTCAACCTGTTCGTCTACTCATCCGGTTCGGTCGAAGCCCAGCAATTGCTGTTTTCCTATTCCGATCAGGGTGATCTGTCGCTGTTGTTCGGCGGCTTTTTTGATACCAGGATTGGCGGAAAGCGCGAGGCAGACAGCTATCGCCATATTATCGCCAATACCGGCATGCAACCGCAGAGCATGCTGTTCCTCTCCGATATTGAGGAAGAGCTGGACGCGGCGCTGGATGCGGGTTTGCGCACCTGCCAGCTCGTTCGTGCCGGAGATGGCGGGGGAACACCCACCCAGCGCCACCCGCATGCCCCGGATTTTATCGCCGTCGCACACCAGTTCGGCCTGCCCCATCCCTGATGCGGGATAACTTCCCTTTCTCTTTCAGCGTTTGGGCAGGGTCAGGACTCCGCCAGGCGGAGACAAGGTTGTCGGAGAAGGGCCAGCTGCGGCCGAACCGGGTGTCGCCGGCGCTACAGGCTCAGGCAAGGGTGCCGTCCTGACGCCCGGAGGAGCCTGCAATGTCTGTTGCTGCACAGCCCCCGGCACCGAGGTCATTGACGTATCCTGCAACCAGTCTTTCAGCGAATGCCGAACCTGATATTCCAGTTCGACATTCATATCGTTCATCATACCTTTGGTGACATCGTAGAGCGCTGCCTGCAACGCATGAGGACCACGATCGGGATCCGTCAGCGCCCTGGTGACGCGGGCCTCGGCAAAGCCGCTGCGTGTGCCGCTGCCGGTATAGACATCGACATGCACCGCCATCGCCCCGTTCAGCGTGCCGTGTGACGAAACAATCGAGGCATCCAGAATCTTCACATCAGCCCGACCACTGCTACCGCCCGGCACAATGCGCTCTCTCAGATCCTCCGCCAGCGCCTGCGCTGGAGGAACCGGCGATTGCGGGCCGAGATCACCCACCTTCGGCAGAAAATCCGGTGTCACCTGCACATCACCCACATTCAGACGCAGCTTGGTGAGATAGGAATAATTGAGCGGTGCGAAACTGCGCGGCTCATCATCGCTGGAACAGGCTGCCAGTGCGGCCATGACGGCCATGGTGGTAAGGCGCAGAACACACGCCGCCATCGGATGCCGCAGCGCTCGCCGGGCAGATGGAGGGAAGGATGTCATTGCGGGAGTTTCACACTGCACGTTCATTCGATCTCTTCCACTTGCTTCAGCCACTCTGCACAGCCGGATCTTTATTCAGGCTTTACCCCGGACCTCTTCCCGCGCGAACCGGAAATCAAGGTTACAGAATTCACAGGTCATGACGATATCCTGCTCAATCGTCATATGATCCAGATCGTCGGTGCTGAAAGTCTCCAGAACACCTGCCAGCCGTGCCCGGCTGCATCGGCAACCAAAGGCCAGCGCCCGTGGGCGATCCGCCGCGACACCTTCGGAATGGAACAGCTGATACAGCAAACGCTCCGGCGGCAGCTCATCATCCAGCAGTTCCGAATCACGCAGCGTCCCGGCCAGCGCCAGAGCGGCGCGCCAGCTTTCCTGATGATCCTCCGTTATCTCCGGCAGCGCGCCAGTGCCACCTTCCCGCGCCACCTGCTCCAGCACAAGGGCACCCGCCCGCCAGCCATTCTCCGTCTGGCGGCAAGCCAGTTGCACATGACACTGCATCTGCTCGCTGGTCTGGAAATAATGCAGCGCCATGGCAGCGAGCGTCTCCCCCTCAATGCCGACGATCCCCTGATGAGGCTCCCTGTCCGGTCCCTGATCGACCAGAAAGGCAAAATATCCCTGCCCCAGCAATTGGGCGGCGGTCGGTTGGGGTGTCTCTGCCAGAAGGGCTTCAAGCGCTTCACCATCGGTGCGGGCATAACCACGCAGTGCGCCGGTATCGGTGCAGTCCGCCAGCAGCAGACGCAACGGTCCGTCGCCCTTGATCTGCACGCTGAAGGAGCCACGGAATTTCAACGCTCCGGCCATGGCGGCAGCCAGAGCCAGCACCTGACCGACCAGCTCCGCCACAACGGGCGGATGGTCATGACGGCTCAACAAGGCATCCGCCAATGGACCGAGCCGTACAAGACGGCCACGGACGGGACGGTCCGGGATGAAAAAAGGCGTCATACCACGCGGCACGACGATATCGGGGACGTCTGGACGTCCACCATCCAGAAATGCGGGTGTGTCGGACATGAGACGCTAAATAGGCGCTGCCTGCCATCACCGCTACTGTCTTGTGATGGCATTTCTGCACCAGCCCGACTCATACAGTCGGCGCAGAGAGGCTGATATGCATGATCATGGACGGGACATGCAGGCACATCAGTCATTTTCAGGCGAGGCAGGCTCAGGTGAGATAAGAATGCACCAGCCTGATCAGTTCCTCAGCCGCCTGAGATGAGTCCCCTGCGTTCCGGGCGTCGATGATCTGCTCCCGGATATGATCCTCAATGATTTCCGCGATGAATCCATCCATCGCTCCGCGACAGGCTGTCGCCTGCTGGATCAGTCTGGTGCTGGCTGCACCCTGCTCCAGAACCGCGCGATGCAACGCATCAACCTGCCCACGAATACGTTTGAGCCGCTTCAGGAGTCGGGTTTTTTCATCGGCTCTGGAAGGGATCGGGAGATTTTCGGGGCTTGATCTCATACCCCCATGGGTATACGCCAAAGGCCGTGATGGATGCGAGACTTTCCTGTCGCGCAATCAGCCACGACTTCGCGATCGGCTTTCACCGGTCATGTGCAACCAGTCAGGGATCACCATGAACCCGCGATCCAGCAGCCAGCCCCCGGAAGGCGACAGTAGGCGTTTCACGCCTGGACTGAGGATTTCGACGGGCTGGACATCATGCCCGGGTGTGCATGGAACACCGATAGCAAGGCGTCCGCAGGGCTGAGACCATGCGCCGCCGATCTTTCGGCGGCCAGACACTCCCGAGCTTCAGCAACCGCTTGAGCAAAAAGGAGGTGTCTGTGATGAGCACCCTTCTTCATATCGACGATCTGCACCGTCACCTGACGCTGCTGCCGGAAACGCTTTTCCGAACCGGGCAAGCCCACGGGCCTGCGATATCCCGTCCCATCCTGCACGCTCAATGGCATGTAGGGGAGGATGGCCGTCCGGCCTGCAGGTGGGCAGCCGTCACGCCACCCACATCGCATGCAGCCCGCTAAGACGCACTTCCGGCTGAACTCCGGGCCTGACAGATTCCATCAGGCCCGGAGCCGACTGTCAGATAGCGTATTCGGGAGGCGGCAGAGTTTGATCCATAGTCAGTGCCGGCATGCCCTGGTTACGGGGCCCAACCGGATGCGCGGGCACACCCACGACAGTGGTATAGGGAAGCACAGAATCGAGCACGATACTGCCGGCGCCGATCTTGGCACCTTCACCGATCGTCACATTCCCCAGTATCTTGGCGCCAGCCCCGATCAGCACGCCACGCCGCACTTTAGGGTGACGGTCACCGGTTTCTTTCCCCGTGCCGCCCAGCGTGACCTCCTGCAGGATGGAAACATCATCCTCCACCACGGCAGTCTCACCGATCACCAGACCGGTCGCATGGTCGATCAGGATACCATGACCCAGCCGGGCCGCCGGATGAATATCAACCGCGAAGCATTCCGACATACGGCTTTGAAACACCCGCGCCATATGCTCACGGCCATGGGTCCAGAGATGATGGCTGATGCGATACGCCTGCAAGGCCTGAAACCCCTTGAAAAACATGAACGGGGTCAGAAGGTCCGGGCAGGCGGGATCTCGGTCCCGGATCGCCGTCAGGTCGATGATCGCGCTTTCTACCAGAGACGGATCGGTCTCATACGCATCGCCAATCGGCCCCAGCAACTGGTCCGCCGGTATCCACGCATTGCCGAGCTTATGGGCGATCAATGCGCCGAGGGCCGCCGGGAAACATCCATGCACCAGTAAGGCACGTTCCAGCCCGGCTGCCATGGCCGGATCGGTCAGGGCGATCTCCCGCGCTTCACGGCACAGGTTGAACCACACATCCTCGACATGGATCGAACCGGCGGAAATCCGGCGGCATAAGGCAGCAGTGGCTGGGGACATCGTGTCTCACCGGATGCTATCGTTGCAGGAAGAGGTAGGAAGCCCTCCCTCTCCCTGCCAGAGCCTGACGGCGTGGCTTCACACTATCGTAGCATTCCCATGGCCCAGACCAGCACGCCTTTCTGGGCGTGCAGACGGTTTTCGGCCTCGTCGAACACTACGGAATGAGGACCGTCGATCACACCATCCGTGACTTCCTCCCCACGATGAGCGGGCAGGCAATGCATGAACAGCGCATCCGGTGCCGCCAGCGCCATCAGCGCCTCATCGACCTGATAGGGGCGCAGCTTCTCATGACGGCCTGCCGGATCGTCGGACATGCTGACCCAACAATCCGTCACCACACATTGCACACCGGCAACTGCCTCCTTCGGATCAGCCACCAACGTCACATCACCACCATTATCGCGCGCCCAAGCGACGATATCGGCGTGCGGCTGAAGTGTGTCGGGGCATGCCAGACGCAGGCTGAACCCGAACCGCGCCGCAGCCTCGATCCAGCTATGAGCCACATTATTGCCATCCCCGACCCAGGCGATGGTCTGACCGGCAATCGGGCCGCGATGCTCTTCGAATGTCAGAATATCCGCCATGATCTGGCAGGGATGAGACAGCTCCGTCAGGCCATTGATGACCGGAACAGTGGCATGACGCGCCAGCTCATGCAGTTTCGTGCTCGATCCGGTGCGCAGCATCACCGCATCGACGTAGCGGGATAGCACCCGCGCCGTATCGGCCAGCGTCTCACCACGCCCGAGCTGCATTTCCTTACCCGAGAGCATAATGACATCACCGCCAAGCTGACGCATGGCCAGTTCAAAGCTGATGCGGGTCCGTGTACTGGGTTTTTCGAAAATCAACGCCAGCGTGCGCCCTGCCAGCGGGCGGGAGGACGTGTCGGCTCCCTTGAACCCGGTGGCGGCATCCAGCATGCGGCGCAGTGCATCCGGCTCAATGTCTTTCAGATCCAGAAAATGCCGGACACAGGAAGCGTCCGGACCGGCTCCGGCAGCAATTCTGGCGGACATGCTCATGATGCAGCCCCCCCTATTTCACGCGCAAATGTTACGGCCGTCTCACGAATGATCGAAAGAGCAGCATCACAATCCGCTTCCGTCACAACCAGCGGAGGCGCCAGCCGAAGCACGTTTTCTCCGGCTGCCACGCTCAGCAAACCATTTTCACGCAAGGCTTCCTGTACGGCCGTATTGGCGGGACCACAAAGGAGGCCAAGCAACAGGCCTTTGCCGCGCACCTCCTTGAAGATATGCGGGTAATCCCGAGCAATGGCCTCCAGCCCGGTGCGCAGCTGCTGCCCGCGTTGCTGGACAGCATCCAGAAATCCGGGCGCCAGTACCACATCCAGCACGGCATTGGCCGCGGCACAGGCCAGCGGGTTGCCACCATAGGTCGTGCCATGCGTACCGGGTGTCAGATGACGTGCCAGTTCGTGGCGCGCCAGCACGGCGCCCATCGGGAAACCGCCCGCAATCCCCTTGGCGGAGGACATAACATCCGGCGCGGCATCACCTGCCCATTCATGGGCCCAGAGCCGACCGGTGCGCCCCATGCCGCACTGGATTTCGTCATAGCCAAGCAACAGCCCATGCTCATCGCACAGCGCCCGAAGCTGGCGCAGGAAATCGAGCGCGATCACACGGATACCGCCCTCACCCTGAACAGGCTCAATCAGGATCCCCGCCGTTTCCGGAGTGATGGCTGCCCTCACCGCGGCGATATCGCCGGGGGGAACCTGATCAAACCCATCGACTGCCGGGCCGAAGCCCGCCTGATATTTCGGATTGCCGGTGGCAGAGAGCATGGCCAGAGTCCGGCCATGGAATGCCCCCTGAAAACAGATCATCCGCCAACGTTCCGGATGCCCGGTCTCGCTTTGGGTACGGCGGATCAGCTTGACCAGCCCTTCATTGGCCTCGGCCCCGGAATTGCAGAAAAATGCGGCCTCCGCGAAGGAGTGCGCCGTCAAGCGCTCGGCCAGACGTTCGGCTTCCGGCACGCGATAGAGGTTGGAGACATGCATGACCTTCGCCGCCTGCGCCGCGATGGCGCCGGTCAGGCCGGGATGCGCATGGCCGAGCGAAGAAGTGGCAATTCCCGCTCCGAAATCGAGATATCGTCGGCCATTCACTGCCGTCAGCCATGCGCCTTCTCCCCGCTCGAAAGCGAGGTCAGCACGGTTGTAATTCGGCATCAGGGCGGAGGTCACGAACAGCGTCCTTGATATTTCGATTTTTAAATTCCGATTTTCCGCGCCTTGGGTAGGTAAGTCAATTATTCTGACCGCATATCGGATGCCGAACCCTTCGCAAGCCAATAAAGCCAATGTCCTTACATCCTCCTCCGCTTCCTGACGAAGCTGCGTTATACGAAGCGGCTCTGCGCTATCTCAGCCGGTTCGCGGCCACCCGGACGGGGGTCGCCCGCATGCTGGAACGCCGTATCAAGCGATGGGCGCGCATGATGGAGGGGACGGAGATGGATCAGGCCGCGCTGCCCGATGCCATCCATCAGGCGCAACAGGCGGCCCGGACGGTCATTGAGCGTCTGGAACGCAGCGGCGTGCTGGATGACGCCGCCTTTGCCGCCGCGCGCACCAGCAGCCTGACCCGCGCCGGCCGCTCCCGCCGCGCCGTCGCCGCCCATCTGGTGGCCAAGGGGGTACCGCCTGAGCTGGTGGCGCAGAGCCTGCCGGATAATCCGGAGCTTGAACTCGCTGCTGCGGTAAAGCTGACGAAACGCAAAAAACTGGGGCCATTTGCAGTAGAGCGAACAACACCGACACCACAGGCCCGGCAACGTGCGCTGGCCGCCATGGCCAGAGCCGGGTTCGATGGAAGGACGTCTCAACAGGCTTTGGGTATGGAACGGGAAGAGGCGGAGGCGTTACTGGAGGCGTTGCGCTCAGGGATTTAAATTCATCGACAAGACATCACCTGAATGCACACTCCCCATCTGATGCAGCATCACTGCATCAATCCTGCCCTGTTACTCTCAGTCAGAAGCAGCAACAGCCCTCTTCGAAAACGTGTAGTGCCTGTGCCCAATGTAGGAAATCGCAACGGGTGACAGCACCCCGATGAAATGGGCAATATCATCCGCATGCCATGTCAGCCCTACCCAGGGAAACAAAACCTTTGCCAGCCCAAGGCTCACACCCCAGACAACAAACAACGCAAATCCATTCACGATGGCAAACCGCCTGAACTCTGAAGCACGAGAGCGTCCCGACTCATCGAACACGTACATCCGTGCCAGCACATAGGCCGTGATCATACCGAACAGATAGGCAATCGGCACCGCCAGCCAGAACGGCAGGACGAGATTCAGAAGATAGCGACAGCTGAGATTAACCAGGGCCGCGACACCACCCGTTAACAGAAAGCGCAGGAATTGCCGGCTCATAGCGCGCCTTTTTGTCCCTTGATGGAGGCCTCGACAGACTGCGCCATCAGCCTGCCATAACGGACGCTTTCCGAAATGCCGCGATCTTCCGGGTAATAGAAACAGGTATCCGCGATCTGAAGCCCCTTCACCTGGGTCTGGACAGGCGGAATCTGGCTGGCAAATCCGGGCGGGCAAACAGGCTGGGCATGGCGCAGGCGGCCAACACGCGCATCGATGCGATCACTGTCTGTCAGCGCAGGGTTAACCCGCTTGAGATAGGAAAATGCCTCATCCAGCAGATCATCGTCCGAACGCGCCCAGTTGGGCTGATCGACCGGCATGTAGTATGGCACATACACAATCGTATCACCGGTCGGGCGCAGATTGGAGAACTCCACAAAGCCGGGAATACCCATCGCCGGATCAACCACATTGACCCAGAAATGAGGGGTGACCTGTTTGCGCAGTTTAAAAATCAAGCAGGCCACACCAATATTCAGAATATCCGCGTAGCGTTGCCGGTCCGGCAGATCGGGCACCATCTCCGGGATCAACGGCGTGGGCACAGTGAGAATGGCGGCATCACATGCTATTTCCTCACCAGCAACGACCACACCGCTTACACGACCCTGATTGGTCAGCACCTTCTCCACCGGGGTACGCAAGCGGATTTTACCTCCGCCTGCCTCTATGGCTTGCACAAGCCTTGCAATCAGCGTCTCGGAGCCGCCCTCAATATAGCCAAGCTCCTCCTGCATGATGGAACGTCTTGAGGTGCCAACACGCTTGATCCGTGTCCATATCCATGCCGCTGAAACAGGATCGGCGTATTGATAGAATTTCAGATCAAACAGGGAGCGCCACAGTTTTTGATAAACACTCTGCCCGCACCATGTCTCAATCCATTTCCTGGCAGAAATATTTTCCAGTGACCCTGCCGCTTTCCGCTTGGTAGCGAAAAACATCATCAGGCCATAACGAAATTTTTCAATCAGCGTGAGGCCGGGAAATTTAAGCAGAGCGACAGGGGTACCCCATTCGCTCAGTTTTCCCTCAAAAAAATAGCCCATGCTGGTTTGCATCCACCGCATTTTATCGCCGATACCCAGCTCCTGCATCAGATCGAAAGTCGGCTGATCGGATTTGCAGACAAAATGATAGTAGCGTTCCAGAGAAAGGCCGCCGAAATCGAAATGTGCCGCCATACCGCCTGGAACGGCATCTGCCTCATAAACGGTGACATCATGACCGGCTTTCACCGCATGATAGGCAGCCGCCAATCCCATGGCACCTGCGCCAACAACCGCAACACGTGCCATCTCTCAGAACTCCAGAGCAATCTGCGCATAGGTCGGGTCACGGAAAGTCACTTCCAGCGCCTTGCTCAACGGCGTGGACTGGACACCGAAAATACCGGGCCAGTCGATGACTTCAAAAATATCCGGCGTCACCAGAGCCTTCAACTGACTGGCGGTAAAAGGTGGATTGCTGTTCACCAGCGCATAGATCTTAAGCAACAGCCAGAACAGACCATAAGGAATGGTCACAATCCGCGCCTTTGCACCTGTGGCGGTCTTAACGGCCCGCATCAGGTCGATATAGTCGATACGCTCCAAACCGGTGATGTTGAAGGCAGAGCCGTGATGCGGTTTTTTAAGACAGGCACTGATGATATCACAGAAATCACCGACAAATAGCGGCTGACGCAGGTAGCGCCCATTCCCCGGAATCGGGAAAACCGGCACTTTTTTCATGAAACGGGCCAGCCAGCCCAGATGCTTCCGGTCGAACCAGCCAAACATCAAGGTCGGGCGCAAAATGGTGACGGGCAGGCCACTTTCAACGACCAGCTTTTCCTGCGCTTTTTTCGATTCCGTGTAAAAATCCCGCGCCGCAGAATTCACGACTGACGAAGAAATATGCACGACATTGCCGATACCCGCTTTTCTGGCAGCAGCAATGACCTTCTCTGTCGCCGTGATATTATTGGCGATAAAAGGCTCCTCCGTCAGGGCACCGATTTGCGCGTGGTTCAGCACCAGCGCATCCGCACCTGCAAAAGCATCCTGCCATGGGCCATCTTTTGAAAGATCAGCCTCAATGACCTCGATCCCGGGATGGAGCTTACGCAACAACGCGGTGTTGGACGGATGCTTGTCGATCGCAATGATCCGGCCAGCCTGGCGGTCCACCAGACGCTGAATCAGATTTTGCCCCACCAGACCAGCAGCGCCGGTGACGATAATCGTCCGTGTCGTATTCAAGTGTCGTCCCTTTACAGGCGGGTCTTGTGGAAAATACGTGCGGGCACTGAACGGATAACCAACATGATCAAACGCCAGAATCCCGGTGCATAAACAATGGTTCTGCCGTTTTCTGCAGCGGCCACAATGATCTTTCCAAGCTGCTCTGCGCTGGCCCAGAGCGGTCCTTTGGTAAATCCTTCCGTCATTGGTGTATCGACAAAACCCGGTTTGATGAGAACAGCACGGGCACCGCTGCGGGCAAGCCGATGAGCAATACCCTGCACCAGTACACCAAGTCCTGCTTTTGCAGCACCATAGACATAGTTCGACTGCCGACCCCGATCCCCCGCCACAGAGCCGATCACGACCAGACTGCCGAATGTCTGTTTCTCAAGCAGATTGGCTGCGGCCTGACACCACAAAGCAGCGCTGACGAAATTCACCTGCAACAGATCGGCCAAAGCATTCGGGTTCTGCTCCAGCATTGTCTGATCGCCGAGCACTCCATAAGCGAGCAGCACGATATCCAACCCACCAAACCGGGCTGCAATGTCATTGAGCGCGGTGACGGAGTCCGCCTTTGCGCAGTCGCAGGGAACCGTCACGATCTCGGAGGCTCCCCGCGTGGCCAGATCATCGGCAATCACGGCGAGCCGCCCTGGATCACGCGCAAGCAGCGCAAGGCGGGCACCTTGCGCCGCCCAGAGACGCGCCGCCTCCTGTGCCATGGCAGAGGTTGCACCCAGAATCAGGATCCGTTCAGGCGCTCTCATTGCAACACACGCTGCCAGAAACTGGAGGTCATGACCGGATCCTTATGAGGAAGAAATTGATCAAGCCGGGGAAAAGACTGTCTGAACATGCCGGCACTCATCCGCCCGTCTTTCGCGGGGTAAAGCGCCCCGCCCGCTTCCCGGACGATCTCATCCAGCCGCAGCAGCGTGGCCAAAGTCCCGGCTCCCCGGAAGGGAAAATCCAGCGCCAGAGTAGCACCGGGCCGGGGAAACGATAACAGCCCCGGTGAGGTTTTCGCACCGAACGTCTTGAGCACGGCCAGAAAGGAGGTCTCCCCGCTGCGTGCGATGGCATCCAGCAATACGGGCATGGCGGAACGCGCGGTCTCGAAGGGAAGGACGCATTGATATTGCAGCATGCCGCGCGCGCCATACAACCGGTTCCAGCTGCGGATGGCATCAAGCGGATAAAAATGCTGGCTGTAATGCTGGACCTGTTTTCCGGCTTTACGCTGATGGGCGCGGTAGTACAATTCGTTGAAGGCACGCACGCTGAAGCGATTCAGGGCGAAGCCGGGTGCATCGAGCGGAATGGATTTCCAGCTGCGATCATCATGCGGGTCAAGACGCCCATCCCGCCGCCAGTTGGCGCGCGTAAAGATGCCACGGCCTGCATGCGGGCCACGTGCCAGGCAGTCAATCCAGGCAACAGTGTGTTCGAAACCGCCTGCACTCTCGGCCGCCAGATCCCAGAAAGCATCGATATTCTCGTAAGGGATGGTTTCTACATCCAGCCATGCGCTGGCAATCGGAGAGAGCTGCAACTCCACCCATTCGATCACCCCTGTCAGCCCAAGCCCCCCGAGCGTCGCAGCAAACAGGCCATTGTCACTTCGGGCCTCAAGCACCCGCCGCTCTCCGTTACCTCGCAGCAGGCCGAGCGCACGCACGGAGCAACCGAAAGAGCCGGCAGAATGGTGATTTTTGCCATGCACATCATTGGCAACCGCGCCACCAAGCGTCACGAACCGCGTACCGGGGCTGGTCGCGGTAAACCAGCCCTTCGGTACGGTAAAGCGCAGCAGATCGGACAGGCTCATGCCGGCATCAGCCCGCACGATCCCGTTTTGTGCATCGAAATGGATAAAGCGGTTCAGCCCGGTCATCTCGATCAGGCGACCACCCGCATTCAACGGCGTATCACCGTAGGAACGGCGCAAACCAACCGCCAACAGACTGGCACTCTCACTCTCCGGCCCTGTCAGGCTGGACAACGCGGCAGGAAAGGCCGGTCGGGCGACATAATGCGGCTCACGGACCACGCGCCCCCAGGAGCAGATATCCGTCCGAAGCGTGAAAGGAGAAGCAGCCATCATCAAACCGGCATAATGGCAGCCAGAAACAAGGCTATTGCTGTCGCCCCATAGAATAGCGACACACGATCTTTCAGAGCAAAGGCAACAGGATCATCCTGCAGTTCCTGACGCTGGCATAACAGCCAGATGCGGCCCAGGAACAGAAAAATGATCATGGGAAAGCCCCATAACAGGGCGGGGTGACGATAAAAACTCGCCTGAAACGCTTCGTCGATCAGATACAGTACCATGATGGCGACCGCCCCCATGCTGGAAGCCACCCCGAGCGCCAGAATCAGTGGCGCATCCGCAGCCAGGTAGCCACGTCCGAGCACTTTCTGGTGACCATGCTGCACCATGCGCATCACCTCGGTATGTCGCTTCACCAGCGACAGGGAGAGGAAAATAAACATGGAAAACACCAGCAGCCATGGTGCCAACGCAACACCGGTCACCACCTGCCCGAGCACAAGCCTCATTGTAAACATGCCCGCCAGCAACAGCACATCAACGATCGGCTCGCGCTTGAACTTATAGGAATAGGCGAGGCTCATGACCAGATAGATGGCAAGAGTGACGATGGCACCGACACCATCGGCAGCGGCAAACAGCAGAGCAGCCAATCCGCAGACCATCAACAGAAACAGGCCGTCATCCAGTGGCAATTGCCCACTGGCAAGCGGGCGCTTTTTCTTCGACCAGTGGCGACGGTCCTCAGCCAGATCCCACATGTCATTGGCGATATAGGTGCCCGAAGCGAGCAGCCCCATCGCCATGAAGGCCAGTATGGCCGCCCCCCAGGCATGGGCCGAAAAAATTTGTCCCCCCAGCACCAGCGGCACAAAAACCAGAGCGTTTTTGGCCCATTGATGAAGCCGCGCCGCCCGGCGGAGAACATTGGCGCGTTGGCCGGAAGGGCGGATATGGGCCGCCACCGGGGTATCAGGCTGAACCTTGCTTCTCAGGCGCTTGCCGCGTTCAACGATGACAGCAGCACGGGCAGAGCGCCACACATGAAGATCTGCTTCGGAATCACCCGCATAGATGAAGCCATCCGGGTAGCGGCTTGTCAGGGCGGCAGCCTTGGCCGCTCCCTTCAGGTTACCCCGATCATCAGAGGACAGAACCTCTGAAATAAAAGGAAACCGGGCGCTTATTTTCTCCGCAATAGCCCGATTGGCAGCCGTCGCCAGGACGATTTTACGCCCTTTTGCTGCCTCCCGCTCCGCCAGCGCAATGATACCGGGGGTCGCAGGAAGGGCATCGATATCCTCCTGGGTCAGTACCTCGGCAAAGCGCTGCTTGAACTGCGCACGACCGGCCATCACCCAGAGCGGAAGCCTGACAAGATCAGAAGGAGTATTTTTCAGATGTTGCAGCAGAGATTCATGCAGTGAATCAGTGGCAATCAGTGTTCCGTCAAGATCAAGTACAAGAGGAATTGAAATATCCTGATCCAAGTAAGCCTCTTGCATTGAAATGTAGAAACCGTGGCATTGCACGGGCAAGCCCGTTAAAGAGTATCTTAAACTTGCCAGTTGTCAGGGGGAAGCGACACCGGTCGCATAAACCGCCCTCTGCCACGATTCATAAGGCTGGCGGCAGGGTACCCCGCCTGCCAGCCTGGGGTTTTATTTTTTCAGCCCGTTCATCTGACTGTTCATCTGGGCCATATTCTGTTTCAGCATCGTCTCCATCTGCTTACACAGTGCTGTTGGCGTGGTCTGCTGCCGCTTTGCCGCATCCTCTATCGAGATTGTCTGGCCGCCCATGGAGACAGTGCCGCCCTTGCCTGTCTGCTCAGCGGCAGCTTCGCCTGCATCTGCCGGGGGAGGCAGCATGGCGATGATTTTTCGCTGGATATCCAGTGTCTCTGCACTGATATCCCCGCGTGACTGGCAATATTCTAACACACCAAGCTGATTGGCCGCCGCCAGACGCACGGCTTTCATATCAGCGGTGGGAGCAGGGGTGGCGGAAGGTGCATCAGCAGCCTGTGCCACGCCGATGCTGAACAGGCCCGCGACAAAAGCAGGTAAAACATGACGGGTCAGAATCATGGTCGGCGTCTCCCAATGTTATTTTTCAGTCCTGACGATAAAGTCTAACGTCCTATCGGTCAGCCCTGTTGCAGATGCTCCGGGATCACCATGCCCAATCGGACAGGAATATTCCAGCGCTCGACCATCTGGCGGTAGGGATGAAACCCGACCTGGCGATACAACGGCAGTGCCCGTGGATGATCAGCATTACAGGTATTCACCGTGACATACCGCACTGAACCGACTGCCCATGCCATATCCACCGCATGCCGCAGAAAAGCATGGCCCAGCCCGCGCCCGACCCAGCCCGGCATCAGGCCGAAATAGCTTAGATTGACGGCAGGCGCATAGCGCGCATCCAGCTCATAAAATCCGGCTGTCTGCCCGTCTGCTTCCAGGACGAACACCCCAATTTGCGGATCAGATAACAAAGCCGCCAGATCCCGGTCCGGCATGACACGACGCAACCACCACAGATAGGGCGTCCCCACCGTCGCGTAGAGAAACCGGTAGAATGCAAGGTCAGGCGCAATGACCCGCACTACGCGCACCCCCTCAGGCAATGGAGGTGCCGGGACGGCAGGTGGGCGATCCATCCGCAGAAACGTCACCGTCACATGCGCGCGGATGACCGGTTCGGAACCGCTCATCCGGCCATGCCCGCGCCACAGGACACACGCCCGCCGATCAATCGTCTAGGAAAGAGCGCAGCTTACGGCTGCGGCTGGGGTGTTTCAGCTTGCGGAGTGCCTTGGCCTCGATCTGACGGATGCGTTCACGCGTCACGTTGAACTGCTGGCCGACTTCTTCCAACGTGTGATCCGTATTCATGCCAATCCCGAAGCGCATGCGCAACACACGTTCCTCACGCGGGGTCAGGCTGGACAGAACGCGGGTGGTCGCTTCACGCAGATTGGCCTGAATGGCGGCATCCAGCGGAATGATCGCCGCCTTGTCCTCGATGAAATCGCCCAGATGGCTGTCTTCCTCATCACCGATCGGGGTTTCGAGGCTGATGGGTTCCTTCGCAATTTTCAGAACTTTCCGCACTTTTTCCAGCGGCATGCCGAGCTTTTCGGCCAGTTCCTCGGGCTGCGGTTCACGCCCGATTTCATGCAGCATCTGACGGCTGGTGCGCACCAGCTTGTTGATCGTCTCGATCATATGCACCGGGATCCGGATAGTGCGGGCCTGATCGGCGATGGAACGTGTGATCGCCTGACGAATCCACCATGTCGCATAGGTGCTGAACTTGTAGCCACGGCGATATTCGAATTTGTCCACTGCCTTCATCAGGCCGATATTGCCTTCCTGAATCAGGTCAAGGAACTGCAAACCGCGATTGGTGTATTTCTTGGCAATAGAGATCACCAGACGCAGATTGGCCTCGATCATCTCCTTCTTGGCGCGGGCGCTATCGCGTTCGCCGCGATTGACGGTCTTGTAAACACGCAGAAATTCGGAGATCGGCAGTCCGGCATCCGCCGCAACCTCTCCGATCCGGCCCCGGATCTGGCCGACTTCCTGCGGGTAGCGAGCCGAAAAATTTTTCCATGCCTTGCCGGGCAAGGTGGAGACACGCTCCAGCCAGTTCGGCTCCAGCTCATGATTACGGTGCTGTTCCAGGAAGGAATCGCGCGGCACCTTACAGCTTTCCGCCAGACGCAGAAGCTGCCCTTCCAGTCCGGTCAGACGCTGGTTGAGCTGCTTGAGCTGGAGAACCAGCTCCTCCACGCGTCCGTTATGCAGCCGCACCTCGCTGACCTTCGCGACCAGCTCATCACGCATCTTCTCATAGGTCTTTTCGGAGCGGGCGGTGACTTCCTCGCCGGATGTAAAGCTGTCGAGACGCTTTGACTGCATCTTGGACAGTTTTTTGTAGATCGCCTCGATTTCCTCGAACCGCTGCAGGGTCTCCGGTTTCAGCTTTTCCTCGAGCGCGGAGAGAGACATACCGATACCGTCGGCATCGTCTCCATCCTCGGATTCTTCAGGCGGGGGCGGCGGAGTGAAGGCTTCGGCATCTGCCTCGCCTTCCTCAACACCTTCTTCACCACCCTCCACCACACCGGGCGGCGGACCGCCCTGCGTGGCTTCCAGATCGATGATGTCACGCAGCAGCATCTCACCGGCCTTGAGACGTTCATGCCAGGTGATGATGGCGCGGAATGTCAGCGGGCTTTCGCACAGCCCGCCGATCATCATGTCGCGACCGGCCTCGATACGCTTGGCGATGGCGATTTCGCCCTCGCGGGACAGCAGCTCCACGCTGCCCATCTCGCGCAGATACATGCGGACAGGATCATCCGTGCGGCCGAGGCTTTCCTCGTCCACATTGCCGGAGCGTTCCTCATCCTCGGTTTCTTCCGCCCGTTCGGCACGGGCAGCGGGTTCGCCGCTTTCCTCGGTCTCTTCACTCTCGACGACCTGAATGCCCATCTCACTGAGATTGGCCATCACGTCCTCGATCTGTTCGGAGCTGTTCTGCTCCGATGGCAGAACCGCGTTCAGCTCGTCAAAGGTGATGTACCCCCGCTCCTTGCCGCGTGCGATCAGGCGTTTCACCGATGCGGACTGCGTGTCGAGCAGGGTCGTTTCCACATCCTGTTCCGACGACGCGCTCTCCGCGGTAGCAGCCTGCTTCGTTGCCATCGATCAAACCACTCCTCAACACATCACAGGCGAGCCCGATACGGAAACCGGGGCTTATGCCTCGGGATCATCCGATTCGCCTCGCCTTATCTTATCACGCGCCTGAACCAGTGCCGTCAGGCGCCGCTGGCTCTGCTCGTCCCCATGTTCATCCCACGCACGCTGCGCCGCCATGACTTCCTGATCCAGACGATCCCGATGCAGAAAGCCAAAAATGTGCCACCATGCCGCCTCGGCCTCCGCCGGCATCACCGCGCCGCCGCAAACCGCACAGTTTGGAAGCGGAAAAGGATGAGGCGCGAAAACGCGCTCCACCTCCCGACCAAGCCCCGCGCGTTGCAGGTGGTCTATCAGACCCTCCGAGTCAAGCGGGTCCGTATGATCCGGGATCGTAAGGATCGCCCGGCGCAGCCTGTCCAGCCAGTCCGGCAGGTCGAGTGTGGCGAACGCTTCCTCCACATCATGCAGCAGCGCCGGATGGCTGAGCAGAATGGCGGTCAGGATACGCAAGCGTTCGATCCCGGCCATTTCCGCAGCCAGAGCCGGGTCCAGACGGTTCGGCGCGGGCTGAGTGAACTGCCAGCCACCTCCCCGGCTTCCTCCGCCATAATGTCCCCCTCTGCGGGCGCCGGTGGCAGGGCGGCGCAGCGCGTAAAATTTTTCACGCAGGGCAGAGCGGTATTCAGCCGCCAATGTCTTGTCTGCAATGCGCGCAGCGGCATCGTTCAGGCGGCGTTGAAATACGGCCCGCTGCTCCGGCGTCTCCAGCGCCTGCCCTTCCCGCAGCATGGCGAACAGCGCATCGGCAAAGCTGCGTCTCCGTGCATCCTCCAACACAGCGGAGAAAGTATCGGAGCCACGGGCACGGATCAGGCTGTCAGGATCTTCTCCGGCAGGCAGCCGCGCCACATGCAGGGTGCGTTCGGTCGTCAGGAAAGGCAGCGCCAGTTCCGCCACCCTCAACGCAGCCCGCGCACCGGCGGCATCCCCGTCAAAACACAGGATCGGAGCCGGGGAAAGCTGCCACAACGCATCAAGCTGCTCCTCCGTCAGTGCCGTGCCGAGCGGAGCCACCGCACCGCTGAACCCGACCTGATGCAGGGCAATGACATCCATATAACCTTCGACGGCCAACAAGGCCGCACCGCCACGCACCGCCTCCCGCGCCAGATCCAGCGCATAAAGTGACCGTCGCTTGGAAAAGACAGCGGTTTCAGGGCCATTCACGTATTTAGGCTGTCCATCGCCCAGAATACGGCCTCCGAAGCTGATGATCCGGCCGCGCCGGTCGCGGATCGGGAACATGACCCGCTCATGAAACTGGTCCCATGGACGACGACCAGGACCATCCTCATCAAGCCGGAGTAAACCGGCCTCGGCGAGCTGCTCCGGTGTGATCCCCTTTCCGGCCATAGCCGTGGCCAGACTGCCACGCGCAGGGGCCCAGCCCAGACCAAAGCGACGGATCGTAGCCTCACTCAAGCCCCGGTCCAGCAGATAGGTCAGGCCGCGCTGACCCTCCGGCTGTGATAACAGCATCGCATAATAGTCACCCGCCTGCGCCAGAACCTCATGCACCCCGGCACGGGCCTCGGCCTGCCGGGTTTCTTCCCGGCTCGGCTTCGGTATATCCAGCCCGGCCTCGGCGGCAAGCTGCTCCACCGCCTCCAGAAAACCGGCCCCCTGCGACTGCATGACGAAACTGACGACATCCCCATGCACACCGCAGCCAAAGCAGTGAAAATGGTCGTCATATACGTAAAAAGAGGGCGTTTTCTCGCCATGGAAAGGACAACAGCCTTTCCAGTTGCGTCCGGCTTTGCTCAGCCGGACGCGGCGACCGATCACCGAGGCAATCGGCGTCCGCGCCCGCAGCTCATCCAGAAAATCAGGCGACAAAGCCATTCCGGCACGCCCCCCTGCAGGAGGTTCCGGCTTTAGCCGTTCAGGCGCGCTTTCACCAGCGCCCCGGCGGCTGCCATATCGATGGTCGCAGCATATTTCGCCCGCAGCACCGCCATGACTTTCCCCATATCCTTCACGCCGACAGCACCGCTTTCCGCGATCGCCGCATCAACCGCGGAGGCCGTTGCGGACTCATCCATAGCCTGCGGCAAGAAGCTTTCAATTACCGTGATTTCCGCCTCTTCCTTTTCCGCCAGCTCCGGACGATTGCCTTGAAGATAGAGAGTTACGCTCTCCCGCCGGGATTTGATCATGCCACGCATCATCACCTGAAGCGCGGTATCATCCACTGTTTCCCCTTTGGCCCGGGCCTCGATATCCTGCTCCTTCATCCTGGCGATAATCAGCCGGATCGCCGCGACACGCGCCGTGTCACCGCTCTTCATCGCGGTTTTCATCTGGTCCATGAAATCATCGCGCAGGGCCATGGCGGGTCTCCCTCTGGTATTTCACTTCCCGAAATCGGGAGGCGAGAAAAATGATGTCGAAAGTGGGAAATTATTTCCCAAGCGCATCTGGGTGCCCTATATTAGCACGCATGACAACAAGTGTAGACGATATCATCGAACGCCTGGGCGGCGCGGACGGCGCTGCACGCAGGCTTGGCGTGGGCACGGAAGCCCTTCGCAAATGGCGTCAGTCCCGCTCGATCCCCGCGCGCCACTGGCCCGCACTGATCGAGTCGCTGGGTATTACGCTGGAGGATATTCCCGGGGCGCCGGCCCGCACCGCGCTGACAGAAGCCCCGCCGGAAGGGGCCACCGCCGTTTTGGCGCTCAGCGATGGCACACTGTTCTGGGGACGCGGCTTCGGTGCGCCGACACAGGGGACACAGCCTGCTGAAATCTGCTTCAGCACCGGGCTGACCGGATATCAGGAAACCCTGACCGACCCGTCTTTCGCCGGGCAGATCATCACCTTCACCTTTCCGCATATCGGCAATGTCGGCGCCAACAAGGACGATATGGAGGCCGCCACCATCGCCGCACGCGGGCTGGTGGTGAAGGAAGACATCACCGCCGCCTCCAACTGGCGGGCGGAAACCAGCCTCGACGCATGGCTTCAGCATCGTGGCATCACCGGAATTTCAGGCGTGGATACGCGCGCGCTGACATTGCGCATCCGCGATCTTGGCGCACCGCATGGTATCATCTCCTTTCCTGCGGACGGGCATTTCGACATTGCGGCTCTGGTAGAAGCCGCCGCCGCATGGCCCGGACTGGAAGGGCTGGATCTGGCGAAGGATGTCTCCTGTACCCAGAGCTATGAATGGTCCGAAGGCACCTGGTCCTGGCCTGGAGCCTTCTCCGCACCCCCGCCGAAGCATCATGTCGTCGCGGTGGATTACGGGGCAAAGCGCAACATCCTGCGCAGCCTTGCAAATGCCGGATGCCGGGTGACGGTCGTGCCGGCCACCACCTCCGCCGAGGATATCCTGCGACACAATCCGGATGGCGTGTTCCTGTCCAACGGCCCCGGCGATCCGGCCGCAACAGCCACCTATGCCGTGCCTGCCATTCGCGGCGTGCTGGAGGCTGGCAAGCCGGTTTTCGGCATCTGTCTTGGGCACCAGCTGCTGTCTCTGGCGCTGGGGGCAAAAACCTACAAGCTCGATCTGGGGCATCGCGGGGCCAACCAGCCGGTCAAGGAACTGGCCACCGGTCGCGTGGAGATCACCAGCCAGAATCATGGTTTCGCCGTGGATGCATCCTCCCTGCCTGCCGGGGTGGAGGTCACACATGTCAGCCTGTTCGACGGCTCGAACGAGGGTATTGCCGCGCCGTCGAAGCGTTGTTTCAGCGTGCAGTATCATCCGGAAGCCAGTCCCGGCCCCAGTGACAGCCATCATCTGTTCCATCGTTTCGTGGACATGCTGGGGTCGTAAGACCCGAGCCTCGCCCTTTTTTCAGGATAGCCCGGCGCTTCATGCCGGGTTCGCCGCCCGGGTCAGAAGCCGGCGGAAAGGAGAATTCCGGCCATGCCGAAACGTACAGATATCCGCTCCATCCTGATCGTCGGCGCCGGGCCGATCGTGATCGGTCAGGCCTGCGAGTTCGACTATTCCGGAGCCCAAGCCTGCAAGGCACTGCGCGAAGAAGGCTACCGGGTGATTCTGGTGAATTCGAATCCCGCCACGATCATGACCGACCCCGATCTGGCTGATGCCACCTATATCGAGCCGATCACCCCGGATGTGGTCGAGCGCATTATCGCCAAGGAAAAGCCGGATGCGATCCTGCCCACCATGGGCGGACAGACCGCGCTAAACACCGCGATGCAGCTGCATGCCAGCGGCGCACTGGAACGCCACGGGGTAGAGCTGATCGGCGCAAAGGCCGATGTGATCGACCGCGCAGAGGACCGGCTGAAATTCCGCGATGCGATGGACGAAATCGGCATCGAAAGCCCGCGCAGCGTCATCGCCCACACGCTGGAAGAAGCCCGTGAGGGGCTGACCCATGTCGGGCTGCCAGCGGTGATCCGCCCCAGCTTCACACTCGGCGGCACTGGCGGCGGCATCGCCTACAACAAGGAGGAGTTCGAGCAGATCGTCACCTCCGGCCTCGATGCCTCCCCCACCACCGAGGTGCTGATTGAGGAAAGCGTGCTCGGCTGGAAAGAATATGAAATGGAAGTGGTCCGCGACAGCGCGGATAATTGCATCATCATCTGCTCCATCGAGAATATCGACCCGATGGGCGTCCATACCGGCGACAGCGTGACTGTGGCCCCGGCCCTGACCCTGACCGACCGCGAATATCAGCGCATGCGCGATGCCTCCATCGCCTGTCTGCGCAAGATCGGCGTCGATACTGGCGGCTCCAACGTCCAGTTCGGCGTGAACCCGGCTGACGGACGCATGGTGGTCATCGAAATGAACCCCCGCGTGTCCCGTTCCTCCGCCCTTGCATCCAAGGCAACCGGCTTTCCCATCGCCAAGATCGCCGCGAAATTGGCCGTCGGCTATACGCTGGACGAGCTGGCGAACGACATCACGAAGATGGAAATCGATGGCCAGTTGCGCACAACCCCGGCCAGTTTCGAGCCGACCATCGACTATGTGGTGGTGAAGATGCCGCGCTTCACCTTCGAGAAATTCCCCGGCACGCCGGCCCTGCTCTCCACCAGCATGAAATCGGTGGGCGAGGCGATGGCCATTGGTCGCAATTTCTCCGAAGCATTGCAGAAAGCCTTCCGCAGCATGGAAACCGGCCTGAACGGGCTGGATGACATCACGCTTGACGGCGAAGGCCCGGATGCATTCCGCGCCGCCCTGTCAACCCCGCGCCCCGACCGTATTCTGGTCGCCGCACAGGCGCTGCGCCACGGCCTGTCGGTCGAGGATGTCAACGCGGCCTGCAAATTCGATCCATGGTTCCTGCGTGAAATCCAGAAGCTCGTCACCACCGAGGCCCATATCCGCACCCACGGCCTGCCGGAGAACACACGCTCCCTGCGCACGCTGAAAGCGCTCGGTTTTTCCGATGCGCGCCTCGCCATCCTGACCGGCAAGACCGAAGCGGACATTCTGGCGCATCGCGAGAAATTTGGCGTCATGCCGGTCTACAAGCGCATCGACACCTGCGCGGGCGAGTTCGCCTCCGCCACCTCCTACATGTATGGCACGTATGAAGGCGGGTTCGGGGCTCCGTCCTGCGAATCTAATCCCACAGACCGCAAAAAAATCGTCATACTCGGTGGCGGTCCGAACCGGATCGGGCAGGGAATCGAATTCGATTACTGCTGCGTGCATGCCGCCTACGCCCTGCGCGAGGCCGGGTTCGAGACCATCATGGTCAACTGCAACCCGGAAACCGTCAGCACCGATTACGACACCTCCGACCGGCTGTATTTCGAGCCGCTGACCGCCGAGGATGTCATCAACCTGATCCGCCGCGAACAGCAGAGCGGCACCGTGCTGGGCTGCATCGTACAGTATGGCGGCCAGACTCCGCTCAAGCTGTCCCATGCCCTGTCGCGCGCCGGAATCCCGATTCTCGGCACCAGCGTGGACGCGATCGACGCGGCGGAGGACCGGGAGCGCTTCCAGGCTCTGCTCAACGGCCTCTCCCTGCTTCAGCCGGAAAACGGCATCGCCCGTTCAGCGCAGGAAGCGGAAGCCATCACCGCCCGCATCGGCTATCCGGTGGTGATCCGCCCCAGCTACGTGCTGGGCGGACGGGCCATGGAAATCGTCTATGACCATGCCGGGCTGAACCGCTACATGCGGGAAGCCGTGCGCGTCTCCGGCGACAATCCGGTTCTGATCGACCGCTATCTGAACGACGCCATCGAGGTCGACGTGGACTGCATCGCCGATGGCGAGCGCGTCTATGTCGCCGGGGTGATGGAGCATATCGAGGAAGCCGGGATCCATTCCGGCGACAGCGCCTGCTCCCTACCGCCCTACTCCCTCTCCCCCGCCCTGGTGGATGAGTTGCGGGCACAGACCGAGGCACTCGCGCGCGGCCTTCAGGTCGTCGGGTTGATGAACGTCCAGTTCGCGATCAAGCGGGAAGCCGATGGCAGTGACAGCATCTATGTGCTGGAGGTCAATCCACGTGCCAGCCGCACCGTGCCCTTCGTCGCCAAGGCGACCGGCGTTGCGGTGGCGAAAATCGGCGCCCGGGTCATGGCCGGGGCCAGACTGACGGAATTCGACCTCGGCCCCACCCCGCGTCTGCCGCATGTCGCGGTCAAGGAAGCGGTGTTCCCCTTCGCCCGATTGGCCAATGTCGACACCATTCTGGGGCCGGAGATGAAATCCACCGGCGAGGTCATGGGGCTGGATACCAGCTTTGAGCGCGCTTTCGCGAAAAGCCAGCTCGGGGCCGGGGTCAAACTGCCGGATTCCGGCAGGGTGTTCCTCTCCGTCCGCGATACCGACAAGACCGCGCTGCTGCCGGTCGCCCGCAAGCTGGTGGAGCTGGGCTTCCGTCTGGCCGCCACACGCGGTACCGCCGCCCGGCTGCAGGAAGCCGGGCTGGAGGTCAAAGTACTGAACAAGGTGCTGGAAGGCCGCCCACATTGCGTGGATGCGATCCGCTCCGGCGATATCCAACTGATCATCAACACCAATTCCGGTGCGCAGTCAGTCAGCGACAGTTTCGATATCCGGCGCAGCGCCCTGACGCACGGCGTTCCGAATTACACGACAATGGCCGGAGCACGGGCCGCCGTTCACGCCATAGCCGCCTTGCGTGAAGGAACACTTGAAGTCGCGCCGCTGCAATCATACTTTCATCGTTCGTTCTGATCGCCCGGTACTGCCGGATACCCCTGCTCAAGGCTGTGGTATCCGGCGGCACGGGCCGATCATGTTTGGACATGATCCGTTTTTTGCCGAGGACTGACCCAAAGTGCAGAAGTTTCCGATGACCGCCGGCGGCCTACAGCGCCTGGAGGACGAGCTTCGCCAACTGAAATCAGTGGAGCGTCCCGCCGTCATCCGCGCCATCGCCGAGGCCCGCAGCCATGGCGATCTCAGCGAAAACGCCGAATATCATGCAGCAAGGGAGCGTCAAAGCTTCATCGAAGGCCGCATCGAGGAGCTGGAGGTCATCGTCTCCGCCGCGGAAGTGATCGACCCTTCCACGCTGAGCGGCGATCAGGTGAAATTCGGTGCCCATGTCCAGATCGTGGATGAGGAAACCGACAAGGAAGCCTCCTACCAGATCGTCGGACTGCATGAAGCCGATATCAAGCAGGGGCTGCTCTCCGTCTCCTCTCCGCTCGCCAAGGCGCTGATCGGGAAAAAGCCCGGTGACACCATCTCCGTGCCGGCGCCCGGTGGCGATCGGAGCTATGAAATCCTGAGCGTCCGTTTCTTCTGAGCCATTCCATGATCGGTCTTGAAGATGTCCGGGCGGCTGCGGAGCGGATCGCCGGAAAGGTGGTGCGCACTCCAACCTTGCGTAATGGGACGCTCAGCCACCTTGCCGGTGCCGATATCTGGCTGAAGCTGGACGTTTTGCAGGCAACCGGTGCGTTCAAGGAGCGGGGCGCCGCCAACCGTCTGGCCATGCTCTCCGCCGGGGAGCGGGCCGCCGGTGTGGTCGCCATGTCGGCCGGCAACCATGCCCAGGCCGTCGCCCGCCACGCCCAGTTGCTGGGAATCGAGGCCACGATCGTGATGCCTCGGTTCACGCCGGCCACCAAGGTGACCCGCACGGCGCAATGGGGCGCGCATGTCGTGCTGCACGGCAAGACCCTCGCGGAAGCCGCCGAGCACGCCTGGGCCCTCGCCGCCGAGCGGAGCCTGACCTTCATCCACCCCTATGATGATGAAGGGGTGATGGCCGGTCAGGGTACCCATGCGCTCGAAATGCTGGAGGATGCGCCGGATCTCGATACGCTGATCATCCCCATCGGCGGCGGCGGACTGATCGCGGGCTGTGCCGTGGCAGCCAAAGCCATCAACCCGGCCATCCGCATTTATGGTGTCGAGGCCGAGGGATATGACGCGATGGTGCAGGCCCTGCAGGGCCGCACGGTCGAGGTCGGTGGCTCGACCATCGCCGAGGGCATTGCCGTGCGCGATGTCGGGCAGCTTCCGCTCGACGTGGTGCGCACCCATGTGGACGATATTCTGGTCGTCACGGAAGTCGCGATCGAAAACGCCATCTCCCTGCTGGCCGAAAATGCCAAGATCGTCACGGAAGGAGCCGGTGCGACAGGTGTCGCCGGACTGCTGTCCTTCCCCGATTTGTTCAAGGGCCGCAAGGTCGGGATTCCCCTCTGCGGGGCCAATATCGACAGCCGTATTCTGGCCCATGTGCTGCAACGCGTGATGCTGCGGGACGGACGCCTGATGCGTCTGGTACTCGATATTCCGGACCGCCCCGGCGTGCTGGCTGAAATCTCCGCCCGTATCGGCGATTCCGGCGGCAATATCATCGAAGTGTCCCATCATCGCCTCTTCACTTCCCCCAGCGTCAAGTCCGCAAGGCTGGAAATCATGTTCGAGGCCCGCGACCCCGACCATGGCGCGGCAGTAGCGGCAGAGCTGGAGAAGCATTACACCGTCACCCGGTTGTAAGCCTTCACCACACGCTCAGGAGTTGCGTCACGATGTCCAGCGCCGTATCTCATTTCGATCTGCTGGTCCGGAACGGTCGCTGCATTCTCCCCTGGGGTGAGGCACAGACCGATATCGGCATCCTGGATGGAGTGATCGTCACCCTCTCCGCCCCTGCCTCCGCGACTGCCGAGCACGTGCTGGATGCATCCGGCCTGCATGTGCTGCCGGGGCTGACTGATCCGCATGTCCATTTGCGCGACCCCGGCAATGCCAGCGTGGAGACCATCGAAACCGGCACACGCGGCGCGGTGCTGGGTGGTCTGACGGCAGTCTATGACATGCCGAACACCAGTCCTTCCATCATCGATTCGAAGACGGTGCAGTGGAAACAGGGGCATATCGGCCGTACCGCCTGGTGCGACATGGGGTTTTATGTCGGAGCCACCAAAACCAACATTCAGGATCTGGCTACGCTGGAGCATCAGCCCGGTGTCTGCGCCGTCAAGGTGTTCGCGGGCAGTTCCACCGGCGATCTGCTGGTCGAGGATGATGCCAGCATCGAAGCCGTGATGCGCAGCGGCCATCGTCGCATCGCCTTCCACAGCGAGGATGAATACCGGTTGCAGGAGCGCCGCCCGTCATTTTCCAGCGGCATGCCCTATGTAAACCACATGATCTGGCGGGATGAGGAATGTGCTTTCCTCGGCACGCGCCGCATCATGGCGCTGGCACGCAAGACGGGGCGCCCGGCACATATCCTGCACACCTCCACGGCGGAAGAATTCGAGTATTTGAAAGATTTCCGCGATGTCGCCACCAGCGAGGTGCTGGTGAACCATCTGACCCAGATTGCTCCCGAATGCTACGAGACGCTTGGCGGCTATGCGGTCATGAACCCCCCCTTGCGCGACCGGCGGCATTACGAAGCGGCCTGGAAAGCGGTTAATAACGGTCTGGTCGATACCATCGGCAGCGACCATGCGCCGCATCTGCGGGACGCCAAGGAACGTCCCTGGCCCGACTGTGCTGCCGGTCTGACCGGGGTGCAAACCTTGCTGCCGGTCATGCTGGATCATGTGTCAGCTGGACGGCTCAGCCTGACCCGTCTGGTCGATCTGCTGGCGGCCGGTCCGGCGCGCGTGTATGGCGCGATTGGCAAGGGACGTCTGGCTGTCGGCTATGATGGCGACCTGACCCTTGTAGATATGGGGCGGCAGCAGCGGATCGAAGCGTCCTGGCTCGTTTCCCCCTGCGGCTGGAGTCCGTTCGAAGGCAAATTGTGTCAGGGCTGGCCGGTTGGCACCGTCCTGCGCGGGCAGGTCGTAATGCGCGATGGCGCATTGCAGGGTAAGGCCACAGGCCGGCTGATCTCCTTCCTGCCGTAATCTCTCTGATTGGAGAGGGACGTGCCGGTCAGCGTTCAGGAGCGTCCTTCGTCTCCGGCATCAGTGCGACGGCGATCATGCTGATCAGAGCGGCCGCTGTCAGATAGTACCCAACCCAGTGCAGACCACCCAAATCAGACAGGCGCTGTGCGATATACGGTGCCAGCGAGGCACCGACGATCCCCCCGAGGCTGAATGACAGCGACGCACCGGTATAGCGGAGCTTCACGGGAAACAGTTCCGGCAGCAGCGCGCCCATCGGCCCCAGCAGCATACCGGTGGTCATCAGCCCGGCGCAAAGAAACAGGAAAACCGCTTCCACCCTGCCACTGCCGAGGGCCGGACCGAGCAGACAGCCCAGCACCCCTGCCAGACCCATCACCGCCATCAGCACGGGCCGCCTGCCGTAACGGTCCGCAAGCAGGGCAGCGAGCGGTGCTCCCACCACCATGAAAGCAATGGCCACACATTGCAGGCCCAGAAATACCGGGCGGGAATAATGCAGCACCGTGGTACCATATCCGAGGATGAACACAGTGCAGAGATAAAACAGGGCGTAACAGCACACCATGGAGAGCATGCCGAGCACCGTCGCCCGCCCATGCCCGATCAGCACGGCGCGGAACGGCACGGCAACCGGCTCCTTCCGCTCCAGCACGCGGCGAAAAGCCGGAGTTTCCGTCAGCTTCAGCCGCACATACAGCCCAAGGATCACCAGCAACAGCGACAGCAAGAACGGCACCCGCCAGCCCCAGCTGCGAAAGGCTTCGTCACTGAGCGTCAGGGCCAGAATCAGGAACAACCCGTTGGCGGCAATAAATCCAATGGGAGCACCCAGTTGGGGGAACATGCCGTACCAGGCGCGTTTTCCCTCCGGCGCATTCTCCATGGCCAGCAGAGCAGCCCCGCCCCACTCCCCTCCCAGCCCGATTCCCTGCCCGAAACGCAGCAGGCACAGCAAAGCAGGCGCCAGAGCGCCGATCCTGTCATGGCCGGGCAATAATCCGACCAGAGCCGTCGAAATGCCCATGATCAGAAGAGAGGCAACAAGAGTGGATTTACGCCCGATCCTGTCGCCGAAATGCCCGAACAGAGCAGCCCCTATGGGCCGGGCGATAAAGGCAATGGCAAAGGTTGCAAAGGCATTCAGCAACTGCGCCGCGGGGGAGGCCGCCGGAAACATCAACGGTCCCAGCACCAGTGCCGTCGCCGTGGCGTAAATATAGAAATCATAGAACTCAACCGCCGTGCCGATAAAACTGGCCACCACGATGCGGCGCAGCGGCACGGCCTCCATCGCTGCCTCTGCACTGATGTTGCCTGATACTGTCACGGGATATGCCGACTGGGTCATGAAAGCTGCATACCGTTGCAAAAGAAGCCTGTCGCCTGAAAATCTCACCGCTTCCCCAACATTGTTCCCGAAAAGACAGATTTTCCGGCTCGGCTGCCCTGTTCTGCGTCCTCGCCGTTTGCTCCGGAGGCGTGGCGCGGCTATGGTCCGCGGCCATTATTCAGGCAAGCGTTGCCAGATTTGCGAGGACACTGCGTGGCCGACATCTTTGATGAGGTCGAAGAAGATCTGCGTGCAGAACGCGCCAAAAAACTGCTGGTCCGCTATGGCGGTCCGGCGGTCGGGCTTGTGCTGCTGGTCATTCTCGGCGCCGCTGGCTGGCAGGGCTGGCTTTGGTACAAGCATCGTCAGGATGCGAGCGCCGCAGAACGTTTCCTTGCCCTGACCCGTAATCCTGTCGACCCACTGGCGCCGCCGGTTCACATCGTACCCGATGCGAAAACCGAACAGGCGCTGATGGTCTTCGCCAAGGACAGCCCGGAAAGCTATGCGACGCTGGCACGACTGCGTGCTGCCGCCCTGCTGACGGCGGCCGGAGACAAAAAAGGGGCCGAGGCCATTTACGCGACGGTCAGCAATGATAACGCCGCGCTCCCGGCGCTGCGCGATCTGGCCACACTGCAATCGGTCTGGAACCGGATCGATGATGGTGATCCCGCGACCCTGCGCGGGCAGTTGGCCCCCCTGCTGGCCGATGGCAATCCATGGCAGCCTTTCGCACGGGAAGGCACTGCCCTGCTCGACATTCGGCAGGGCCGTATGGATGATGCCAGGCGGGGGCTTCAGACGCTTTCCCAAGACGAAAACGCTCCTCCAGGCGTGCGGAACCGGGCAACCGGACTGCTCGCGAAGTTCGGTGGTTGAGACATGACATTCCGTATTCGCCCGGCCTCTGCATCTGCTCAGAATAATCAGAATAAAACGCCCTCCGGCAAACGCTCCGCTATGGCGCTCCTGGCCCTGTCTACGGTCAGCCTGGGCGGATGCAGTATGTTGGACAGTTGGTTCGCGGCGGATAAACCGCCTTTGCCCGGTCGGCGTGAGACCGTGTTGCCGCTGAGCGATGTGCTGCCGGTGGCCTCCTCGCCCCCCGCTATCGCGTTTCCCTCGGATGCACCGCTGCAGAACTGGTCACAGCCGGGTGCCAATCCCACGCATCATGTCGATAACGTCGCCATCAAAGGCATGACGGAAGTATGGACCGCACAGGTCGGCTCCGGCAGCGGTTATCGCCAGAAGATCACCAGCACGCCCATCGTCAAATACAATCTGGTCTATACCATCGACAGCAATGCGCTGGTACGGGCTTTTGACGTCAAGACCGGTGCCATGGCCTGGGAATTCGTGACCCAGCAGGAAGGCGATCGCAGCACCAATATCGGTGGCGGTCTGACCTCCGACGATACCGGTACGCTCTATGCCGTCACTGGACGTGGAGATCTGATTGCGCTGGATGCCGCGAAAGGGCGGCAGAAATGGCGCGTGAAGATCGGTGTACCATCCCGCTCCAGCCCGACCTATGCCGAAGGCAAGCTGTTCCTGACCACGCTGGAACAGCAGATCGTGGCCTTTGATGCCTCGAACGGCAAAAAACTCTGGTCGCATCAGGCCAGCGAGGCCGATACCAGCCTGCTCGGCGATCCTGCCCCCGCCTATGCGGACGGACTGGTCATTGGCGGGTTCGGCTCCGGCGACGTGATCGGCCTGCGCGCCGCCACCGGATCGGTGGTGTGGACCGACAGCATCGCCTCCGCCTCCGGCCGCACCAGCCTGTCCGATCTGTCAGCCGTCACCGGCCTGCCGGTGATCGACGGCAATCAGGTCTATGTCATCGGACTGGGTGGTCAGTTCGTTTCGCTGGATCTGCGCACAGGCCGCCGTCTGTGGGAACGCCCGGCAGGCGGAGGACAGACCCCATGGCTGGCCGGAGACTGGCTGTTCGCCACCCTGACCAGCCAGCAGGTGATCGCCATATCCCGCAATGATGGGGTAGTGGCATGGGAAACGCAGCTGCCGCGCTGGAGCAAGGCCAATAATCGCGGCGAGCGCGCACAGTGGTTCGGCCCGATCATGGCAGGCTACCGTCTGGTGCTGGTCAGCAATTACGGCAAAATGATCACGCTCAACCCGGTTTCCGGCAAGATCAGCAGCGTCCGTGATCTGTCCGATGCAGCCGCTGTCCCGCCCATCGTCGCGCAGGGCACGGTCTTCGTGATCACCGCCGACGGCCTGTTGCACGCATACCGTTGAAATGACCGATTTGCCCCCCACCCCAGAAACAACCGACGAAACCCCCGCGGAACGCCTGCCCATCGTGGCGATCGCAGGGCGGCCCAATGTCGGAAAATCGACCCTGTTCAACCGTCTGGTCGGTCGTCGCATGGCGCTGGTTGCCGATACACCCGGTGTCACCCGCGATCGTAAAGAGGCGGAAGCGATGCTGCGCGGGCGCCTGGTCAAGCTGATCGACACCGCCGGGCTGGAAGAAGCTCCGCAGGACACGATTGCCGGACGGATGCGGCAATCCTCGGAAACGGCTGTCTCGCAGGCTGATCTGGTGGTGTTCGTGGTCGATGCCCGCAGCGGCATCACCCCAGCCGACACGCATTTCGCCAGCTGGCTGCGCCGCCAGAACCGTCCGGTGCTGCTGGTCACCAACAAGGCCGAGGCACGTGGTGCAGGCGCAGAGGCGCTGGAAGCCTACCGGCTGGGTCTGGGCGATCCTCTGGCCGTCTCTGCCGAGCACGGGTTGGGCATTGCCGATCTGATGCGGGAAATCGCCGACCGGCTCTCCACCGATGCAGACCGGCCCTCCGACATGCCGAAACGCAGACGCCGGGGCCAGGCCGAGGAGTGGGAAGACGAGGAAAACACCGTTGAGCAGGGCCCTCCCAAGCCCCTGAAACTGGCGATCGTCGGCCGTCCGAACGCGGGCAAATCCACCCTGCTGAATCGTCTGCTGGGTGAAGACCGCGTCATTACCGGGCCGGAACCGGGGCTGACGCGCGATTCCATCAGTGTCACCCTGTCCGATGACATCGGCGAGATCGAACTGGTGGATACGGCAGGGCTGCGCCGCCGCGCACGCATCGACGAATCGCTGGAAAAAATGTCGGTCAGCGCCTCCATCGAGGCACTGAAAATGGCAGAAATCGTGGTGCTGGCGGTCGATGCCACGGAAGGGCTGCATGAGCAGGATCTTCAGATTGCCCGACTGGTAGAACGCGAGGGACGCGGGGCGGTGCTCGCCCTGACCAAATGGGATGCGGTGGAAGATCGCGGCAAGGCGGCCCGCGCCATTTCCGACCGGCTGGAGACAAGCCTGACGCAGTGCCGCGGCATTCCGGTGGTAACCCTGTCCGGCCTGACCGGCTCAGGCGTACAGCGTCTGCTGCCTGCCGTGCGGGAGGCCCATGCGATCTGGAACAAGCGCGTGGCGACCGGAGAATTGAACCGCTGGTTCGAGGCGATGCTGGAACGCCATCAGCCGCCACTGGTGGACGGGCGACGCCTGAAACTGCGCTATATGACGCAGGCCAAGGCACGGCCGCCGACCTTTGTGCTGTTTGGTACCCGAGCAGAACAATTGCCGGAAGATTATCAGCGTTATCTGGTCAATGGCCTGCGTGAAGCGTTCGGACTGAAAGGCACACCGATCCGCCTGCAACTACGTGGCACTAAAAACCCGTACGCAGATAAATGAATTGGGCAGCATGAACGGCGTCCCGCAGAACGAGCAGCACAGTGTCCGTGATTTTCATGGCCTGACGGCAGACCCGTTTGCCCCGGCACATGGTCCCTCCCTGACCACATCGCAGCAGGCGGCAGCGAACGAAATCGCCGCGGCAATACAATCCGGTCGTCCGCTGATCATCATCGATGGAGAAGCCGGAACCGGGCGCCGGACTGTGCTGACTGCGGCGTTGTCCGCGTCTTCCGTCGGTGATGTGATCGAAATCGCCAACACCTTGCTACTGAGCGGAGACCAACTCCGGCAGCAGGCCCATACGGAAGAGGAACGCGCGGCCGGGACCGGGCAGAGCCCCCCTTTCATTCTGATTTTTCAGACCGCCGATACGTTGCAGGATGCTGCACAGGCTGCCCTCGTCGATCTGCTGCAGGAACGCAAGGGCGTGTTTCAGGCTATCCTGATTGGTGGACAGGGAGCTGGTAAGGCACTGTTGGACGGGCCGCTCGGTTCTCTGGCCGAAACGGAACGGCTGCATGTGACGCTGCCTGTGCCGACTGCCCTGGAAATGCGGGATATTCTGCGCCTTGCCATTGAGCAGGCCGGGCAGACCTTGTCCTCCGTCATGACGCCGGATGCTGTGGAACTGTTGCTGACTCAGGCCCGATTCAGCCCGGCACGGCTGGCCGGACTGACCCGGCAGGCGCTGGTGCTGGCACAGGAGCGAGGCATCAGGCCGGTCGATGCTTCCATCGTCACCATGGTGGCAGGCAGAAGCCTGACGGCTGAAAAGACCAATGGCAAAACACGCGAGCCCGGCCTGATTTCGCCACCCATGATGCTGTCCATCGCTGTGGCGGTTCTCGCGCTGCTGAGCTGGTGGGCAGCCGCACGCTACCTGCCCGATCTTATCAGGTCGGGGACCCCCTCCTCCGTATCAGCCCCGCCCGTTCCGACGCAGCCGGAGAAAGTCCAACAAACCGGCATGGCTGCAACGCCGGAAGCACCTCCGCCGCCTCCGGACCGCCAGCCTGAATCGAAAGCCACCGCCGAAGCGCCCTCCATCACCCAGCCCGAGCCTCCGCCTTCATCCTCCGGCCCGGCTAACGAGTATGATGATCTGCCCCAGCCGCCGCATCCCTACCGGCTGACGCGTTCCGGCACGATCGGCGAGATTCTGCTGGGCACAATCGACCGTGATGATGATGCGGCGGTCGAGGCATTACTGGAAGTCAATCCCGGCCTGACCCGCAGCGCCCGTCTGCCGGCGGGGGTGATATTGCTGATGCCCTCGATCTGGCCAGACCCCCTGGATGCGGCCCCCGTGCCGAAATCACCGTCACGGCCAAAACGACCGCGTCATCCGCGCCCGTCCTGGTGCGACCGGGCGCGTCCCACCACACCGGCTTCCATCGCCTATGTGCGCCAGCATTGCGGACGGTGAGGCCGAAATAGAATGGTTCCGGCTTCATCACTCCGATCAGGCTGAGCGCAAGGCGCGCCAACCAATATCCCGGCGGAAAAATCCTTCCGGCCAACGCAGCGCCGCCACAGCGCGATAAGCCACGTCACGGGCCGTCTGAATATCGGGACCGCGCCCCACCACCGTCAGCACACGACCACCGGCAGGATGGATTTCATCCCCCCGCAGGGTGGTTCCGGCATGGAACACCAATGCACCCGTCACGGCAGCCGCCTCATCCAGCCCTCCAATCGGTCCGGAGGGTCCCGGTGTACCGGGATAACCTTTTGCCGCCACCACGACAGCAACCGTCGCGTCCTCGCTCCAGCGCAGATCGAACGCGCCAAGCTCTCCGTCACAGGCTGCCAGCAGTGCCGCCAACAGGTCGGATTTCAAACGCGGCAGCAGGGCCTGACATTCCGGATCACCAAAACGGACATTGAATTCAATCAGTTGCGGACCATTCACCGTCAGCATCAGCCCAGCAAACAGCACGCCCCGGAACGGTGTGCCCCGACGGGCCATTTCCGCCAGAGCGGGCGTAACGATGCGTTTCATCGCCGCATCCGCCGCTTCCGGCGTCAGGAACGGGGTGGGGGTGTAGGCCCCCATACCGCCGGTATTCGGGCCGGTATCGCCCTCCCCCACCCGTTTGTGATCCTGCGCCCCGCCCAGCAGCAGCGCATGCTCCCCATCGCACAGGGCAAACAGCGAGACTTCCTCACCGATCAGACATTCCTCGATCACCACGGAAGCCCCCGCCGCACCGAGGCTGCCATCCTCCAGCATGGCGGTAATCGCGGCCTCGGCTTCCTCCACCGTGGCCGCCACCACAACGCCCTTGCCAGCGGCCAGACCATCGGCCTTCACGACGATCGGCGCACCACGGCGGCGCACGAAGGCATGGGCTTCTTCCGCATCCTCAAACCGTTCCCAGCGGGCGGTCGGAATACCGGCGGCATCAGCCACTTCCTTGGTGAAGGTCTTGCTACCCTCCAACTGCGCCGCGGCTGCGCTCGGGCCGAAGCAGCGGATTCCCGCTTCTTTCAGCGCATCGGCCAGTCCCGCCACCAGCGGCGCTTCCGGGCCGGGAACCACCAGATCAACCGCATGATCGCGGGCAAAAGCGACCAGAGCAGTGATATCCGTCACTGGAACGGGGACCAGCTCCGCATGGGCGGCAATGCCCGGATTACCGGGGGCGCACCACAGTTTTTCCAGCATCGGGCTGGCGGCAAGCGCCCAGCACAAAGCATGTTCCCGGCCGCCCGATCCGATCACCAGAACCCGCATTACGATTCCGCCTTCTGCCTGCGTTCTTCAAAGCTGGCCGCATGTAGCATAGGCTGCGGCCATGGACGATTCATCCAATCCACATACGGCCCAAGAAACCCCTGCCGGCATATCCGGCAGCCGGGGGCTGGACAATATTCCCGAATATTCGGTCTCCGACCTGTCCGGCACCATCAAACGCACGCTGGAAGGCGCCTTTGGACGTGTGCGCGTGCGCGGCGAATTGACTGAGGTCAAGCGCTACCCATCCGGCCATATCTATCTGTCGCTCAAGGATGAGGGCGGCAAAATTGCTGGTGTCGTGTGGAAATTCGCCGTTCCCCGTCTCGGCATGCTGCCGGAAAACGGGGTTGAGGTGGTCGCGACCGGCAAAATTTCCTCCTACGTGGATCGCTCATCCTACCAGCTCATCATCGACCGGATGGAGTATGCGGGGGCCGGAGCGCTGCTGGCGCGAATCGAGATGCTGCGTCAGCGTCTGGCGGAGGAAGGGCTGTTCGATGCCACCCGCAAACGCGCCCTGCCACTGCTGCCGCGAGTCGTGGGGGTGGTCAGCTCTGAAAAAGGGGCCGTTCTTCAGGACATCCGTACCACCATCGCCCGTCGCTTTCCCCGCACCGTCCTGCTCTGGCCGGTGCCGGTGCAGGGCGAAGGAGCCGCCGCGAAAATCGCTGCCGCCATCGACGGATTCGGCAGGCTGCCGCCGGATGGGCCGGTGCCCCGTCCCGACGTACTGATCGTGGCGCGTGGTGGCGGCAGTCTGGAAGATCTGATGGCGTTCAATGAGGAAATCGTCATTCGCGCCGCCGCAACCTGCCCGATCCCTCTGATTTCCGCCGTCGGACATGAAACCGATACCACTCTGATCGACTATGCCTCCGACCGGCGTGCGCCCACCCCGACTGCCGCGGCCGAGTTGGCGGTGCCGATGCGGGCCGAACTCGCGGCTGATCTGGCTCACAAGACCGCGCGACTCGGCGGGGCGCTCAGCCGGATGAGTCAGGGTGCGCGGTTGGGGCTGGCTCAGGCCGAGCGTCTTCTGCCTGATCTGCCCACTCTGCTTGGTCATGCGCGACAGAGGCTGGATGACCGCTCACTGCGACTGGGCATGGCGCTGCCCGGCCTGCTGGCAGCAAGACGGGCCGCGTTAAGGAATGCGGTGCTACGGCTGCCTCGCCCCGCCCACATCATTGCTGAAACCCGCCAGCATCTGCGAGGAACCGAAAACCGCCTGCGTGTCGCGATGCCCATGCTGCTGTCCCATAAAAGGAATGCCCTGCGGCTGCATGCGCTGCAACTGGGGGCCAGTCTGCGGCACAGCCTTCATCTGCATCTGGGTGATGCCCGCCCACTGTTCGCCCGCATGAGGGCAGCCCCCATACCCGGACGGTTGCGGGAGGCACAGGTGCGGCTGGACGGGCTTGGTGCAAGGCTGGAGAGCGTTTCCTATCAAGCGGTGCTGGCGCGCGGCTATGCGCTGGTGCTGGATCATGATGGCCATGCCATCACCCAGGCAGCCCGGATCGCCAGCGGGCAGACACTGACCTTGCGCTTCAGCGATGGCGAGAAAACCGTACAGGAAACAGGCAATCCTGCGAAGAGCACGCCACCGTCTGGAAAGAGCGATGTCTCTGTCAAACGCACTGCCAGAAAAAAATCAGGCCACCAGAAACAGGGGGATCTGCTTCTGTAAACTCTCCCTCAGCCGTGGGCACGCATCCGGTAGAGCAAACGCGCGATGGCATCGAGTAAAAATCCGAGCAGACCGATCACAAGCACGACCGCCGTCAACTCGCCATACGCCATGCGGTCTCTGGTATCGAGCACGAGGTAACCAAGCCCTCCGGCCACGCCGAGCATTTCCGCCGGCACCAGCACGATCCACAAAATACCGATCGCCAGCCGCACGCCTGTCAGAATCGGCGCCAGTACCCCCGGCAGAACGATACGTGTCAGTGTTTCCCACCGTGTTGCCGCAAGGCTCTGCGCCAGTAACAACCAACGCCGGTCAAGCTGCTTCACACCATCGGCGGTGCTGAGCAGGATGGGCCAGACCGCGGCGAAAGACAGCAGAAAATAGATCGGCGCATCTCCTACCCCCAACACCATGACGGCCACCGGCATCCAGGAAAGCGGAGAAATCATACGCAGAAACTGGAACACCGGCGATGTGGCTGCCTCCACCACCCGCAGACCGCCGACCGCCAGCCCCAGCGGCACACCCACCGCCAACGCCACGGCCAATCCCACCAGCACGCGTTTCAGGCTGAGCCAGACATGGGTCAGCAAATCACCATACCAACCCATCTCGATCAGGCTGGTCAGAGCAAGCCCGGGTGCGAAGCGACGACTGAAACTGCCTGCCGCGGCCAGTGGTCCAGTGAACAACCACCAGACAGCCAGCAATATCCCCAAGCCTCCCACGCCCAGCAGGAAGCGCCCTACACGGCCAGACAAGCCGAGGCTCCAGCGGCCACCACGCGAGCAGATACCAGGAAGAGAAACCGGCAGGGACACAGACAGATCGCTCACGCCGCAATCGTCTCCGTGCGGGTGAAGCTGTCGGAGATTCCGAACACGCCCGGACCACCCGCCGCCGCAATGGCGTGACGCACGAAACGGTCATCCACCAGTTCACGCGTCGCAGCAACCGGATCCAGTGCCGTCAGGAAGCCACGATCACCCTCGACAAGGGTATCCTGCAACCTCCGCACCAGTTCCTCGGTATAGGAAGGAAAGGGATAAGGCTGAAAATCGATCCGGCGATTGGTCCAGTCGGCATGGCGGATCGCGCCGGAGGCCACATAATCCGCGTGCGCCGTTTCCGATGGCGCCAGCACCTTCGCCAGCACCGCAGCGGGATGCGGTGTATAATGATTGGGATTCTCGCGTGAGATCAATTGAGCCGTCTCGGCGCGATGATCGCGGATCCATGCCTGCGCCTTGACGACTGCCGTCACGGCCTTCTGGGACCATTCCGGTCGCCGTGTCAGGTCTTCCTCATGCATCGCCACGACGCAGCAGGCGTGATCGCGCCAGACATCCCCCGTAAAGCGCAGCACTTTGCCTATATTCTGCGCCTCTGCCGCCGCGTTGAAAGGCTCTGCCACGATATACCCGGCAATACGCCGGGCGGCGAGCGCCGGAAGCATGTCTGAGGGAGCCATCACCACCAGCGCCACCTCTTCCGCAGCAGGGGCTTTGCCGTTGCGGGTAATGACGGGCTTCAATCCATTGGCCTTCAGCAGCGTACCCAGCACGACATTATGGATAGAATACCAGAACGGCACAGCGACCGTCTGACCCCCCAGCTCTTTCACACTGTTGATGCCGGGCTGCACCGTCAGGCCGGAGCCATCAAGATGATTCCATGCCACCACCTTCAACGGTGCCCGGCTGCCGAAACGGGCCCAGATGGTCATGGGGGACAGCAGATGCACCATATCGACCTGGCCCGAGAGAAACGCCTCGATCACCTGTGACCAGGAACGCAGCATGACCGGCTTTTCCGCGCGGATCCCTTCAGCTTCGAAAAAGCCCTGCCCATGCGCGACCAGCAATGGGGTCGAATCCGTGATCGGCAGATAGCCGATCCTCAATGGCGCATCCGGTCCCGGCTGCGCCATGGCCTTTCTGGCCCGCAGTAACGGCAATGCGCCCGCCGCCGTGAAAAGCCCGGCCAGTCTCAAGGCATCCCGTCGGGAAAAAAATTCATTGTCCATGGCGCTCATTCCATCAATGGCTCCGCAGAGCCGTGCGCAAAGTTTGGAGAATGTCGATACGCAGCCTGCCCAGCTCATCCAGCAGGGCCTCCCGCGGTTGAGGAAGGTCTATGTCCCAATCCCCGACCACACCTGCCGGAGTGCCTCCCAGCAGCAGAACACGATCCGCCAACAGCAGAGCTTCATCGATATCGTGGGTAATCAGCAGCGTAGCCGGGCGGCGCTCTGCCACGATGCGCAGCAGAAGCTGCTGCATTTCGGCCCGCGTCACCTCATCCAGCGCACCGAACGGCTCATCCAGCAGCAACACGGCGGGATGACGGGCCAGACAGCGCGCCAGCGCCGCGCGGCTGGCCATGCCACCGGAGAGCTGCGAGGCATGAAGATGCTGCGCCGCCTGCAATCCGACGGCCGCAATTGCCTCCTGCACCCGCGCCTTACGCTCCGATGTCGTCAGGGCGGCCTGATGTTTGAAATCAAGGCCGAATCCGACATTCTTCTCCAGCGTCAACCAGGGCAGCAAAGCCGGGTTCTGGAAAGCCAGCGCCACAGCGGGATGAGCCCCCTCAATGGAGGTTCCTCCCACCATAATCCGGCCAAAGCTGGCTTTTTCCAGCCCGGCCAGAGTCCGTAACAGGCTGGATTTGCCGATGCCGCTCGGTCCCAGCAGAGCCACGATCCGGCCCGGATGAAGATCGAGATCCAACCCCGCCAGCACAGGATGGGGGGAGCCGGGATAATGCAGGGCTATGTCGCGGGCCGAAAGGGCAGCATTCATGCCGCGCACTCCCGGTTGCGTGTGTGCCTGGCCAGCGCATCCTGCAACTGCACCAGGCTGGGGGTGATCACCGGGATGAAAGCAGCCTCCCGCCACCGCCGGGCGAAGGCAGAGCCATGCGGCTGGAGATACGCCTTGCCCCCCGATGCCTGTAATTCCAGCCCCACTGCCTCGGCCACAATGGCGGCCAGACGAATGCGGATTTCAAACAGCGCCTCCGGCACGGCCAGAAACCGTTCCGTCCTCAATCCGGCATACAGGGCGCGCTCCTCATCCCGAAGACGCGCGGTCAGGGTCTCCAGCGGTTCATGCAGGACATCCCGGGCCGCCCCTTCGTGCCGCAGCGCTTCAGCCAGAGAGCGACGGGCCAGACCGATCGACAGACCACATTGCAGACCCAGAAAAGCAGGCCGTACCTGTGGCAGCCAGACGGAAGCATCGGGATGAATAATCTGATCCGCGTCGATCCATGTCTCCTGCAGGGTAATCGCCGCCGTATTCGCCCCGCGCAGGCCGAGCAGGTCGAGATCCCCACTGCGTGTCAAACCCGGCGCGTCATGCGACAGAGCGGCGATGAACGCCCCGCTTCCATCCGCATGGCCGATCGCAGCGGCCACCTGAAATCCTTCCACGCGCAGATTGGTCACCCACGGCATCCGCCCGGACAGCCTGTATCCCTGCCCTTCCGGCTGCGCGGTAATCTGAAGCGGCTCCAGCCCCGACAGGAACTTCATCGCATTGGACAGGCCAGTCGCCCCTGCTTCCTCTCCCCGCAGCAAAGCGGGCAGCAGACGATTGCGGAGCCTTTCATTCGGACTTTGCAGCAGATATTCGATGAAGGAACGATGGCTCCAGAACACGAATCCGGCCGCCAGGGAATGCGATGAAACCGAGGCAATGGCCTCCACAGCCTCGGGGAGAGTGCTGCTTGCGCTGCCCTCCGTGCCGGCAAGACCGACGGCGAACAGGCCTGCCTGTGCCAGTCTGGGCAGCAGCAGGGCCGGATCGATATGGCCTTCATCCAGCGCCAGAGCGTTTTGCTCCAGCCATTCGGACAGGGCAGCGGGGAGAGCAGACATCAGCACTTACCCGGCCGAGTCAGCGTTGAGGCCATTCCAGCGGAACGGCTCAAGCTGTTCATTCAGCGGGGGCTGACCCAGATTATTGGCGAAATTGCACAAGGTCGCCAGGCTGACGCCCAGTACTACTTCCAACGCCTGTTGATCCGTGAAACCGGCCGCCTTGAAAGTGGCCAGCGCCTCATCCGATACGGCCCCGCGCGATGCAATGACAGCCCGCGTGAAATCGGCCAACGCCGCCAGTCTGGCATCGGTCACTTGATCGAGCTGACGCAGAGCCTCCACCGTGGCGGCATCCAGACCGGCTTTTTTGGTTGCCAATGCGGTATGACCCGCCACACAGAAACCGCATCCATGGGTGGCTGCGGCGGTGATCTGCACAACTTCCCTTTCCTGCAAGGTCAGGCTGGCGCGTGCGTTGATTCCGGAAACGGTCAGATAGGTCTCCAGCGCGACCGGAGCATTGGCCAGCACACGCAGCAGATTGGGCAGGAAACCGTTATTCTTCTCTGCCGCTGCCAAAGCGGGTTGCGCCTCGGTTGGTGCATTTTCCAGGGTACGAAGAGGGAAACGAGACATCACTTCGACTCACATGTTATACGTGAATCATTAGTGCTTATTTATTTAAACTTCAATAATATGTTTTTAAAAATAGGTTGAAAATGCCATTCAAAAAAGTGATTATTTTACATAAACAATTGATTTATAATGATAAAATAAATTTTGTAGATTTATAATACACTCTTACAAAATCACAAAAATTTACACTTATTCATTATAATTTTACGTTTAAAAAGGATTATTTATGGATGAACCTGTCATGATGAGACCGACAATTCTCCGTCTCACACCGGAGAAGCGGATCCCGTATCAGTCAGCAATCAGAGCGGGAAAAAATGTCACGACCGTGACGAAGCAGACAGGCAACAGGCAAACTGGCCCATTCCTTTATGCACCCCGACACGTGCAACGTTCGCCCAGCGTGTCACGGAACACGCTGACTTCCGCCAGAGCAGGAAGATCAGGGGCAAGATGCCGCCATATGAACAGAGCGATGTTCTCCATCGTCGCGGGCGCAAGACCCGGCACTTCGTCCAGCAGGCGGTGATCCAGAGCGTCGCGGACCGCATCCATCTTCCGTTGCAACAGGCCGAGATCCATCAGCATGCCGCTATCTGGATCGACCCCTCCACGCAGCACCACTTCCACCCGGTAGGAATGGCCGTGAATACGCAGGCTGGAATCGGTCTCGATCTCCCGATGCAGCGTATGGGCTGCTTCAAAAGTAAACTGCTTGCCGATTTCGAGCACACGCGGGGTAGAGGAAGAAACGATCGTCATCAGGGTATGCCCAGCGTCTTATGGGTCTGCACCGACAGGCGCCAGCGCGGATGATGGAGGCAGTATTCAATCGCAGCCCTTGTGTGATCCACGCGCCGCGAATCGTCCAGCGGCTGTAGCAGGAAATACTGGAAATCCAGAGCCTCAAACCGCTCCGGCAGCGCATCCGGCTGGGGGAATACCAATTTCAACTCGTCCCCGCCCGTCAGGACCAGCGGATTATCGGCCTTGGGGCTGACACAGATCCAGTCCAGCCCCGCCGGAGCCGGTTGCGTCCCGTTGGTCTCGACCGCGATCTGGAAACAGGCCTCATGCAATGCGTCGATCAGGGCGGCATCCACCTGTAACAGCGGCTCACCTCCGGTCAGCACGACGAAACGATGCTCGGCCCCACCCTGCCAGCATGCAGCAATGGCCCGCGCCAGACTGGCCGCATCGGGATAACGACCACCGTTTTCACCATCCATGCCGATAAAATCGGTGTCGCAGAAGGTGCAACGTGCCGTCTGCCGATCTTCTTCCCGACCACTCCAGAGATTGCAGCCCGCAAAACGGCAGAACACCGCCGGACGGCCGGCATGGATGCCCTCCCCCTGTAAGGTCAGGAAAATTTCCTTCACAGTGTAAATACGGCCGGGCTGCGTCATGACAGCGCCGCACATAGGGGGTCCGGGGCCTTATGTCATGCGCCGGATCGCCATGGCTCCGCTTCGTCCCTTGCAGGGGCGGGGGGAAGACAGCCCATAGGAAGATGGGAGGGTTTAAGCGGGGGGTGGTGGGTCATCCGGTGGAACGGCGACACGTTGCTCCGGGGCTGCATGCACCCCGGCATCCTCGTCATCAGCCTCCGATCCGACCGGCTGAACGGAAGGAAGCAAGGCGGCAAACTGCTCCGCCCGTTCCAGCGCCACATCCAGCGCCGCCAGAGTAGGGCCGAGTTCTTCAGTCTCGTCGCGGCTCCATGCCCGGATGGTCCACAGCCAGACGGTCAGCAATCCCTTGATCCGCAGCCCGCCCAGAATCCCGCCGGAGGGAATGCCGGCCCCTTCCAGCAGCCAGCCCATACTGGCGCGATCACGTCGGGCCAGAAACAGCGCCAGCACCGGATCGAACGGTACCGCTGTCAACAGTGCCAGCACGCCCTGACGATGAAGCTGTAATACGTCGATACGGCGCATCAGAATATCCAGCAGGCGATCCCTGATCTCTCCTCCCGGCAGAGGTCTGGCCAAGGCGGCTTGATCCGCCTGCCGCCCGAACACCGACAGGATCGCAAACCGGTCAGGAAAGCGCTGGCGCGCCTGATCGAGCGGCAGACCAGCCCGACGTGCCGCCTCCGCCACGGTCAGGCCTCGCCAACCACGCTCGGCAATCACGGAGAATGCCGCAGCGGTCAGGGCATGATCGAAAGCGGTATCGTCGCGTCCATACGTCATTGGCCCTGCTCCCTGACAGACCGGTTCGGGGGATTCATCGCACTCCTACCGCACAGGTTCCACGACCGGCGCGCCAGACAACTCTCCTGCCCGCCTGATCGCCGCCTTGACGGCACGGGAAAAAGCGGAAGGCAGGGCGTCTTCGGCCATCAGTATTTTCAGCGCCTGTTCCGTGGTCCCGCCGGGGCTGGTCACAGCGCGGCGCAATACCGCCGCATCCGCTTCCTCCCGCTCCAGCAGCGAGGCCGCGCCAATCACGGTCTGGCGGGCCATGCTGCGTGCCAGATCAGGCTCCAGCCCCTGCTCCAGAGCACAGCGCTCCAGCAATTCGGCCATGAGAAACACATAGGCCGGCCCGCCACCGGAAATAGCCGTGGCAGCCAGAAGCTCCGTCTCCTGCTCCGCCCATGCCACGGTACCGACGGCTTCCAGCAGGGTGTGACACAGGCTGCGCTGTGCGGCATCCACATGCGGACCGGCATGCGCCATGGTAAACCCTTTACCGATCGCGGAAGGGGTATTGGGCATGGAGCGGACGATTGCCGCTTGCTCACCCAATATTCCGGCCAAACCAGCCTGTGTCAGCCCGGCCATGACGGACAGAAACACCGAATGCCCGGCAAAACGGGCATAATCCGGCAAAATCGACGGCGCGACCTGGGGCTTCACCGCCAGAATCACGGCAGCAGGACGGAAATCGGCGGGAATTTTCGTTACATCCGGCACGACGGTCACGCTCTCTCCCAAGGCACGGGGGGAGGGTGAGACGACAAAGGAGCGGGATAGCCCCCGCTCCTGCCATGATCGCAACATAGCGCCGCCCATCTTGCCGCAACCGACCAGCAGGATGGGCGGGATCTGAGGAAGGCTCATGCCTCCCCCACACATTCCAGCATCGCCGCGGCCATGGCCTCGGCCGGGGCCTTGCCGCCCCACAGCACGAACTGGAAGGCCGGGAAAAACCGCTCGCATTCCGTAATGGCGATATCCATCATGTCCTCCAGACTTTCCGCCGACGCACCCGGCGCGCCACGCAGCAGAACGGAATGCCTGAACAACGGCATGCCATCCTCACTATCCATTCCGAAATGGCCGATCCAGAGTTTGTCATTGGCCAGTGCCAACAGCTCATAAAGGGCGGCGCGCCGCTTTTCCGGTACTTTCAGATCGAATGTACAGGTGAAATGCATGGCGCTGATTTCAGACGACCAACTGAAATACAGCCCGTAATCACACCATTTTCCAGGGGCCTCAGCGGCCATTTCGTGATCGCTGCGGCGATCGAAAATCCAGTCATTTGCGGTGACGATCTGCTCCAGCATATCCAGCGGATTGGAGGAACGGTCCTGCACGGAGAAGGACAGGGCAGTCATGATGGGTCTCCCACCTGGAGGAAGGCCAAATGTGGCCAGGGGGACGCAACGGCACCGGTGCGGTTCCGGTCGTACCCTGGATACCACTCTGGCAGCCTAACGATGTGTCGGGCCGTGCCGCAAGGGCTGCTGAATCATCAGGCGGCCCGTTCAGGCACCGGAAGGCTTGTCCTGTTGCGCAACAGAGACAGGATTGGCTTCCAGCGCGGCCACACGCTGCTCCAGCGCATCGACCCGGGCCTGAAGGGCTTCCTGCGTATCACGGGCGGTAGCAGCCAGTTCGAGCGCAACATCCAGATCCTCACGCCGGGCGACATCCAGACGGCGCAGCGTTTCCTCGACCCGCGCCCGCACCAGTGCCTCCACCTCCTCCCTCAGCCCGGAGACCGCGGAGAGGGCGCCACCAGCCAGACCAGCCAGATCGTCAAAAAAACGGGGGCGGGATGTCATTGCGAACGCTCCTTGCACGTCGGGCCTTGCACGCCGGGATGGGTCGATATCCCTTTTTGCAAAGGCACCCATCCTCGGTGGTCGATACAGCATTGAACGGGCAGTCAGGTAAAGAGACCATCCACCATATCAGATTCAGCCCATTTGACCGTCCGTGAAGCACTGCCTATTCACCCTCAGGACAGCCCCATCAGGCGTGACGCCGCGAGGAGTAACATGCTGCCCGTGATGATGTTTCCCGGCTTCGACCCCGTTCTGGTGCAGGTCGGCCCCTTTGCGATCCGCTGGTACGCGTTGGCCTATATTGTCGGGCTGGTGCTGGGTTGGCGGCTGATGCGACGGCTGGTACGGCTCGACCCCGCCGTCGCCAGTGTCGAACAGGTGGACGATTTCCTGACCTGGGCCACGCTGGGTGTCGTGCTGGGGGGGCGGCTGGGATACGTGCTCTTCTACCAGCCATCCTTCTTTCTGGCGCATCCCGGAGCCATCATTCAGGTCTGGCATGGAGGCATGAGCTTTCATGGCGGCATGTTGGGGGTGGTCGTGGCCACCATCCTGTTCTGCCACCGCAATCGCATTTCTTTTCTGGGCTTTGCCGACCGGCTGGTCGTCTGCGTGCCGCTTGGTCTGATGCTGGGGCGCATTGCCAATTTCATCAATGGCGAGCTGTGGGGCCGCGCCGCGCCGGACTGGTTGCCCTGGGCGATGATTTTCCCCTCCGGAGGCCCTGTGCCCCGTCATCCCAGCCAGCTTTACGAGGCGGGGCTGGAAGGCGCGCTGCTGTTCATCGTCATGCTGCTGCTGGTCAGTCGGTCTGGAGTGCGGGCGCGGTTCGGACAGCTCGGCGGCTCGTTTCTGATCGGATACAGCATGGCCCGCATCATCTCCGAGCATTTCAGAGAGCCGGATTCGTTCCTCGGCTTTCTGACATTCGGCCTGACGATGGGACAAATTCTCTGCCTGCCCATGGCCATGGCGGGACTATGGCTGGTCCTGCGTGCCCGCACCAGTGCCCCTGCCACAGGGCGGACGGATATCCGGTCCATCCAATGACCGCACGCCCGGAGCGGCTGGACCGTTTCATGGCCCGGGCTAACGCGGCCTATTACGCCACACATGACCCGTTTGCGGATTTCACCACCGCGCCGGAAGTCAGTCAGGCGTTCGGCGAAGTGCTGGGTCTGTGGGCCGCCATGGGGTGGGAGCAGATGGGCGCACCCGCTCAGATCGTGCTGGCCGAAGCCGGACCCGGGCGCGGGACGCTGATGGCGGATGCCCTGTCCGCGATCCGCCGGGCCATACCTGCTTTTGCCGACGCGGCCACGATCATTTTCATCGAAACTTCTCCAAGGCTGCGCGCCATTCAGGCGCAGCGCGTGCCGGAAGCCCGCTTTGCCGCCGATCTCGATGAAATTCCGGATGCGCCTCTGATTCTGCTGGGCAATGAGTTTCTGGATGCCCTGCCTATTCGCCGCTTCGTTCGACAGAAGGCGGAATGGTCGGAACAGTTTGTAGAGGTGCGGCCCGATGGGAGTGCCGCCCTCACAACAGGCCCCATGGAGCCTCCCTTCCCCTGCCTGCCGGAGACGGTCGCGGAAGGCACAATCCGGGAATGGTCGGAAACGTCGCATGACATCATCACCCGTCTCGCCGGACGGCTGACATGCCAGAGTGGGATGGCGCTGTTTCTGGATTATGGTCCGGCTCAAAGTGGTTTCGGCGATAGTTTGCAGGCTCTGTCGCAAGGTGTTCCGGTCGATCCGTTCAGCCTGCCCGCCGGAGCAGCCGATCTGACCGCCCATGTCGATTTCTCCGCCCTGCTGGACACCGCCCGCAACGCGGGTGCCCACGGATACGGGCCGGTGGCGCAGGGCCGGTTCCTGCTGTCGCTCGGTCTGATGCAGCGTTGCCAGCGTCTGGCATCCGGCAAGCCCACCGCCATGGCGCGCCAGATCATGAATGCGGGGCAGAGGCTGACACAGGCGGAATATATGGGCACCCTGTTCAAGGCGATGGCCCTGACCTCGCCCGGCCTGCCGGTTCCGGCAGGCTTCGAACCTCTCCCGATGCGGGATATGACCTGATGACCGATCTTGCCCTAGCTGCCTCCTCCCTGCCGGAGCGGATCACGGGGTCACTGGCAGCCCCGCATGGTTTTTTCACCCGGCGCGGCGGCGTTTCATCCGGGCCTTATGCCAGTCTGAACGGATCGCTTTCAGGCGGAGATGATCCTGTTGCCGTCCATGAAAACCGCGCCCGGATCGCGCATTGTCTGGGGGCAGACACGCTGCTGGGACTGCGGCAGGTGCACAGCACCACGGTTATCAGGGTCGAAACACCCTGGGCTGCCGGTTCCGGCCCGGATGCAGATGCGATGATCACCGACCGGCCCGGTATCGCTCTGGGCGTCATCACAGCCGATTGCGGCCCGGTGCTGTTCGAGGGCAGACGCGATGACGGCTCCCTGATCGTCGGCGCGGCCCATGCCGGATGGCGCGGAGCGGTGGCGGGGATTCTGGAAGCCACGGCAGACTCCATGCGGGCCTGGGGAGCAGTCTCCTTACGCGCTTGTGTCGGCCCCTGCATCGCCCGGAACAGCTATGAGGTCGGGGCGGATCTGCGGGCTGCCCTGCTGGCAGCCGATCCGGACGGCAATCTCTACCTGCATGACGGACGGGATGCGGAACACTGGCAATTCGATCTGCCAGGCTACTGCCTGCATCGTCTGACCCGGAACGGAATCGAGGCCGAGGCTCTTTTTATCGATACTCTGACGGATGCCGAACGCTTCTATAGTCATCGCCGCCGCACCCTCGCCGGTGGCGGTGCCATCGGCCATCAGGTCTCCGCCATTCTCTGCCCGAAACCCGGTGCAGTCTGACCAGCCAGCGACGCCCGTCAGGAACGCCCGTCAGGGACGCCTGCCAGCGACAATCGGGAAAGCATTCATGATCCGCCTGCCCTTCCGCCTGAGCCGCTTCACTCTCATGCTCGTCTGCCTGACCGGTCTGTTCGGTTGCGGCGATCTGCCACGTCCCTTCATGGGTCATCCCGGCCAGACCGCTATGAAGCTGGCCGCGCCGCCGCCGGCGCGTCTGGCAGTACCAACGCCCGGCAATGCCTTGCTGGATGACGATTCAAGCAAATTGTTCGCGACCTCCATTGCCCATGCTCTGGATGAACACACTGTGCCTGCCGTGGCCGGCCCGGTGAAAAAAGGCGACTGGTGGCTGGGAATCACCGCCACCACACAGGGCGACACTGTCGTGCCTCATTACGAAGTCTTTGACCCGACCGGAAAATCACACGGCAAGGCTGATGGTCAGTCCATGCCCGCCTCAGTCTGGGCCGCCGGAGACCGCCCGATGCTGAAACAGGAGGCCCTGACCTCCGCCGACAAAATTTCCGACCTGCTGAACGACGTCGATGCGGCCATGAAACAGAGCGATCCGAACAGCCTGTTCAACCGTCCGGCCCGGGTCGCCGTGCTGGATGGAATCGGCGCACCGGGCGATGGCAATATGGCGCTCTCCATGCAGATGAAGCTGGCGCTGCCCAAAATCGGGATCACCATCGCCAGTGACGAATCGGCCCAGACCGCGCCCGCCGATTTTACCGTGCAGCCACGCGTCAGAACCGCACCGGGGGCCAATGGATCGGAGCGGATTGAAATTCAGTGGATCGTCACCGATGGCAGCGGCCAGGAAAGCGGTCGCACCATCCAGATCAACGAAATTCCCCCCGGCACGCTGGACCTGCACTGGGGCGACGTCGCCTATGTCGCCTCCACCGAGGCCGCAGGCGGTATCAAGCAGGTGATCCAGAATGCCACCGGCCTCAACCGGGCCAAGACCAAGGCCGGAAAAACCACAGACAAACCGGCCGGGACCGCAACCTCTGCCGCCTTGTCCGCCCCCCCGGATGCCTTACACAAGACCCCTGTTTCGCCATTATCCCCTTTGCCATGATGGTGAAAACATCACCGAAACAACCCGCATGGCGGGTTTGCTGCACAGGATGGTTGGACACGGTTCCGACACATTGGTAGAAGGCGCGCGCCGTCGGGCATCCGGGCCGCAACGACGGTTAAGACGCGGGATCTGAAAATCATGAAGATTGTGGCTTGCAACAGCAACCGTCCACTGGCCGAGGCGGTCGCGGCAGCCCTCAACCTGCCCCTGACGAAAGCCTCCGTCAGGCGCTTCGCGGATATGGAAGTGTTCGTGGAAATCCACGAAAACGTCCGCGGTGAGGATGTGTTCGTCATTCAGTCGACCTCCTATCCCGCCAATGACAATCTGATGGAGCTGCTGATCACACTGGATGCGCTGCGGCGTGGGTCCGCGCGGCGTGTCACGGCGGTGATCCCGTATTTCGGCTATGCCCGGCAGGATCGTAAATCCGGCCCGCGCACCCCGATCAGCGCCAAACTGGTCGCCAACCTGATTACCGAGGCCGGCGCCAACCGTGTGCTGACCATGGATCTGCATGCCGGCCAGATTCAGGGTTTCTTCGATATTCCGGTGGATAATCTCTATGCCGCTCCGCTTTTCGCCCGCGACATTGCGGAGCGTTTCCACGGGCGTGACATTATGATCGTCTCCCCCGATGTCGGCGGCGTGCTGCGCGCCCGCGCCATCGCCACGCGCCTGAACACCGACCTCGCCATTATCGACAAGCGCCGTGAACGGGCGGGCGTGTCCGAAGTGATGAACGTGATCGGCGATGTCGAAGGACGCGACTGCATCCTGATCGACGATATCTGCGACTCCGGCGGAACACTCTGCAATGCCGCCGCCGCCCTGATCGCCAATGGCGCGGCCTCTGCCAGTGTCTATACTACGCATGGCGTGCTGTCCGGCGGTGCGGTCGCCCGTATCGCCTCCAGCCCGATCAGCATGATGACCATCACCGACAGCATTCTGGCCACCGAAGCGGTCAGACTGGCCCAGAATGTCCGTCAGCTGACCATTGCCCCACTTCTGGCCGAAGCGATGCGCCGCATCAGTGACGAAAGCTCTGTCAGCTCTCTCTTCGATTGAGGCCAGGAGTATCATGGGCCTTCCCCCTGCCTCCGCCAGCCGCATGCCACCCCCGCAGGGTCCGGAACTGGCCCCTGTGCCGTTCTGGTTCCTGCGCCATGGCGAAACGGACTGGAACACGCTCAATCTGGCGCAGGGTGCCACGGACGTGAAACTCAACGCCGCCGGACTGGCTCAGGCGCGCCTTGCGGCGGAGCGTCTGCGCGGGCGCGGCATTCGGACACTGGTCAGCTCTCCGTTGTCCCGGGCACGCGACACGGCGGAACTGGTCAGTCAGCATATCGGGGTACCGGTGCAGATTGATCCCAAGCTGCGTGAATGCGCTTTCGGAGAACGCGAAGGCCAACCGATGAGCGAATGGTTCGATGCCTGGGTACGGGGCGAATCAACCCCGGCCGGCGCGGAAAGCTTCAGTGATCTGAAGCGCCGGGCGGCCGTGGCAGTGGGCAATGCGCTGCAACTGCCGGGACCCGTGCTGATCATCGGGCATGGCGCGCTGTTTCGTGCGGTGCGGGCGCTGATGGGCATGCCGCCCAATGTCCGCACCCCCAATGCCCTGCCTTATCTGTGCCGCCCCCCCACCGGCAGCGACCGCCCCTGGACCCTGATGCCGGCCACCTGAGCAACGGTGAACCCGTTTCTTGCAGAACAGGCAGGAAACAGAAGCGTGTTGCCGGAACGGATACGATTCGCTAAACCGCGCCCCACGCCGGCACCCCTGGAGGCCGGCGTTTAACGTTTTTGCTTAGGAGCATTTCCATGGCCACTTTCACACAGATCGAGGCCGAGGCACGCTCGCGAGCCGGTAAGGGGGCGGCGCGGGCGACTCGGCGTGAGGGTAAGGTTCCGGCCGTTATCTACGGTGCGCGCCAGACCCCGGACCTGATCAAGCTGGACCCCCGTATCATTCATCGCGAACTCAATCGCGGTGGCTGGCGGTCCCGCCTCTACGAAATCAACGTCGATGGCGCCTCCACCCGCGCCCTGATCCGCGACGTGCAGTTCCACCCGGTCACCGATGCGCCGGAGCATGTGGACTTCCAGCGCCTTGCCGCCGGTGAGCCGGTACGCGTGGCCGTGGCCGTGCAGTTCCAGAACGAAGCCACCAGCCCGGGCCTGAAGCGCGGCGGCGTGCTGAACATCGTTCGTCACACTGTGGAAGTGCTGTGCGACCCTGATCACGTGCCGGAGCATTTCGAAGCCGATCTCGGCACGCTGGATATTGGCGACAACATCCGCTGGTCCGATCTGAAGGGGACCGGCGAAGCGAAGCCGACCATTCTGGACCGCGACTTCGTGGTTGCCACCGTCGCACCGCCGACCACCATCGCCGAAGCGGCCGCCCCGGCCGCCGAAGCAGCGGCACCCGCCAAGGCTCCGGCCAAAGGTGCCAAGAAGTAACGAGGCCGTATCGTGCCGTCCTTGCTGCTCTGGACCGGGTTGGGTAATCCCGAACCCGGTATGGCGCTTCAGCGGCACAATATCGGCTTCATGGCCGTCGATGCCATCGCGCAGCGCCATGGGTTCACCCCATGGCGTAACCGATTCAAGGGTCTGACGGCGGAAGGAACCCTGGCCGGGCGCAAGATCATCCTGCTGAAGCCGATGACCTACATGAACGCATCCGGCGAAAGCGTTCAGCCTGCCACTGCGTTTTTCAAATTGCCTCCCGAAGCGGTCAGCGCCTTTCATGACGAGCTTGATCTTGCCCCCGGCAAGGTGCGGGTCAAACGGGGCGGGGGTGCCGCCGGGCATAACGGTCTGCGCAGCATGGACCGGATGCTTGGGACACCGGAATACTGGCGGGTTCGCCTCGGGATCGGCCATCCGGGCAGCAAGGAGCGGGTGCACGGCCATGTGTTGGGCAATTTCGCCAAAAGCGATCAGGAATGGCTCGGTCCCCTGCTGGATGCCGTCGCCGATGCCGCCCCGCTTCTGGCAGAAGGCCGCGCCGAGGATTTCATGACGCGCATTGCCCTGCTGACCCATCGCCAATGAGTTTCCCGCCTGCATGCAGGCGCCTTATCCGAAGGTTAAGACCCCATGGGATTTAATTGCGGCATCGTTGGCCTGCCCAATGTCGGTAAATCCACCCTGTTCAATGCGCTGACCGCTACCGTTGCGGCGCAGGCGGCGAACTATCCATTCTGCACCATCGAGCCGAATGTAGGCCGGGTCGCCGTGCCCGATCCGCGCATGGAAAAGCTGGCAACCGCGGCGAAATCCCAGAAAGTCGTGCCGACCAGCCTGGAATTCGTGGACATTGCCGGTCTGGTGCGCGGTGCCTCGCGCGGTGAAGGTCTGGGCAACCAGTTCCTGGGCAATATCCGCGAAGTGGATGCCATCATCCATGTGCTGCGCTGCTTCGAAGATGACGACATCACGCATGTCGAAGGCAGTGTCGATCCGGTGCGCGATGCGGAAACCGTCGAGACCGAGCTGATGCTCGCTGATCTGGAAAGCCTGGAGAAGCGCGTGCCATTGCTTCAGAAAAAAGCCCGCGGCAACGACAAGGAAGCCGCAGCCCAGCTGGAACTGATCGAGCCGATCATCACCGCGCTGCAAGCCGGTCAGCCTGCCCGCACCGCCATCCCTGCGGATCAGCGTGTCGCCGCATCCCGCCTGCAACTGATGACGTCAAAGCCCGTGCTGTATGTCGCCAATGTCGAGGAGGCCTCCGCCGCCACCGGCAATGCGATTTCCGCCCGGGTCGCGGACCTCGCCGCCCGGCAGGGAACCCGTTCCGTGGTCATCTCCGCCGCGATCGAGGCCGAAGTCAGCCAGCTGGGCGATGAGGACCGCACCGAATTTCTCGCCGGTCTCGGTCTGGTGGATAGCGGGCTGGATCGCGTCATCCGCGCCGGATACGATCTGCTGGGTCTGCTGACCTATTTCACCTGCGGCCCGAAAGAAACCCGTGCCTGGACTATCGAACAGGGCACCCGCGCCCCACAGGCCGCCGGGGTCATCCATGGCGATTTCGAACGCGGATTCATCGCCGCCGAAGTGATCGGCTACGATGATTACATCACGCTGGGTGGCGAAGCCGGTGCCAAGGAAGCCGGCAAAGCCCGCGTCGAAGGCAAGGAATATGTCGTCAAGGATGGCGACGTTATTCTGTTCCGCTTCAACGTATGAGCAGGACCCTCTGATCCTGCCCTGACAACGGCCCGGATGCGCGCCCGTGGATTCCCACTTGGGATTTCCACTTGGGATTTCCACTTGGGAAAATACGGGCCGTCGCCATATCCTTCCCGGATAATGATAACAATGACGGCCGGGAAACGATTCAATGCGCGCCAGAGACCTGCTGATGGGCATGCTGCTGCTGACAGCTGTCCATCTCCCCTCCATGACACAGGCAGCAGAGGATGAGGACGATCCGGCCCGGCAGCATCGCTGGGCCGATCTGAAACAGGCGGTGTTTGCGCAGCGCCCTGTCGCGGTCGAGCCTGCCTCCGAGCATCTGATCGGGCTTGAAGCGCCCGCCCGCGCCCTGGATGCGGCACTGGTTCCCGTCACGGTCACGGTGTCTGATCCCTCGGCGAAGGGGATTTATCTGCTGATTGATGACAATCCCTCTCCTTTGGCCGCGCATGTCGTGTTCGGCCCCGCCATCGATCCACGGAGCCTGAGCTTCCGGGTGCGGGTGAACACCTACACCTTTATCCATGCGGTGCTGGAACGGGCCGACGGCTCCCTGATCGAAACCGCGCGCTTCGTCAAAGCCTCGGGCGGCTGCTCTGCCCCGGCAGGCAGCGACGTCGAGGAAGCATTACAGAATATCGGCAAGATGAAGCTGAAACTGGCCGGAAAGGACTCCCCTCTGGCCTCCCCTCTGGCCGCCACGCTGATGATCCGGCATCCGAATTTCAACGGTATGCAGATGGACCCGCTCACACAGGCCTACACACCCGCGCATTACGTCCAGAAAATCAAGACGACCTATGATGGCAAGCTGGTTTTCAGCCTCGATACGGATATCTCCATGGCGTCCGACCCGGTGCTTGGCTTCTTCCTGCGCACTGAATCCGGAAATGACCACACCCTGACTGTCAGCGTTCGCGACAATCAGGATGAGCATTGGGAAAAAACCTTCCCTGTTATCGCCCCCGGCCCCGCACCGGATGCGAAACTGCCAGCCAAACCCGGTGGTTAATGATCCGGGCTGTTGAAAAACGGCCCTGCTACGTTCCGGTCCGTCTGTCACGCAAACGATGCTGATATGGGGCGGACTGGAGTGACTGTCGTCACCTCAATGAAGTATCCGCCTGTGGCGCGGAAATAGAAGCACCAGGCGCCATGCGCATCATGCGGCATCTGGGTTTCCCAGCCATCATCACGCAGGCGCTCATAGAGTGCATCCACGGCTTCACGCGTTTCCTGAATGAAGCCGATATGCAGGATATCGAGCTGTCTGGGATAATCGAACCCATCAAGCTTCGTCTCGAAGTGATTGACGATCAGCACCAGCCCGTCATCGTCCTGCATGATCGCCATCTTGTTGCCACGCACGACAAGCGTGCGCAGCCCGAAATACCGCTCGAACATCACCCGATCGGCTTCAGTGTCGTGACTATAGAGATTGATATGATTCAGCTTCATGGTTGTGCCTTTCCGTTTGAAAAACGGACACCGATCAACCAAAGCCTTGAGCGACCCTGACCGATCACTTGCATGGAGCGCGCCTCCATGCAGTGTCCGGCCAAGGCCAAGAGCGGTGTCACCCGCTCAAGCGTGACTGTCTCCGGAGAGACCGCAGGTTGTCACCATACCTGCATCGCTGTCTTTTTAGGCGATCCGATATTTAGATAAGGGGTGGATCGCGTCAAGCTGCCCCTGCCACATCTGGCTGTTGACGGGGGAACCGTTCTTATTCCGTGTATGCACAACGGACAGCACCAGTCTGATGAACGGTCGCATCCGCATAACGAAAACTGGTTTCCGCCTCGATCACGGCTCCGCCACCCTGAGCCTTGAACTGCTTCAGATCAGGGCAGTTGGCCTGCGTGACAGGGCGGTCCGTGACCACCCATAAAGTCACGTCCGTTTTGCCGTATCGCGGCTGATCCTGCGTCGCCCCATGATACAGACGCTTTCGGGTGGCCATGTCATAGATGCTGAAGCCTCGCATCGCCGCAGTTCCGCTGTCGATGAACAAATAGGGTTCGATCACCTTCTGAACGTAATCCGCATCATCCCGCCCGCTGACGATCCAGTCCCCCGTTTTTTTATCAAACCGGCAAGGCCCCGTTATCCGGCCGCGCACCACAATATCCTGTCCGACCTCTGCCGTCCGGTCCCGCGCAATGACCCTGTGCCGATTCGTATCGAAACAGACCGGCTTTGCCACCGGATCGGGGTTGTTATCCGAGGCTGAAGCAGAAACGGGATGCAGCACACCGGCCGCAACCATCAAAACTGCCGCCTGAAAGACACAGTGAAACAAGGTTCTCCTTGTTAGGATGCAACACCACCCAGAAAAGAGATTTTCGTTCATCCTACAGGTCCACACACAGAGTATAGTCGGTCAGAATACATCCCCGGAACATTCCGGCCTGATCTGCATGCTCGAAACCAGAGCCATCAGCACGGGCGGAGAATGAGGCCGCAAGACTGCTCAAGGCAACAGAATGACGCTCACGACGCCACGCCTCATGACGGCCTTGATATGCGCCTTCGCTCTCAGTCTTGCATCCTATCCTGCCCATGCAGTGCCACAGAACCCGGATGACTGGGCCAAAAATATGGAAGTGGCTTTTCGCAACGGCAAGCTGATAACCATCGGCAAGCTGATGGATCAGGCTGTCGATGACCATGATCCGGGGGAAGCCAAACGAGCCCACCAGATCATCGCTGATAATATCCGCATGATGGTGGAAAGCTTCGGCAAGGAGGGGCCAAGCTGCGCCGAATTATTCGATACCCGTCGCATCGGCAGTTTTTTCCGCCGCTATGATTTCGCAGTGTGCAACGGTGCCGAGCGTATCTTCTTCCGTTTCGATCTGGTGCGGCGGGAGAAGCTGGGCTGGCTGTTACGTTCATGGCAGGCCAGCGAGAATCTCGATAAAATCGTCAATGCGCCTCTGCCCGGTAATGCCAATTACGACAGGGAATAAGCCTCCCCGTCCCGTATTACGGCTTCTCGAAAGGAGCGCTGATGATCAACTGCACGTCATCGCCCACCATATCCAGATAGCGTGATATCCCGAATGCAGAACGACGGATATTGCCCCGTGCCTCGAAGCCGATCGTATAGCGGCCTGACAGCGGATTGATCCCGCCGCCATTGAAGTGCACCGTCAGCGTCACGGGATGTGTGATGCCATGCAGGGTCAGGTCGCCGGTGATTTCCCCGCTATCCGGCCCGGTCGCACGGGCCGAGGAGGAACGGAACGTTGCCACCGGCCAGCGCTGCCCATCGAACCACTCCGCACCGACCAGCTGCTGGTTCAGAACCGGGCTGGTCGTGGACAGGCCGGAGACTGGCACTATTATCTCCAGATGACTGGCCTCCGGATGGGCGGGCACGAAATCCAGCCAGCCGGATGCCTCACCGAACCGCCCATAATAGGTGCTGAACCCCATATGCGAGAGCGCAAATTCAATCTGCGTATGGGAGGGTTCCAACATATAACGCGCAGCCGGCACCTGAGCCGGATTCCTTGTGGCCATCATCTGGGCCTGCGCCCCCATCGGTGCTGCGACAGAAAGCCAGCACGCGGCCCCCACCAGCACTATCCCGCATCGCCACCATGGAGTCCTGTATTCTTTCACCTCTTTCTCCTCTCTGCATCACGGCACGGCTTGCATCCCGACCACTCAGGCCGCACATGAGATGCCATGCTGCATCTCATGAAGCTGGCGGTCGGTGTCGAGTCTCCTGCGCATCTTGCCGCTCTACAGGCTGAACGCGCCAGAGAACGGACGGGATCACAGGGCGGAGAATTATGGCATCTGACCCGCCAGACTCCGCGTCAGGGGGAGGCCCTGCTGAAGGGCGGCTCGCTTTACTGGGTGATTGGCCGATTACTGTCCGTGCGCCAGCCTATTACCGGACTCAGTGAGCAGCATAAGCCGGATGGCACGCCGTGCTGTGCCATTCATCTGGCACCCGACCTGATTCCTGTCTCGGCTCGTGTGATGAAACCCTTTCAGGGCTGGCGCTACCTCAAGCCTGAAGATGCCCCACATGATCTGACCCATGCCGTCAACCATGATGATATTGCCCGCCTGCCTGAGCCCTTGCGGCGGGAATTGCAGGCGTTGAGCCTGATCTGAACCAGACAGGTTACCCGCTGTCGGCACTGCCCGCCCGACGGCCATATTATCCGGCAGCCGCAAGGGGGCAGCCTTTTGGGTGGGACAATTTGTCCATGCCAGACAGCAAAACGGGCGCTCATTGTCCTGAATTAAGGACTTGCGCGCCCGCTTGGCAGCTTTTATGTTGCAGTGCAGCAGCCGTTGGGTGGCTGTCTATTGGATGTTTCTTCCCCAAACTTGGCAGTGTCATAGGTATGTCCTATTGGCGCTGCCGAATTTTCTTTAGACCTGTGTGCCCTGCCATGCAACAGGCAATTTTTCCATTGTTTGCCCTTGCACCATCCGCCTTGGTCTGATTCATCTGATACCATGAAACAGCAGGCGATCACGCCGCCCGCGCCTTGCACGGATGACTCTGCCAGCCCCACACCTTCTGGCGGACCTGCCCGTGCCAAAGCGGGAAGGCCATCGAAAAAAAAAACCTCCTCACCATCGCTCCGGCCGATCTGGCCTAGTCCTGCTTCTGGCGAAGATCGGCATCGGCTGTATTGTGGGGATTGCCTGACCGTTCTGCCTTCCCTGGCAGAGGGCAGCGTGGATGTGATTGTCACATCACCCCCCTATAATCTCGATCTCGGCTATGCCAGCTATCTCGATAGCAGGGGGGAAGAAGAGTATCTTGACTGGATGACGCAGGTTGCTACCGCGCTCAAAAGGGTGCTGGCACCGGGCGGTTCGTTTTTCCTCAATGTCTCCGGCTCGCCTTCCCGCCCATGGCTGCCGTTCGAGCTGATCGTGCGGCTGCGCACCTTGTTCGTGTTGCAGAACCACATTGTCTGGATCAAATCCGTGGCCACGCCCGCGGTCTCAGTCGGGCATTACAAGCCGGTAAACGGCAAGCGTTTCCTCAACCATGCCCAGGAGCACATCTTCCATCTCACCCATAAAGGAGATGTGAAGCTGGACAGGCTGGCCGTCGGGGTACCTTATAAAGACAAGTCAAATATTGTCCGCCGCGGCCATGCCCAGGATCTGCGATGCCGCGGCAATACCTGGTTCATTCCGTATGAGACCGTACGCAGCAAAAGCCAGAAATTCCTGCATCCCGGCACGTTTCCGGTGACATTGCCGCGCTGGTGCATACGGCTGCATGGTGTGGCCGATGCGCTGGTACTGGATCCGTTCATGGGCACCGGCACCACCGGCGTTGCCGCACAGGCTGAAGGAGCGCGCAGCATCGGCATTGAGCTTGACCAAGGCTATATCAGCATTGCCGCAAACCGCATGATGGAAGCAGAAAGCAGCTGACAGCCTCTCTTTTCTCATGATCCGTCCCTCCCCAAGGCAGGAAGCGAGACCATGCCTCAACACTCGACCGCCCGCCTGAAGACAGAACCGCGCGTCGCCCTGTTCGTCACCTGTCTGGTCGATCTCTATCGGCCCAGCGTCGCTTTTTCCGCGATCAGGCTGCTGGAGCAGGCCGGATGCAAGGTTTCCGTTCCGCGTGGACAGACCTGCTGCGGCCAGCCCGCTTTCAATAGCGGAGACCGTGTGACGGCCAAAGCACTGGCGCGCGATATTCTGGCCAGCTTTCAGGGATATGATTACGTCGTCATTCCATCAGGCTCCTGCGGGGGGATGCTGCGTCATCAATTGCCCGACCTCCTGGCAGATGACCCTGCTCTGGCGCCTCAGGCTGCTGATCTGGCCAGAAGCTGTCATGAACTCGTCAGCTTCCTGACCGACATACGCGGGGTGACGACAACCCACGCCCCTTCACCGGGCCGGGTCACCTATCATGACAGCTGCGCCGGATTGCGGGAGCTGGGGATCAAGCAACAACCCCGCGATCTGCTGCGCGCCATGGATGCGGAGATCGTCGAAATGGAGGCCCCGGAAACATGCTGCGGCTTCGGCGGTACGTTCTGCGTCAAATATCCGGAGATCTCGACCCGCATGGCCCGCGACAAGGTGGCGGACATCGTGGCTACAGGGGCAGACATGATTGTGGCCGGAGATATGGGCTGCCTGCTGAACATGGCCGGCACGCTGCTGCGCGAAGGATCAACGGTGCAGGTCCGCCACATAGCAGAGGTTTTGGCCGGCCCCACTGGCCCCGCAATCGGTCAGCCCACCGACCGATAACCGTCACAGCCAGCCCAACGCGAGTTTCAAGGGATCCATAACCCGCGGCAAAATGATGACAGGGCTACCGCTGACACCTATTGCGAACGAGCGACCTTTACATTAGTTTCATCTTAACCTCTGGATACGCAATTTTTATTATGCCCATGCCAGCTGCACGGATGGAGACCTTCAACATGGACGGACATGCCGCCTCTTTCCGGCTCAGCCATGAGAGAGCAGACCTCCATGCGCGTTACTTTGACGATTTCCGGCTGGGGGAGCGTTTTATCCTGCCTCCGATTGCGCTGACCCATTCCCTTGTTGATTCTTTTTGCCTCATCAGTGGCGAGACTCATCCCCTGCATCATGATCCGGTCTGGTGTCGGGAGAACGGGCATCCCGGCGTGCTGGTGCATGGATTTCAGATCCTGGCAGTCACCACGGCAGGCGCATCGCCGTTTCATGCCATGGTGGAAAACAGCCTGCTGGGTCTGGTCGAACAGAACAGCCGCTTCATCCGTCCCGTCTATGCCGGGGATACACTCCATCCGGTGCTGCAGATCGTGGAGCTGACCCCTAATACGTCTACCGGGATACTTGTCTTGCGCAGCACCGTACATAACCAGCGCCGGGAACTGGTTTTGGAAGGCTCCCAGCGCTATCTTCTGCGCATGCGTGACCGTTTGCAGCCGGACGATAATCAGGCATAACGCCAGCATCCCCAGGCTGCTCCGGTTGTTTCGCGTGACAATCTTCCGCCGGGAAAGACGCGAAGGCAGCGCAGGAGGACAGCCAGATGCAGGCCCGCTCGGCCATCTTCAAGGATAATGCGGCCTCTGCCCTTGCTGATCAGCGGTTGCAACAGGCGCTGAAACAGGTACGCCCGCGCTTTACCGGTGGGCGCGCCCGGGCCAGGGAAGCGCTGCCCGAATTCGAAACGCTGCGCAACACGGCGCGCGATATCCGCAATCATACGCTGACGAATCTGGATTTTTATCTGGAACGCTATGCCGCACAGCTCGAGGCATCGGGCGGCCATGTGCATTGGGCACCCACCGCCGAGGATGCCTGCCAGACCATTCTGGATATCTGCCGCCGTGTGGGTGCCCGGCGCGTGGTCAAGGGCAAGTCGATGGTCAGTGAGGAAATCGGCCTGAACGATTTTCTTCAACAGGATGGGCTGTCGGTCGTAGAAACCGATCTGGGCGAATATGTTCTGCAACTGGCAGATGAAGCCCCCAGCCATATCGTTGCCCCCGCCTTTCACCTGAACCGTGATGACTGGGAAAACCGGTTCCGTGAAGCCCATCAGCATCTCCCCGCCGATCGGGCCTTTGAGAGCCGGCAGGACATCATGCGCGAAGCCCGCACCGTGCTGCGGCGCCGGTTTCTGGAGGCGGATGTCGGCATCACCGGGGCCAATTTTCTGATTGCCGAGACCGGCAGTTCCGTCATCGTCACCAATGAAGGAAATGGCGATCTCAGCCAGACGCTGCCGCGTGTCCATATCGTGCTGACCGGCATCGAGAAAGTCGTGCCGACGCTGGAGGACACGATGACGCTGCTGCGGCTGCTTGGCCGTTCCGCCACCGGTCAGGATCTGACAGCCTACACCAGTTTCTCTACCGGCGCGCGCCGACCCGGCGATCTGGACGGGCCGGAAGAATATCATGTCGTGCTGCTGGATAACGGCCGTGGCGCCATGATCGGAACCGAATTTCAGGACATGCTGCGCTGCATACGCTGTGCCGCCTGTATGAATCACTGTCCGGTGTTCGGGGCAGTTGGCGGCCATGCTTATGGCTGGGTCTATCCCGGACCGATGGGCAGCGTTCTGACACCCGGGCTGATCGGCATCGAACAGGCCGCCCTGCTGCCGAATGCCAGTACGTTCTGCGGCGCCTGCGAATCCGTCTGCCCCGTTAAAATCCCTCTGCCGGGCCTGATGCGGCACTGGCGTGAAAGAGAATTCGAGCGCCATCTGACCCCTTCAGCGGCACGTCGCGGTCTGGCCATCTGGGCTTTTCTGGTCCGTCATCCCACCCTGTATCGCCTGACGACCGGTCTGGCTGCCCGGCTGCTGTCCCTGGCTGGAAGACGCAGCGGGCGGTTCCGGCGTCTGCCGCTTGCCTCCGGCTGGACCGGCGGCCGTGATATGCCTGCCCCGGAAGGGACCAGCTTTTTTACCCAATGGGCTGCCTACCAGAGAAAGACCCGGAAAAGGGCGGTGTCATGAGCGGGGGCGCATCAGGAAATCTCGCTGGAAAGGAGATCATCCTTGCCACGATCCGGCGCGGTCTGCGGCGCGGGGTACTGCCACCGGATCAGGGTGCCATGCTGAGCTCCCGGCTGGCGACGCATCCACGCCACACCATCCCCGAACGCGCACGGCAACCAGCCGCAGAGCGCAGGACCGATTTCATCGCGCGGGTACGGAAAGAATTCGGCACTCTCGAGGAAGTCGCCTCCTGCGGAGACATCCCTGCCGCCATCGCCCGTTATCTGGCCTCACGCGGCCTTCCCGCTACCGTGACGGTCGCGCCGCATCCTGCCCTTCACAGCCTCGACTGGTCAGCAGCAGGCCTTGAGACGGAATGGGGCCGCGTCCATGGAACGGAAACTGTCTCGGTCCAGTATGCCTTTGCCGGGATATCCGAAACCGGTACCCTGATGATGCCCTCCGGGCCGGAGCGCCCGGTCACGCTCAACGTGCTGACGGAAACAGCCATTGCCGTCCTGCCGGTGGAACGCATCGTAGGCGCTTACGAGGATGCGTGGGATCTGCTGCGTACGGAGATCGGAGCCCTGCCACGCTCCGTCATGCTGATCACAGGCCCATCCCGCTCCGCCGATATAGAACAGCAACTGGAGCTGGGCGCCCACGGCCCCCGTGACATCCATATCATCCTGTTCAGCCAGCACACCCCATCCGCGCCGCATGGCTAAACGGCCTTACAACGTTCCTCCAGTCACGCCCGGCAAGGCGCTGACCAGGCCCGGACCTCCTTCCCGTCGCTCCGCACGGAAACTGAGTGAGGCCGAGCGCACGGAATGGACACGCTATACCGTGGCCGTGATTCCGCTGCACGGCAAAGCCGGACATGGGGAGAATGTGATTCCTCCTGCGGCAGCCATCACAGACTCTCCGATCCACAGCGCCAGGCACGGCCCCGTTGCCGCTCCATCCTTCCGCCAGACTGAATCCGGGGCCGGGGCACCCACCTTCGCCCAGCTTTTTCCTCTGCCAGCCGGGGCGCAGCCTCCGGGGGTGGACACCGGCACATGGAACCGGTTCCGCAACGGGCGACTGGGCGCAACCCGGACGCTGGATCTGCACGGGCATACCCTGCAACGCGCCTATCATACGTTCGAGGCGATGCTGTTGCGCGCCCATGCGGACGGGCTGCGCTGCATTGAGGTTATTACCGGGCGTGGCCGGACCGGATCAGGTGAAACCGTCGGTGCAATCCGAAGGGAGCTTCCCCTCTGGATCAATCTTCCGCATCTGCGTCCTCTGGTGCTGGGCATCACCTATCCCCACGCCGCCAATACCGGATCAGTGCGCATCCTGCTTCGTAAGCAGAAGTGATCAACCGATTTATTGTGCTGCCCTGATCGAGACGTTTTAAATTGACCATCGTCATGATACCCGCGTGAATGCATTATCCAGCCATGGACAGCGCTGATCCTGGGCATAAGTGCATGTGTGGTTTTGCTTTTTCCGCCGGCCAGGCCTGAATTTCATTCAGGCCCGGTCATCGTATTTGAAAAGAGTGGATGCCCATGTGCCCGCCTGAATCTCTCTCCGGCTGCGACGATTCAGCACCGGTCCTTTTTCCGGATGCGGCTCCCGGAGAAATCATTACTTATCTGCGCGCCATGGACTGGGGCGCATCCCTGATCGGTCCACCCGAAAACTGGTCCGAACCGTTTCGTAATGCGGTTGCGCTGATGCTCAATGCCAAAGCACAGATCGCCATGTTCTGCGGACCGAGGCTGATCGCGCTGTACAACGATGCCTACGCCCCTGCCATCGGCAGCCACCATCCGGGTGCGCTTGGCCGCCCGGCACAGGAAAACTGGCAGGAAGTGTGGGATGTGCTGGAACCGCTGCTACGTTCGGTTATGGAGACCGGCCAGACGGTGCATGGCCAGAACTATCCGTTCAGGGTCAACCGGCACGGGTACATGGAAGAAGTTTTCTTCGATATTTCCTACAGCCCCGTTCATGGGCCGGATGGAAAGGTGGAAGCCGTTTTCTGCATTGTCGCCGACCGTACCCAACGGGTCATTGATGATCGTCGTCTGCGCACCCTGCAGGCGATCAGCCTGAATATTCTCAGCAACACGGTTGAAAGCTGTGCGACCTCGGCACTGGATATTCTGGCGCGTGAAAGCACACAGGATATGCCGCACGCCGCCCTCTATATCCGCAGGGAAGCCCCAGAGTGCCTGGAATGCATCGGCTGGTACGGTGCACAGCCTGCAACGCTGAGCATTCCCCTCGTACAGCATACCCTCCTGGCAGCAGAGGATGTTGCCGCTTCAGAGTCCTGGAAAAACCTGATCAGGGCGGCTCTGGACAGCGGGAATGCCGTCTATGGTCCGTCAGGGGCACTGTTTCCCACTCTGCCGGCTTTGAGTGCGGAACGGATGGCCATTCTTCCGCTTCAGGTAACGCACCATATCGCCGGTGTGCTGATTGCGGGCAAAAGCAGGCTCTATCCACCGGATGCAGAGTATTATCGCTTTTTCCAGCTCGTGGCCAATCTGGTCTCCACCGGCCTGACCACAGCCATTGCCCTGCGCGAGCAGCGGCATCGAGCAAAGATCCTGGAACAGAAAGTCGCCGCCGCTATCGCCGAGCGGGAAATTTCCGAAACCAGACTGCGTCAGGCCCAGAAAATGGAAATGATCGGCCGTCTGGCGGGGGGCGTTGCCCATGATTTCAACAATCTGCTTCAGGTGATCGGCAGCAATCTGGAACTGACCATCCTGCAACTGCCAGAAACATCAGCTGAACGCAGACGCCTGACCTCCGCGTTGGAGGCGATGCAGCGCGGCTCCCGTCTGGCTTCCCAGATGCTGGCCTTCGGGCGGCGGCAGCCCCTGTCTCCCCAAGCGGTCAGCCCGCCGCGGCTGTTACAGACAGTGCAGGATATCCTGCTCCGCACTTTGGGGGCCGGGATTACGCTCAGAATCCACACGGCTCCCGACTCATGGAATATTCGCGTTGATCGGGGGCAAATCGAGGCAGCCATCCTGAACCTGACCCTGAATGCACGAGATGCAATGAAAGGCCATGGCAGCCTGACCATCACCACGGCCAACACTGTTGTGAAGCCCTGCCAGAACGGCTCGATTCTGGAAATACAGCCAGGGGATTATGTCACGCTGACTGTCACCGATACGGGGTGCGGCATGGCCCCCGATGTCATCACCCATGTGTTTGAGCCATTCTTTACCACCAAATCCGAAGGTCAGGGCACGGGACTTGGTATGTCGATGGTATACGGCTTCGTCAAACAAAGCGGGGGCGATATCAGGATCGATTCCGCCCCAGGTCGTGGTACATCCATCAGCCTGATCCTGCCACGCGCCCATGAAGAAGACAGCCTGCCGGATACGCCCCTTCTGGCGCTGGATAATACCACGCTGGAAGGACACGAAACGATTCTTGTGGTCGAGGACGAAGACGCCGTACGGCAAAGCGTGCAGGAAACCCTCAGTCAGCTGGGTTACAACGTTCTCACCGCCCGCGATGCCGACGAAGCCCTTACAATTCTTGACAGCGTGATCCGGATTGATCTGGTGTTCACAGACATCATCATGCCGGGAAGGATGCGAGGCACCGATCTTGCCATCAGGATCAGACAGCTTCGCCCCGAAACCGCCATCCTGTTCACATCAGGATATACGGATAGCTCGGTTCATCGTGATGATGACAACCCGATTCATTTACTGAACAAACCCTATTCACGCGATAAGCTGGCCCACAGCATCCGTGCCGCACTGATAACCGCACGCTCCACGCCGCCTCTTCCGCGCACAGCTTTCCTCCAGACAGCCGGTGATGTCTTGTCCTCCAGCCATTCCCTTTCCTCAGCCTCCCCGAAGCAACAATGGACCATTCTGGTGACCGAGGATGATCCGCTGATCCGCATGAACCTGATCGACCTGCTGGAGGAAGCGGGACATAGCCCGATTGAGGCGGAAGATGCCGAGGAGGCGCTGAGCTATCTAAAAACCCATTCGCCCGACATCCTGTTCACTGATATAAGCCTGCCGGGCCTGTCCGGTGTTGAGCTGGCCTGTCTGGCACGTGAACAATATCCTTCTATCGGGATCATTTTTTCCAGCGGATACGCGGATGTTCCCAGCCTGCCCGCGGAGATGAAGCAAAACAGCTGCCTGTTGGGCAAACCCTTCACCTCCCATGAACTGGTTAAAACACTGCTACAGGCCTGGGAAAACCGCCCGGCCCAGGGGACTGATCATGGAGGCTGATTACGGATGACGCGGCCGCTCTATTCGGTCGCCTTTGGCAGCAGCACATACAGCCGTCCTTGCTGGTTCATCTGCCCTGCCACCGCCTTTGCCTGCGGGCCATAGCCAAAATAAATATCCGCCCGCGTCATCCCACTAATGGCTGAACCGGTATCCTGCGCCACCATCAGACGCTGAAGGGCGCTTTGGCCGCCGGGATCCGTGGTATCCACCCAGACCGGCGCGCCCAGCGGAACGATACGGCGATCCACCGCCACCGACCGTCCTGCGCTAAGCGGCACCCCCAGCGTTCCCGGTGCCCCTTCATTGCCAGGCATGCCCGTCAGTTCACGAAAGAACACAAAGGACGGATTGGCGTTCATGATCTCTTGCGCCTGATCGGGATGGGTGCGCAACCAGTCACGGATGGAGGCTTCCGAGACCTGATCCGCCGTCATCTCACCCCGTTCGATCAGCACTTTCCCGATCGGCACATAAGGACGGCCGTTTTTACCGGCATAGGTCACGCGTACCACATGTCCATCGGGCAGGCGCACCCTGCCTGATCCCTGAATCTGCAGAAAAAAAGCGTCAATCGGATCAGCCAGCCATACAAGACCCAGACGCTGCTTTTTCAGGGCACCGGCCTCGATCTCCGCCCGTGTATAATAAGGTTCCAGCTGCCCACCGACCATACGGCCGCTCAGATACTTCCCGCCAGGATCCGCCGGGTCCGGCATCGACACCAGATCATCAGGGCGGCGCAGCAAGGGTGTCCGGTAACGCCCGATCGGAGAACGGGAGCCTTCTACCTCCGGCTCATAATATCCCGTGAAAAGCGTGGGGGCGGAAGAAATGGCATAAGCCTGAAAATAACGCTGCACAAAGGCCCTTGCCGCTTCCTCATCTCCTTCGGGAATGGCTTGAACCGCCTTGCAGGCCGGGCGCCACTGATCGGGCTGTCCACCCAGCCTCGCTGCCTGATCGGCGGCTCCCCCCAATGTCTGATCGTTCGGCAGCGTTAGAAGCCGGTCGCATTCCCGGGCGAAAACAGCAACGCCACGCGCCACATGGTCTGTTTGCCAACCCGGCAAATCATCCAGTGCCACAGGCTGAAGCTGGCCCACACGCCCTGTTTGAGCACAGGAAGCCAGCACCACCATCAGAAACAACGCATAGAGAGATTTTATCTGCATGCTGCATAGCATGCATGATGTTGTGTTCGAAAAAAACCCCTTAACCTTCTGAAAGGTCACATATTATATTGTTATTAACCTGTCTCAGGCATTGCCTGTGCCGGACAGACGCCAGGTCGGATCACGGCTGGCGAGATCCCGCTCAAACGTCCAGACATCGACAATTTCGGTCAGCCCTTCGACACCTTCGACCGGCTCCCCGGTGTGGTTGAGCATGACATTATGCTGATCACTGACAAAACGAACGGTCAAAGCGGCCTGCGTCTGCTCCAGCCGGGCATTTTCAATCCGGATATCCCTGATGGACTGGATCTCCGTCTGCTGCCGGGCACCTTCCTGTTCACGCGCATCAATGGCCTGACAGAAAATCGTAAACGTCGCCTCTGTCAGCAGGGGACGCAACGCCTCACGCTCACCCTGGGCGTAGGCCGTCACGATGACCCGGAAGGCCTGCTCCGCATTATTCAGAAAGCGCGCCGCATCAAAGCTGCGATCAACCTCCCTCATACGCGCAAGAGCCTGCCCGGTCGGGCTGGAAGCATCAGGCAGGACATGAATCCGCGCTTCGGCCGCCGCAGCATCGGGCCGACGCAGACGAACCGGCAGGCCGGGTATCCGGTTGCCGGTCCGGCCTTGATTCGCCGGCACCTCCGGGCGTTCAAACCCGACACGTCGCCCCAGCACACTGCGAAGACGCAGAACCAGAAAAACCGCTATCATCCCCAGCAACACCAGATCGACGGGAATATCGCCGTTCCTGATAGCCTCCATACCTGCCATCCAATCGCGCCATTAAAATACATAAAGACGGTTTCTGCTCATTCAGATAAGGGGGCAGGCCGCTCCACACAACCTTTGTATGTTTTGACTTCATCCTTCCAGGCTTTCTTACCTGATCAGAAAACAGACTCTGGAGAGTCCATCGCCTGACCGGAAACACAAGGTCCGTCAAAAAGAATTCTTCGTGTCAGCACGATCCCCGATTGCCGAGGATGGCCGCGCAGGCCATACAGGACGCATGATTTTGCTGCGCCATGGACAGAGCGAGTTCAACCTTCACTTCACGGCCACACGCCAGGATCCGGGCATTCATGACCCTGTCCTGACCGAAGACGGTCTGGCACAGGCTGAGGCCGCCGCCATGGCTCTTGCCGGGGAAGGGATCCAGCGCATCTTTGCGTCCCCCTATACCCGGACCCTGCAAACGGCACGGCCCATTGCGCAGAAGCTTGGACTGCCTTTGATCATCACACCGCTGATCCGGGAACGCTATGCCTTTGCCTGTGATATCGGCACCCCTGCCAGCCATCTGGCGAAAGAATGGCCCGAACATGATTTCTCCCAGCTTGATGAAATCTGGTGGCCCTCATTAACAGAAAGCGAGGCGTCAATCCTCGCTCGGGCCGGACGTTTTCGGGCAGAAATGGCTGCCATCAAAGGGTGGGAAAATACTCTCGTTGTGACCCATTGGGGTTTTATTCTGTCGATGACAGGACAATCATTAACAAATGGTGAATGGATACGCTGCGATCCACATCAGGCAGGACCAGATACAATTATCTGGTCGGCCTGAACATGACTTTTGTTTAAGGCCGTCTTATGCTGGCGCCTGCTTTTCGAATATGATATTGCTCTATTAAATCATTTAAGAGCCTTGGAGATACCAGATGGCTGACATTGACGATACGACTGACGAGGACGTGCAGGACGAGGCCGTAACCGAAAACACCGCCAGCACTGGCCCGCAGGCTGGTCCGCCGCTCGTGGTCAATGTCCAGTATGTAAAAGATCTTTCTTTTGAAGTTCCGGGCGCACCACAGGTTTTTGCAGCCCTGCGCACGCAGCCGCAGGTTGATCTGAATCTGGACGTTCAGGTTCGCCGTCTGGAAGAACAGGCTCACATCTACGAAGTCGTCCTGGCCATCCGTGCAGAGGCCGTCGAGCGGATCGAAGGCGAGGAAAAGGCCAATACTGTCTTCATCGCCGAGCTGTCCTATGGTGGCGTGTTCACGCTGACCGGCATCCCGGATGAAAGCATCGAACCGGTGCTGCTGGTTGAATGCCCCCGTCTGTTGTTCCCCTTCGCCCGCACGATCCTCGCGACCGTCACACGCGAAGGTGGTTTCCCGCCGGTCCAGCTTCAGCCGATCGACTTTGTCGCACTGTGGCAGGCACGTCGTGCCCAGCAGCAGCAGGAAACAGTCGGGAACGCCTGATCTCAGGCTTCTGCAGGATGTTGAACAGGAAACGGGCCTCTCACGAGGCCCGTTTTTGTTATGGGTTGATCTGGTCAGAGCGTGCAGGCAACCGCTTCGGTCCTCACCCCGCAGGCTGCGTCATGCGCATGATTGGCGGAAGCGATCATGATCAGGGCTGCCAGAACCAGACCGGACAGCATCAGGGCAGCGGCCCGGATTGGGGTGGGACAACGCATCAGAATGGATGTTTTCATGGAACGAGGACCTTCTCAGCGAGAAGCCGGCCCCGTGCCGGCCTTGCAAAGAGAATGTGATCTTTCCTACAGTATTAATCCAATCGATCCTTATCATAATGTCCATCGTTCATCGTAATCTGTCCCGCCTTGATCTGAACCTCCTGACCGCCTTCGATGCGATCTATACCGAGCGCAGCGTGACCAAAGCCGCCGAATGCATCGGGGTCGGGCAATCGGCGATGAGTCATAATCTCGCCCGGCTGCGCGAAGCCTTGCAGGATGAATTATTTGTCCGCACCCCCTCCGGCATGGAGCCAACGCCCCGCGCACGTGCGATTGCCGAGACAGTCCGCAATCTGCTCTGGACTGTGCAGGACAAGCTGCTGACCACACGCAGCTTCAACCCCGCCACAGCAGAGCGCATCTGGCGGATCGGACTGGCCGATAATATCGAGAGCCTGCTGATGCCGCCTTTGCTGGACATGATGCTGAAAGAGGCCCCCGGCATGCGTATCCAGGCGATCTTCACCGATGGTCTGCGCGTGCTGGAAGCGCTGGATCGTGATGAGCTGGATATGGGCATTGGCGTTTTCCGCCATGGTGGCAACGTTCATAAACGGCGCAATTTCACACCGGATTCCTATCTGTGCCTGTATGATCCAAAGCAGATTACGCTAGAGGGACCGATCACGCTGGACCAATATGCATCCCTGCCGCATGTACTGGTCAGCCTGCGCGGCATCTTCCATGGGGTGGCGGATGATGCGCTGTCCCTGCTGGGGCGGACGCGGACCATCGTGATGACCACACCGCATTTTCTCTCCGTGCCTTATGTGTTGCGGGGGGCGCCGATTATTACGACCCTGCCGGGAACGCTGGCACGCTCGGCCGCCTCGGCGCATGGGCTATGCGTCAGCCCGTTGCCTTTTGAACTGGCGCCATTCCGCCTCTCGATGCTGTGGCACAGCTCCTATGACAATGATCCGGCCCATCGCTGGCTGCGCAATACGGTCGCCAGCCTGATGGACCAGATGCACAAATAAGCCTCCGTCAGGACATCTCCTGCACCAGCCCCATGGCCTGTCGTTCGAACAGCCTGCGATACAGCCCGCCCTCTCTCTGGATCAGACTGTCATGGGTGCCTTCCTCGACAATCCGGCCATGATCGAACACCAGAATCCGGTCCATCGACCGAACAGTGGAAAGCCGATGCGCAATCACGATCGAGGTTCGGCCGGCCATCAGCCGCTCCATCGCTTGCTGAATCAACGCCTCCGACTCGGAATCGAGGCTGGCCGTTGCCTCATCCAGAATCAACACCGGAGCATCGGCCAGAAAGGCGCGGGCAATCGCAACACGTTGGCGCTCGCCTCCTGACAGCTTGACACCGCGCTCTCCCACCATGGTGCGGTACCCTTGGGGCAGGGCACGAATGAACGCATCCGCATTCGCGAGGCGGGCCGCCTGCATGATCTCCTCCATGGAGGCACCGGCACGGGCATAGGCAATGTTTTCAGCCAGAGACCGATGAAACAGCACAGCCTCCTGCGGGACCAGCGCCATCTGACCGCGCAAGGATGACTGAGTCACAGTGGCAATATCCTGACCATCTACCAGGATGCGGCCATCGGTAACGTCATACAGACGCTGCAGCAGCTTGACGAAGCTGCTTTTGCCGGATCCGGAATGTCCGACCAACCCCACCCGCTCCCCCGCTGCGATGCGCAGGGAAAAATCTTCAAACAGGGGCGTGGTGTGACTGCCATAGCGGAACGTCACGTGATCGAACGTGATTTCTCCCTGGCTGGCCCGCAAGAGTACAGCTCCGGGACGGTCCTCCACACCGAGCGGATGGGATTGCATTTCCACCAGTTCCTCCATCTCGTTCACGCAGCGCTGGAGATTGGCGACATGCTGCCCGATATCCCGCAGATAGCCATGCACCACGAAATAGGCCGTCATCACGAAGGTCACATCGCCCGGTGTCGCCTGTCCCCATGACCACAGCACAATCGCGTAACCGATAATCACCGTCCGTAAGGCCAGCAGCACCAGCATCTGCGCCGAGCCGCTATTGGTCCCGTATATCCAGGTGCGTCGGGTGCGCTGCCGCCATTTGGTGAGGATCCTGCCCAGCACCCTGTCCTCCCGCGCTTCCGCACCAAAGGCTTTGACGACAGCATTGCAGGTCACAGCATCTGCCATGGCGCCTCCCATCCTTGTATCCTGACGGTTGGACAGGCGGGCCGCCGGGGCCACACAAAGCAAAGACAAAGTAACCGACAGCCCGATATAGAAAATGGCACCGATCCCGACTGCCAGCCCCATCCCCGGCCAGTACCAGCCCAGCAGCAGCGCGGAGCCGACCAGAATTGTCAGAGCCGGCAACAGCGAGGTCAGCAAGGTATCGTTCAGCAGATCGACCGCCCAGATTCCACGCGTGACTTTACGGACAATCGAACCTGCGAAATTATTGGCGTGCCAGTCCGTGGAAAAACGCTGCACGCGATAAAATGCATCGGCTGCAATCTGCTCCATCAGGCGCAGGGTCAGAGCCGTGATCGCGACGAACGAAACATGGCGGGCACCGACGACCAGAGCCCCCAGCAATCCCATCATGACCAGAATCGTCCACGGATCCCAAGGTCGCAGCCCTGCATCAGGGACGGCCGATATGGCATCCACCAGCCAGCCGGACAAAACCGGCAGCCCCAGATCGGCAATGGTTCCTGCCATCATCGTCAGGGCCGTCAGCAGCACCATCCGCCATTGCCGACCCCAATGACGGAATAAAAATCTGAGCACCATGGCAACGGCACCCATGCGATCGCGGTAAACTGTCATGACGCGTTCGTTATCTTTCAGGCAATGCAGCAGCCATGCCGAATGACGGATCCATCCCCGTAAAGAGAGCAACAGGGAAGATGTGAAATATGGCGACCAGAATAATGTTCGATCATTCCCTGCATCCACCCTGTGCGGATCGTGGCAGACCTTCTACAGTTTCATGATCGACTGACGCCTTGCCCCTGCAATTCAGGTCCGGGAACTATCAGCATGAGCGGTACCAGCAGCATCGCCCGCAGCACAATGGCTTATGTCCTGGCGGGAGGGCGTGGCTCCCGGTTGCTGGAGCTGACGGATACACGAGCGAAACCGGCTGTTTACTTTGGCGGCAAATCACGCATCATTGATTTTGCCCTGTCCAACGCGGTCAATAGCGGCATCCGCCGCATCGGGGTCGCCACTCAGTACAAAGCCCATTCGCTGATAAGGCACATGCAGCGTGGATGGAATTTCTTCCGTCCCGAGCGCAATGAGGGCTTCGATATCCTGCCAGCCAGCCAGCGTGTCAGCGAAACCCAGTGGTATGAAGGCACCGCGGATGCAGTGTATCAGAATCTGGACATCATCGCGGGATATGAGCCGGAATACATGATCATTCTGGCGGGTGATCATATTTACAAGATGGATTACGAAATCATGCTCCACCAACATGTGGAGCGTCAGGCCGATGTGACCGTCGGCTGCATCGAAGTCCCGCGAGAGGAAGCCACCGGCTTCGGCGTCATGCAGGTGGATGATACGGGTCGGATTACAGCGTTTCTGGAAAAACCCTCCGATCCGCCCGGCATGCCGGGACAGCCCGACATAGCCCTTGCCAGCATGGGCATCTATGTTTTCAAAACGAAATTCCTGTTCGATGTTCTGCGCCGCGACGCCGCCGATCCTGACTCAAAACACGATTTCGGCGGCGACATCATTCCGGATCTGGTTAAAAACGGCACCGCCATCGCGCATCGCTTCAGCAATTCCTGTGTGCGCAGCAGCAAAACAGCAGAGCCTTACTGGCGGGATGTCGGGACGCTGGATTCCTACTGGCAAGCCAATCTCGATCTGACCAATGTCGTGCCGACGCTCGATCTGTATGATTCAGGCTGGCCAATCTGGACTTATAATGAGATCAGCCCACCTGCAAAATTCGTCTATGACGATGTGGGACGGCGCGGCATGGCCGTGGATAGTCTCGTCGCGGGCGGATGCATCGTTTCCGGGGCCTCGCTCAGCCGATCATTGATCTCTACCGGCTGTCGTGTGCACTCCTTCTCACAGCTGCACGGCACCATTGTACTGCCTTATGCCGATATCGCCCGCAGCGCACGGTTACGGAACACCGTGGTGGATCGGGGCGTGCATATTCCGGAAGGGCTGGTCGTCGGTGAAGACCCCGAGCTGGACGCGAAACGGTTCCGCCGCACCGAAAAAGGCATCTGCCTGATTACCCAGCCCATGATTGACCGGCTCGGCTGATCGTTTTCCCTGTTCTGATCGGTTCCTGTCCAGATGCGTGTTTTGAATGTGGCTTCGGAAGCCTATCCATGGATCAAGACCGGAGGGCTGGCTGATGTTGCCGGGGCGCTTCCAGCCGCGCTTGCCGAACATGATGTGGATATGCGCACCCTGCTGCCTGCTTATGCCGGGTTAAGGCAGAGGCCGGAGACACGTCCGGTTCATCATTACGCCGATCTGTTCGGTGGAGCAGCCAGTATTCTTGAGGCCCGCCTCACCGGTGGACTGACCCTGTATCTGCTGGATGCACCGCATCTCTATGATCGTCCCGGTGGTCCTTATACGGATGCCAACGGGCAGGATTGGGCCGATAATGCCGAGCGCTTCGCCGCTCTCTGCCGGGTGGCAGCCGATATCGCCCTTGGCATTCTGCCGGATTGGACGCCGGATATCGTGCACGCGCATGACTGGCAGGCAGGGCTTGTCCCCGCCTATCTGGCTCTATCGGAAGCCGCACCAAGACCACCCGTCCTTTTTACCATCCATAATCTGGCTTTTCAGGGCGTTGTCCCACGGGATCGTCTGGCCGCCCTTCTTTTGCCGCCCGACAGTTTCTCGGTGGATGGAGTGGAGTATTATGGCCAGATCGGGCTGCTCAAAGCAGGGCTGCATTATGCCGATGCGCTGACCACCGTCAGCCCGAGCTATGCCCGTGAAATCCAGACCGATATCGGGGGCATGGGGCTGGGAGGATTGCTGCGCGACCGCGCCGCCGTGCTCAACGGCGTGCTGAACGGCATCGACATGACCGAGTGGAATCCGGCCCATGATCCGCATGTGAAAGCCCATTTCGATCGTAACAGCCTCGAACACCGGACCATCAATCGGGAGGCCCTGCGCACGCGGTTTGGATTGGATTCCTCAGCAGGCCCGCTCTTCGGCATTGTCAGCCGCCTGACCGGCCAGAAAGGGATTGATCTGGTTCTGAATGCTCTGCCTTTCCTGATCTCACAACAGGCTCAACTGGTCGTGCTGGGCAGCGGAGACAAGGGGCTGGAACAGGGATTGTTACAAGCGGCGCAAACTCATCCAAAGCAGATTGCCGTCTTTTCAGGATATGACGAGGCCCTGTCCCGCCAGATTTTCAGCGGCGCCGATGCCATGCTGATCCCCTCGCGTTTCGAACCATGCGGTCTGACCCAGCTTTACGCGATGCGTTATGGCGCGGTTCCCATCGTGTCCCGCGTGGGGGGCCTGGCAGACACCATCATCGACGCCAATACCGCCGCCTGTGAGGCAGGCGTTGCCACGGGACTGATGTTCCAGCCGGACGGACAAGATAGTCTGATCGAACCGCTCTCCCGCGCTATCCGGCTGTTCCATCAGACCGAAATATGGGAGCGGCTTCAGCATCGCGGCATGGAGACAGATAGCAGTTGGACCTTGCGGAGCACAGCCTATGTCGCGCTCTACACTCAGTTGCTCTCGCCCCATTAAAAACCGCCTGATCGATCAGATCGGAACCCGCACCCCCAGCTCCACCACACGATCGCTGGGAATGCGGAAGAACTCCGTCGCCGGCACCGCATTACGGGCCATCACCAGGAACAGCCACAGACGCCAGAGCGGCATTTTCGGCGCTTTCCCGGCCACAATGGTTTCCCGACCGAAGAAATAGGAAACCTGCATCGATTCGATCGGCACACCCCGAGCACGCAGCGCATCGAGATCACGGGGAATGTTCGGGCTTTCCTTGAAGCCATAGCGTATGATCACACGATAGACATTCTCTGCCAGCTCCTCGACTTCCAGATGCTGATCCGGCCCGGCTTCGGGCTGGTCGAGCGTCTTGACGGTCAGGAACAGGACACGCTCATGCAGCACCTTGTTGTGCTTCAGGTTATGCAGCAGCGCGCCCGGTACATAATCCGGATTGCCGGTCAGGAACACAGCCGTTCCCGGCACACGCAGAATCCGCGATTGAGGCAGGCGCGCCAGAAAGGAAGCCAGCGGCAGGCTGTCCTGCCTCCATCTGCTCATCAGCAGACGACGCCCCGCGCTCCAGCTGGTCATCATCGCCATCAGCAGCCCACCCAACACCAGCGGCACATAACCACCCTGCGGGATCTTCAGCATGTTGGAGGCGAAAAACAGACTGTCCAACAGGAAGAAAAAGCCAAACACAGCCATAACACTGCGACGGCTCCAACCGAACTGACGGCGGAACACGACCACGGCCAGAATACCCGTGCACAGAAACGTTCCCGTCACGGCGATACCATAAGCCGCCGCAAGATTGTCACTGGTGCGAAAGGTCAGAACCAGCGCCAGCACTCCGATCAGCAAGGCGCTGTTCACCTGTGGCACATAGATCTGCCCCTGCTCCGTCTCACTGGTATGGCGCACCGTCATACGCGGCAGGAAACCCAGCTGGACGCATTGCCGTGCCATCGAGAACGCGCCTGAAATCATCGCCTGACTGGCAATCACAGTCGCAGCCGTCGCCAGCAACACCATCGGCAGGCGCAACCAAGGCGGTGTCAGCAGGAAAAAAGGATTATCCAGCGCCTTGATATCATGCAGGATCAGGGCACCCTGTCCGAAATAATTCAACGTTAGGGCCGGCAACACGATCCATAACCAGGCCTGCTTGATGGGCCGGCCGCCGAAATGCCCCATATCGGCATACAATGCCTCTGCCCCCGTCACAGCCAGCACGACGGAGCCGAGCACAATAAAGGCCAACAGCCTGTGCTGGATCAGCAGCAGCCCCGCATAACCGGGGGACAGCGCCAGTAACACCTTTGGGTGATGCAGGATCGCCAGAAGACCCAGCAATCCGATCAGAAGAAACCAGACCGCCATGATCGGACCAAACACGCGGCCCATGATGCTGGTCCCGCGCCATTGCACCATAAACAGCGCCACGATCACGACGGACGCAATCGGCAACACGTAATCCTTCATGGCGGGATAGGTGATCTCCAACCCTTCCACTGCCGACAGAACTGAAATCGCGGGGGTAATGACGCCATCCCCGAAGAACAGACAGGCGCCAATGATTCCCGTCATACCCAGCCAGTACCGCATGCGTCCCGGATTGGCGACACGCTGGGCCAGCGCCATCAGAGACAGGATACCCCCCTCCCCCTGATTATCGGCCCGCATCACCAGAAGCACGTATTTGACCGTGACGATCAATACCAGTGACCAGAAGACCATGGACAACACACCATAGACTTCCAGCCTGTTAATAACGGACCCATCATCCTGAAAATGCAGCAGAGCCGCCTTGAAGGCGTAAAGCGGGCTGGTCCCGATATCGCCGAACACCACCCCCAGCGCGCCCAGCAACATAACAAGACCAGTGGGCTTTTTTTCGTCAGCCGCCAGTTTTTCCGCCGCCGACATTATATCACTTCCCCGTTCAAGCCGTCGTCCAGTCGAGAGTTCAGTCGATGGCACAGGACGTGCCAGTCAATATGCCCGATTCTCATGAAGAATGAGCGTTTAAAGATGTCCGCCATCCGGCACGGACGGAGAAGAGTGTTCCGCCACAGATGGACGGGGCCGGGCACCGAAAATGGCTGTGCCGATTCGCACATGCGTTGCCCCATTGGCAATGGCCTGCTCAAAATCACCTGACATGCCCATGGAAATAACCGGCAATCCATGGCGCGCTGCTGCTGCCGCCAGCCACAAAAAATAGGGGCCCGGATCGACATCCGCCGGTGGAATACCCATCACGCCGCATAAGGCATCCCCGAAACGATGCCGGCACATCTCGATAAACGAATCAGCCTCCCGCGTGGGGATACCTGATTTTTGCGGCTCATCCCCGACATTCACCTGCACCAGCAGGCGGGGCAGACGCTTCTCCTTCTCCGCGGCCAATGCCAGTGCATCGGCCAGACGCGGACGGTCCAGACTTTCGATCACATCGGCCACACGCACCGCCTCCCGGGCTTTATTGGTCTGAAGGCCGCCGATCAGATGAAGGGTGGGAGGATCGGCTTCGTCACGCAGCGGCAGGAACTTCGACAGAGCCTCCTGCACCTTGTTTTCCCCGAACACGCTCTGCCCTGCCTGGCGCGCCGCCGCCACCGCGTCAGGACCATGCGTTTTGGAAACCGCGACAAGCGTCACCGTCTGCGGGTCACGTCCGGCAAGACGCGCCGCCGCATCGATCCGTGCCCGAATATTGGCCAAAGCAGCGCTCATAAGGTCAGGCTGCTGGTCTGAGAGAGAAGTATCAGCGTAAGATTGCAAGGACATGGACCAAAAGCTCATTGCCTGGGCGCGCGCCGTCAAGGCCAAAGCCCCCCGCAACGCACCACCGCCCCTCTGGCTGTTCACCGATCATCGCCGTGTACCCGATCCACGCCCTGACATTGCCCGGTTGCCGCGCGGATTATGCGGCGTCGTCTTTCGCCATGATGCCCTGCCTGACACCGTACGGGCAACTCTGTTACGTCAGGTCATGCGGCTCTGCCGTGCCCGGCGGCTGATGCTGAGCGTCTCTGGCTGCATCCCCGGGGGCCTGCCGATGCGGACGCAACCCCATCGACGCGGCGGCAGATTAGCCAACAGAGCCGACAAGGCTTCCACCTGTCTTCCCCCTGCGTTGCCCCCTGGCTTGCCCCCTGGCTTGCGAGGCCGACCGATAACCACCGCCTCTGCCCATACAATCCCTGAGCTACGCCGTGCACACCGTCTGGGCGCTGGCCTGATTTTCTTCTCCCCGTTTCTGCCGACGGAAAGCCATCCGGGGGCAGCCGCTCTGGGGGCCGGACACTGGAACCGGCTTGTTCGTATGGCTGGCCGCGGTCTTCACCACCAGCCGTACATTGCCGCTCTGGGTGGGATAAAAGGACGACATGCGGGTTTATTCCGCATCAGCGGCATCCTGAATGTGGGGGCTATTGGTGCCCTGCATACAAGGCACTGACGGCACCGCTCTCTGCTGACGTAATCTGGCGCAACAATCGTATGAGGAATCGTGAAGCAGGGATGGCTTGGCCTGCGTCTGCTCTGACGGTAATAGGGCATGGACCGCATCTTGTTGCCTGCCCATTATCGGTCCTTACCGTTCCGGAATACGACATGTCTTTATCCTATCGTTCAGCCATCGCCGTTTCCGCTCTTCTGCTGCTGGCCGCTTGCAGCAGTCAGGAAAACGAAAGCAAGGATTTTACCGATCCACAAAATCAGGCGGCCGCACAGAGCATCAGCAATGGGGCCAAACCCGGGCAGGAAGTGAATGTTTTTCTGTGGCGCGCGACGCTCGACACGCTGTCCTTCATGTCCCTGAAGTCCGCTGATCCGTATGGTGGGGTCATCATCACCAACTGGTATCAGCCCCCCTCTTCTCCCGGCGAGCGGTTCAAGGTGACGGCCTATATCCTCAGCCCGGTCATGCGCAGTGATGGTGTGCGCGTCTCCCTGTTCCGGCAGGTGCAGAAGGGCGGACAATGGGAAGAAGCACCCGTCGACAAGGAAACCGTTACTGAAATCGAAAACAAGATTTTGATGCGCGCCCGCTCTCTGCGAGCAGCCGGTTTTCAGCAGCAGTAAAACGGTTTTTTCCAGTGGCTGGTATTAAATCAGTGGCTCGAAGCCGGGCGACCACATGCCACTGTCTCGTTTCTCACGCCTGTCTTTTCAAAGTGTAACAACAACCTCTGAAATAGCGGCAATGATATCTGACCGAGGCATTTTTTCAGGAATTTCAAGCAAAGGAATGCCTCAAGCTGCCCTTCAGCTTTTCACATAGCCAATGCCAATAAGGAGAAAGATAAATGTTATGTGCAACTGCGGAAATAATCTAACGGACGCAAAAAAGCCGCCCGATTGGGGCGGCTGATATGCGCGATCTGGCATTAGCATTTGAGATGGTTGCGGGGGCAGGATTTGAACCTGCGGCCTTCAGGTTATGAGCCTGACGAGCTACCGGGCTGCTCCACCCCGCGTTTGTGGTGGTAGGTAGCGATAGAGGTGGGTTGGAAGACCTGGCGGCGACCTACTCTCCCGCATCTTGAGATGCAGTACCATGGGCGCTGGGGCATTTCACGTCCGAGTTCGGGATGGGATCGGGTGTAGTTTCCCCGCCATAGCCACCAGGTCGTCCAACCCACCTTTTTGGTGGTGGTGTTGTGATGGGATGTTCTGGTATTTTTTAGGATGTGCTGTGTGTCATGTGTGGATGACTTCTGTGCATGATGGAAGTTCTTGAGCCTATCGGGCTATTAGGACCAGTTAGCTGAGTGCGTTACCGCACGTATACACCTGGCCTATCGACGTGATGGTCTTTCACGGCCCTCAGGGAGACCTGGTTTTGAGGTGGGTTTCCCGCTTAGATGCTTTCAGCGGTTATCCCGTCCGCACATAGCTACCCGGCTGTGCCGCTGGCGCGACAACCGGTGCACCAGAGGTGCGTCCATCCCGGTCCTCTCGTACTAGGGACAGATCCTCTCAAGTCTCCAACACCCACGGCAGATAGGGACCGAACTGTCTCACGACGTTCTAAACCCAGCTCACGTACCACTTTAATCGGCGAACAGCCGAACCCTTGGGACCTGCTCCAGCCCCAGGATGTGATGAGCCGACATCGAGGTGCCAAACCTCCCCGTCGATGTGGACTCTTGGGGGAGATCAGCCTGTTATCCCTAGAGTACCTTTTATCCGTTGAGCGATGGCCCTTCCACGCGGGACCACCGGATCACTATGGCCGACTTTCGTCTCTGCTCGAACTGTCGCTCTCGCAGTCAGGCGGGCTTATGCCATTGCACTCAACAGCCGATGTCCGACCGGCTTGAGCCCACCATCGCGCGCCTCCGTTACCATTTGGGAGGCGACCGCCCCAGTCAAACTGCCCGCCATGCAGGGTCCCGGACCGGGCTGACCGGTCTCGGTTAGACACCAGAAAAACGCAGGGTGGTATTTCAAGGTTGGCTCCACACAAGCTAGCGCCCATGCTTCAAAGCCTCCCACCTATCCTACACAGCATTTTCCTGGTGCCACTGCAAAGCTGCAGTAAAGGTTCATAGGGTCTTTCCGTCTGACCGCGGGTACCCCGCATCTTCACGGGGAATTCAATTTCGCTGAGCCGATGCCGGAGACAGTGGGGAAGTCGTTACGCCATTCGTGCAGGTCGGAACTTACCCGACAAGGAATTTCGCTACCTTAGGACCGTTATAGTTACGGCCGCCGTTTACCGGGGCTTCAATTCAGTGCTTGCACACCTCCTCTTAACCTTCCGGCACCGGGCAGGCGTCAGACCCTATACGTCGTCTCTCGACTTCGCAGAGCCCTGTGTTTTTACTAAACAGTCGCTACCCCCTGGTCTGTGCCACCCACACCCGGTTGCCCGGACATGGGTCTTGCTTATCCCGAAGTTACGCAAGCAATTTGCCTAGTTCCTTCGACATCGTTCTCTCAAGCGCCTTGGTATGCTCTACCAGTCCACCTGTGTCGGTTTCGGGTACGGTCTATTCGCTGGAGCTATTTCCCGGAACGATCCGGCTGCAGGGGCAATCCAGTAAGTCCCCACAACGCTTCACATTCGTCACTTCCAGCAGGCTCAGGAATATTCACCTGATTCCCATCGACTACGGCTTTCGCCCTCGCCTTAGGGGCCGGCTCACCCTGCGTGGATTAACCTTGCGCAGGAACCCTTGGACTTTCGGCGACAGTGTTTCTCGCACTGTTTGTCGCTACTCATGTCAGCATTCGCACTTCCGATACCTCCAGGAGGGGTCACCCCATCTCCCTTCACAGGCCTACGGAACGCTCCGCTACCGCGTAGATCACTCTACACCCGCAGCTTCGGTGTGTGGCTTGAGCCCCGTTACATTTTCGGCGCAGGATTTCTATTAGACCAGTGAGCTATTACGCTTTCTTTAAAGGATGGCTGCTTCTAAGCCAACCTCCTGGTTGTTTTGGAATTCCCACATCCTTTCCCACTTAGCCACAACTTGGGGACCTTAGCTGGCGGTCTGGGCTGTTTCCCTCTCGTCCACGGACCTTAGCACCCATGGACTGTCTGCCGCGCTATACTTCCCGGTATTCGGAGTTTGGTTAGGTTTGGTAAGCCTTTGGAGCCCCCTAGCCCATCCAGTGCTCTACCCCCGGGGGTAAACACGCGACGATCTACCTCAATAGATTTCGCGGAGAACCAGCTATCTCCGAGTTTGATTGGCCTTTCACCCCTAGCCACAGCTCATCCCCGACTTTTTCAACAGGCGTGGGTTCGGCCCTCCAGTGCGTGTTACCGCACCTTCAGCCTGGCCATGGCTAGATCACTCGGTTTCGGGTCTTCTACCTGCAACTTGACGCCCTATTCAGACTCGCTTTCGCTGCGCCTACACCTATCGGCTTAAGCTTGCTGCAAACAGAAACTCGCTGACCCATT
>NZ_CP018192.1:2587500-2690741 GCF_001889525.1 Granulibacter bethesdensis
GCACACCCTTTTCACGATGGCACTGCTCCAGATCGACAGCACAGGCCACTGATATTGTAGCCATATTGATATGGATGGCACCCGGCTTCATCGCCTCCAGCCCGCCGGCATCCATCATGACAGCACGGGTGGCCGCATCGTCCGACAGCATGGAGATGACCACATCTGCACCCGCGCAGGTGTCGCGAGGCGTCGCCCCGGCCACAGCGCCTTGGGCCACCAGCGCTGAGACCGAGTCAGGCGAGCGGTTCCAGACTCTGACCCGGTAGCCGGCCTTCACCAGATTGGCTGCCATGGGCTTGCCCATTGTGCCAAGTCCCAGAAATCCGATCTTCATTCCGCGTCTCCTCATGGTCAGGGCTTGGTCCGCAGAGTTCTTCATACTCTCCATGACAACAGGCGGCTTTTCACCGCCTGCTCCACACCACGAGGAATCTGACGGCTCTTACAGACCCAGCATAGCCCCGAACGGCAGAATGAACGTGCCACCCACATAGACGCCATCCTGAGGCCGCTTCGCAGCGGTCGGCGTATAGTAGGAGTTCGGATTGACGATGTAGTCGAACACCGGCTCGAACGCGACGGCGGAGTAAAGCTGGATATGCGCGTTCAGCTCAAAAATCGCCTTGTCGCGGGAGAAGTCACCGCCGGTACCACCGGCCACCGCATTGGCCTGCGCCAGATAATTGGCCAGCGCGCCCGTCATCCGTTCCCACTTGATCTTGACGCCGAAACGATCATTGGGACGGCTCTGGAAAGGTGCCTGCAGGGTTGCTCCGACATAGAGGTCTGATTGAATAGGAGCCGTTGCATCCAGCCCAAGCCCAAGCCCGCTATACAGCACCAGCGCGGTCGGGGTCAGGGTTTTACCTTTGCCGCCATCCGCACGCCACACCGTCTGCTGAGTATTCAGTACCAGCCCCTGCGTACCGTGGCTCTGGCGGAGCGGATCACCCGGAAAATAGGCTTTCGGCTGACCGGAGACGGTTTTGAAGGAATTATGATCTGCATTGTTGTAAAATGCGGTGAATGAATAGCTGCCAGGATAGGCTGAATTACTGAAATCAGTTTTCTGGCCGATTTCAACCATGGTCAACGCGCCCTGAGGCGTTTCCAGACCCCAATCCCACCCGCTGCGGCTGTTCGCATTCGGATTAGTGGCAAAAGACCCCGCCTCCACATACCAGCCTGGGCTGAAGGCGTAGCTAACCCTGCCGCCCCACATCGAATACTGCGGAGAAACATAGCCGGCATTAATATAAAGAACATCCTGATAACAGCTGTTGATAACCTGACAGTTCGGAGCCGCGAAATACCGGTTGGGATGCGTGCGGCCTGCTTCGATGACTAGCTTGTCATTCAGGAGATGCTGTTCATAAGTCAGCAGGGACAACTGATTAGGACGAAGATTATAGGGAGGCGGATAACCGATACTGTTATCGCCGATCTCCCCCGAGATCAGGACATTGGAACGCAGGGTAAAAATCGTTTCCTCGAAATGGAACGTGCCGCCCTTGATCCCGAGAATTTTTTCCAGATCAGCATCGGCCCCGACAATCAGATAACCCGAATTCGCAGTATTGCCGGTATAGGTGCCCGCGCTCGGATTGGCTTCCATGAAATCGAGAAACGTCCCGTGCAGCTTCAGCCCCGATTCGCGAAGCTTGCGCGAGAACGGGGCCAGGATTTCCTCTTTTTTCTCCTCCGGTGTGAGCCTCGGCTTTATCAGCCCTTCCACCACGCGGGGATTGAAATTGCCCTGTGCATCCGGTTTGCGTAGGACTCCTGATGTCTGGGCATGGGCAATACTGCCGCCGGCCAGCACCGCATTCATCATTACAATGGCCGTCACAGCGGCCCGCCGCCCTGTCTGCCTACCCATCACCATCACTCGTCTCTCCCGAAAGAAGCAGGACGACTGACTTTTCTTCCCGATCAGATTTTCGCGATGCGTTCTGAAAAGCGCGCTCGTTCTTCTGTCGTTATGATGGGTGGATCAGACGGGGCAGGGGATACGTCATATGACGTATCCCCCTTATGTATCAGGGTGCTCCATCAACGGAACAGGTTGGTACGGGCCATCTCCAGCACGGAATCGCCACGGCCACTCATCACCGCACGCAGCATGTAAAGGCTGAAGCCCTTGACCTGTTCCACGCTGACTTTCGGCGGCATGGACAGTTCCTGACGATTGACCACCGCATCCAGCAAAGCCGGCCCGGGATGGTTCAGAACATCCCGCACGGCCTCATCCAGCTTGCCCGGATCCTCGACCCTGCGCGCATACACACCACAGGCACGGGCCATGGCTGCGAAATCGGGGTTATCCAGAGCCACGCCGCTTTCCAGCAGCCCCGCTGCCTTCATCTCCATTTCGACAAAGCCGAGCGTGCCATTATTGAACACCACGATTTTTACAGGCAGACGATGCTGCACCAGCGTCAGGAAATCGCCCATCAACATGGCGAAACCACCATCACCCGACATGGAAACAACCTGCCGTTCCGGTGCCGATACCTGCGCCCCGATCGCCTGCGGCAGCGCATTGGCCATCGAGCCGTGAGCGAAAGAGCCGAGCAGACGGCGGCGGCCATTCATCTTGAGATACCGCGCCGCCCAGATGGTCGGCGTGCCGACATCGCAGGCAAAGACAGCATCATCACTGGCATGTTCGCTGATCAGCCGGGCCACGTGCTGGGGATGAATCGGGGGACGGCCCGCCTTTCCATCAGCCAGATCATCCAGCCCCTTGCGGGCCTTCAGGTAATGCTGACGGCAGGTGTCCAGATGCGCCGTATCCTGTTTGGCTTTCAGACGCGGCAACAGGGCGCTGATCGTGGCACTGACATCACCCACAACACCGAGATCAATCCGGGTGCGACGGCCCAGATTTTCCGGACGCAGATCGACCTGCGCGATTTTCGCCTCTTCCGGGAAAAACTGCCGATAGGGAAAATCAGTCCCGAGCATCAGCAGCATGTCACATGATTCCATGGCGTAGTAACCGGATGAAAATCCGATCAGCCCCGTCATGCCGACATCATAGGGATTGTCGTATTCGATCCATTCCTTGCCCCCAAGCGCATGGACGATAGGGGCTTTTAAATGCTCCGCGAGCGCCACCACCTCATCATGCGCACCGCGACAGCCGCGTCCACACATCAGTGTGACCTTACCCGCCGCCTCCAGCAGCGCTGTCAGGGCATTCAGCGATTCTTCAGAGGGAGACGTCACCGGCGGCTCCGGACAGAGCGCCGTTTTCGTCGAGACGACGGGCGATGGAACCGTCTTCATCGCAACGTCACCGGGGATCACCACCACCGCAACGCCCTGATGGCCGATGGCGGCACGAATCGCGGTGTTCAAGGTACGGGGCATCTGGTCGGGGTCGGAGACCGTCTCGCAATAGACACTGCATTCCCGGAACAGCGCTTCCGGTCTGGTCTCCTGAAAGTAGTTCGAGCCGATTTCCGCCGTCGGAATATGGGCGGCAATCGCCAGCATCGGAGTGCGGGAACGCTGCGCATCATACAAACCATTGATCAGATGCAGGTTGCCCGGCCCACAGGAACCGGCGCAAACGGCGATCTGGCCAGTCAATTGAGAGTCTGCACCTGCTGCAAAGGCCGCTGATTCTTCGTGGCGCACATGGATCCAGTCCATGTCCGGACGCCGTCGCAATGCCTCCGTAATGGCGTTCAGGCTGTCGCCCACCACGCCATAGACGCGACGGACGCCGATGACATGCAGTGTTTCAGCCAGTATTTCCGCGACTGTGGGCTCGGCCATGAAAACCTCTGTTCCTTCGATTGAGGAAATCGAGCATGCACGAAACCACCGCTGTATGCGCCCTCCAAATTCATTGGGCGCAAAAAAAAATCCCTCGCCGAAGCAAGGGATGATCAACGGCATCCGGCTCAGCGACCGGTCATGATCCGGTCAACAAGCTGTTTGACGGTGGGGATGAAGCCGTTCGCATAGAACGGGTCAGTGCCGAACCGGTAGGCATTGTGACCACTGAACATCAGATTGTCCTCGATCACGTCCGGGTCGTTCTTGTGATGTCCGATCGTCTGCAACGTTTTCTGAATGCAGAAGCTGCGCGGATCGGCCTTGCGGCCATTGGTATGGTTCTCGGAACGCTGGCTCCAATTGGAGAAACGGCATTCCGTCAGGCACCCCATGCACGCCACCTGATCGGCCTGGATTGTGGCAGCCTGATCGGGGGTGACGAAAATCAGCGTGGAATCGGGTGTGCGCAAAGCCTCGATAAATCCGGCCTGTTCCCATTCCTGTACCCGACGCAGATCGGCCGGGGTCAGATAGACAGAACGCTTGCGCGGCCCTACTCCGTATACCGCCGTATGCTCGCCGACCACCTCACCCGTGTAGGCAACCTGACGGTCGCTGCGGGCGCGGAGTTCCTGCATAAAACGGTTGTTCACGGCTGAAGAATAAAATCCGGTCGGGCTGAACGGATTCAGAAACACATCCCCCGGCTTCAGGGCCAGCAGCTTGGCCTTCCACTGCTCGGATACAGGGCTTTCGCGTGTGAGCAGAGGACGGGTGCCAAACTGGAAGGCGACAGGGCCGAGTTCGGGATTATCGATCCAGTCTTCCCATTCCTCCAGCCACCAGACGCCACCCGCCATAATGATAGGGGTCTCGCCAAGGCCGAACTGACGCATCTGGTTACGAAGCGCCAGCACGCGGGGATAGGGATCTTCCGGCCGGTTCGGATCTTCCGTGTTGGAAAGCCCGTTATGGCCGCCCGCAAGCCAGGGATCTTCATACACCACGCCCCCCAGCAGGCTGGCCGCCTTGTGGTAGGCGCGCTTCCACAGCGCATTGAAGGCGCGCGCGGAGGAAACAATCGGATAATAATGAATGCCGAAATGGGTGGCGATCTCGGACAGTCGATACGGCATGCCGGCACCGCAGGTCAGGCCATGCACCAACCCCTTCGCGCCTTCCAGAATGCCGGTGATCACCCGCTCCGCCCCACCCATCTCCCACAGGATATTGGCGTGGATGCGGCCCCGGCCGTTGGATTCCTCATGCGCCTGACGGGCCTGCTCGATCCCGCCACGAATGGCGTAATCAACCAGTTCGTCATGCCGTTCCCGGCGGGTACGGCCCCGGTAGATCTGTTCAATCAGCCGGCCACTGGAATCATGGCTGTCCGCGTTCACCGCGCTGAAGGTTCCCACCCCACCGGCAGATGCCCAGCAGCCGGAGGAACGTCCGTTGGAAACAGCAATGCCCTTGCCACCTTCCACCAGCGGCAGAACGTCAACACCGCCCATACGGATCGCGTTAATGGCCTTCATCACTCACTCTCTTCCGCAATCTGCCAGAACCCGGGAGGAGGTCTGACCGATCCTGACCGTTTCCGGTCTTCATCAGCGTCTCCGGCAGGCTGCCCCTGATCGGGACAGCTTGCCGAATCACGTCTTACTCGGCCAGATCGCCCTCACCGCGACCGGCTCTGCCACCTTTGGGGCCGACCTTGTCAGAGATGTCCTCGCCCGTGGCCTGATCAACCAGCCGCATGGACAGTTTCACCTTGCCGCGATCATCGAAGCCGAGAACCTTCACCTTCACCGCATCACCGACATTGATGACGTCGGAGGTCTTGTTGACCCGGCCCTGCTGAAGCTCGCTGATATGCACCAGCCCGTCGCGGGAACCGAGGAAATTGACGAAGGCACCAAAATCAGCGGTTTTCACCACTTTGCCATTATAGATCTTGCCCACTTCCGGCTCTGCCACGATGCCCTGAATGCGATCAATCGCCTTCTGGGTGCTTTCCTCGCTGGTCGAGGCAATCTTGATGGTTCCATCATCCTCGATATCGATCTTCGCACCGGAAAATTCAACGATCTCGCGGATCACCTTGCCACCGGTGCCGATGACTTCGCGGATCTTTTCCTTCGGCACGTTGATAACGGTGATGCGTGGTGCAGTCGCGGCGACGGAGCCACGGGCACCGGTGATCGCCTTTGCCATCTCGCCCAGAATGTGCATACGGCCGTCACGGGCCTGCTGCAGGGCGATGCGCATGATCTCGGTGGTGATGGAGGTGATTTTGATGTCCATCTGCAGGGAAGTCACGCCCTGCTCGGTTCCGGCCACCTTGAAATCCATATCACCAAGATGATCTTCATCGCCGAGAATGTCGGACAGCACGGCAAAGGCGCGATCTTCCTTGATCAGGCCCATAGCGATACCCGCTACCGGACGCTTCAGCGGCACGCCCGCATCCATCAGCGCCAGAGAAGAGCCGCATACGGTGGCCATGGAGGACGAGCCATTGCTCTCCGTGATCTCGCTGACCACGCGCAGGGTATAGGGGAAGGCGTCCTTGGCCGGCAGCACCGGATGAACGGCGCGCCAGGCCAGCTTGCCATGGCCGATTTCACGACGGCCCGGGCTGCCCATACGACCGGCCTCACCCACGGAGTAGGGAGGGAAGTTGTAGTGCAGCATGAAATGACTACGATATTCGCCGGTCAGGGCGTCCACCACCTGCTCATCCTGCCCGGTGCCCAGCGTGGCCACGCAGAGCGCCTGCGTTTCACCACGGGTGAACAGCGCGGAGCCATGGGCGCGCGGCAGAATACCGACCTCGCCGATGATCGGGCGCACAGTGCGGGTGTCACGGCCATCGATGCGGATACCGGTATCGAGGATCGCATTCCGGACGATATCTGCTTCCAGATCCTTCAGCATCGACTTGGCGATGGATTCTTCCGGTGTACCACCGATCCCCAGCGTTTCGATAATCTGCTTCTTGGCGGCGGAAATCTTCTCCTGGCGAAGCTGCTTCACCTTTTCCTGATAGGCATTGCCCAGCAGGGTACGGCCAGCCTCGTTCAGGCGCTGCTTCAGCGCGACATGCTCCGGATTCTGCTCGGGCAGCGTCCAGGGATCGCGGGCAGCGTGTTCGGCCAGAGCGATGATCGCGTCGATCACCGGCTGGAAGCCCTTATGGCCGAATTCAACGGCGGCCAGCATCTGGTCTTCGCTCAGCTCTTCAGCCTCGCTCTCGACCATCAGCACGCCTTCCGCGGTGCCGGCGACCACCAGATCCAGCTTGCTTTCGGCGCGCTGCTCAAGGGTAGGGTTCAGCACGAATGCGCCATTCACCAGACCGACGCGAGACGCCGCGACCGGGCCGAAGAACGGAATGCCGGACAAGGTCAGCGCCGCGGAGCAACCGATCAGGGCGACAATATCCGGATCGTTCTCCATATCGTGCGACAGCACGGTGGCGATGACTTGAACCTCGTTATAGAACCCTTCCGGGAAGAGCGGGCGGATCGGACGGTCGATCAGGCGGGAGACAAGGGTCTCATGCTCGCTGGGACGGCCCTCACGCTTGAAGAAGCCACCGGGGATCTTGCCCGCGGCGAAGGCTTTTTCCTGATAGTTGACGGTCAGCGGGAAAAAATCCTGACCGGCCTTGGCGGATTTCGCACCTACCGCCGTACATAGAACGATGGTGTCACCCAGCCGGGCCAGAACGGCACCGTCGGCCTGGCGGGCGATCTTGCCCGTTTCCAGTACCAGCGTGCGTCCACCCAGATCGAGTTCCTTGCGGAAATAATTGAACATGCAGTCTCCGTCTCTTGCGGTGTTTTGAGTGCGCTGCGAGGCGGAGTCCGGCGGCTCGGGCTACAGGGATCGCGGCCTGCATGGATGCAGCCGCTTGCCGTGTAGCCGGAGACGCCGATCAAATTCCGCCACCCGGCGCGGTTCGGTCACTCTCTTACAGGAACAGGCGCGATAGCCCAAATCCTAATCGTCCAACCCTGTCCAGGGTGAGGGATCCAGAGTGCGTGGGGGGAGAAAAGAATATTTCTCCCCTGCTCCATCCCTTTTGGCATCCGGCCCTGCCGGCGAATCAGGAATGGAGAAGTCCGGCGGAGGCCAGCCTGGGCTGACCCCCTTTATGCCGGTTGGAAACGCCAAAATTAGCGGCGCAGGCCCAGACGCTTGATCAGCGCGTCATAACGGGCAACTTCCTTACGCTTCAGATAGTCCAGCAGGCCACGACGCTGGCCAACCAGCATCAGCAGGCCACGACGGGAATGGAAGTCCTTCGCGTGGGTCTTCAGATGTTCGGTCAGGTTGGCGATACGCTCGGAGAGCAGGGCAATCTGGACTTCCGGGCTGCCGGTATCGTTGGCGGCGCGGGCATATTCGCTGATCAGCGCGGTACGGCGCTCTGCGGTAATCGACATCGGTCACTCCATGAGTCAGGGTTACAGTGGATGTGTCACATCATGCGCTCAGGCCGCAGCAGACCATCCTGCAAGCGGCACAGACCAACGACGCGGCTCCCCGCCATGGCGCGAACCAATCCACCATCGGGATCGATCCGGTCTGGAATGCGGCCCATCAACGGGATCAGGCTGAGGGCCTGCCCATGGGAAAGGCCGGTGGCCTCCTGCTCGGTCAGGGCCAGCGCCGGGATGTCGGCCAGCGCGGTCGCGACCGGAAGCAAAAGGTCCGGGGAAGCATGGGGGGTATCGCCGGAAGCAAGCGCCTTGTCCAGCGAAATAGCCGTCGCCTCCGTAAAGGGGCCGACCCGCAGCCGACGCAGGGCAACGATATGGCCCACCGTTCCGCAGGCGCGGGCAATATCGCGGGCGAGGCTGCGCATATAGACGCCCTTGCCGGACTGGACCTCGAACACCGCCAGATCATCATCCAGACGCTCGATCAGTTCGAACCGGTCCACCCGAGCGGGGCGGGGCGGCAGATCGGGCGGACGCCCATCCCGCGCCATATCATAAGCGCGCTCTCCCGCCACCTTGATAGCCGAATAGGCGGGGGGAATCTGCATGATCGTACCGCGAAAACCCTCCAGCGCCGCCCGCAGCACATCATCGGTGGGGCGCACCGTGCTGGTGGCGGTTACTGCGCCCTCGGCGTCGTCCGTATCGCGCGACTCGCCCATTTTCAACGTGAAATGATACAGCTTCGTGCCGTCCATCACATAAGGCACGGTCTTGGTCGCCGCCCCGAACGCAATCGGCAGCAGGCCGGTCGCCAGAGGGTCCAGCGTGCCGCCATGCCCCGCTTTCTGGGCATCGAAGCCGCGCTTGACCCTGTTCACCACATCGGTGCTGGTCATACCCTGCGGCTTGTCAATGATCAGCCAGCCATCCAGAGGCCGACCTTTTCTGCGTCTGTTCATGCTCAAAAACTATCCCGGCCCACCCAAAGGGCCACCTCCCGGCAGCCCGGCCGCGGGCCTGTAACATGGGATGACGGGTTCGGATATGCCCCGCTTTCCCATATCCGGCATGTGCAGACACGGATCAGAGCACCACAGATGGCCATAGCAGGCAGACTTGCCAGTTGCTCCATACTATGGCTCAAAAGAGTAACACCATTGCTCGGGATCACTATCGCATATGCCCACCGCTCTGATTACCGGCATTACCGGCCAGGATGGCGCCTATCTGGCGCAGCTTCTGCTCAGCAAGGGCTACCGCGTTCTGGGGATGATGCGCCGCTCGGCCTCCTCCGACGTGATCGGTGAGCGCCTGCGCTGGCTCGGCGTGCTGGACCGCGTGGAGCTGATTGACGGCAACCTGACCGATCTGTCCAGCCTGATCCGCATTATGAGCGATCACGCCCCGGACGAGGTCTACAACCTCGCCGCCCAGAGCTTCGTCGCAGCAAGCTGGCAGCAGCCTTTGCTGACCGGCAATGTCACAGCGCTGGGCGCCGGTAACGTACTGGAAGCCGTGCGAATCGCCGCGCCGAAAGCACGGTTCTATCAGGCCTCCTCCTCCGAGATGTACGGTCTGATCCAGGAACCGAAACAGAGCGAGAAAACCCCGTTCTATCCGCGCTCACCCTATGCGGTGGCCAAGCTGTATGCGCACTGGATGACGGTGAATTACCGCGAGAGCTTCGGGCTGCATGCCTCATCCGGCATCCTGTTCAACCATGAAAGCCCGCTGCGCGGCATCGAATTCGTCACGCGCAAGATCACCGATGGCGTGGCCCGCATCAAGCTTGGCCTGGCGAAAACGCTTGAACTGGGCAATCTGGATGCGACCCGCGACTGGGGCCATGCCCGCGATTACGTTCGCGCCATGTATCTGATGCTGCAACAGGACAGGCCGGACGATTATGTCGTCGCCACCGGGCGCACGACCTCAATCCGTGACTTCTGCAAAATCGCCTTCGGCTATGCAGGATTGGATTGGGAAGAACATGTGGTAACGAGCGCCGCCTTCATGCGCCCGGCCGAGGTCGATGTGTTGCTTGGAGACAGCACCAAGGCACGAACCCAACTTGGTTGGGAACCCGAGACCTCTCTGGAAGATATGGCTAGTGAGATGGTGGAGGCAGATCTGGCCCGGCATCGTGCCAGGCTGGCCCGCTGACCTGCATACATCCCGTCAGACCCGGCTTTACGGCCATCCGGACCTGACGGATTTCATTGAAGGAGATTATTCGATGCGCTTTTCCCGCGCGATTTTTCTGACCATTCCCGCCCTGATTGCGACATCTGGCCTGCTCGGCCTGACCGGCTGTGAACGCGAAGCCCCCATGCAACGTGCAGGGGCCGCGCTGGATCGGGCCGGAACCAAAACCGGGGAGGCCGTCGGCACCGCCGCCGACAAAACCGGCAAGGCCATGAACAATGCCGGCCAGTGGGTTGATCAGAAAGTGAACGACAACAAATAGTCCCGTCGGTACCGGCTATATGCAAAGCCCCCGCTTTCAGAGGCGGGGGTTTTTCGTATCAGCCTCTACTGGGCCGTCACGTCCTGTGCCTCTACCATCAACCTGACGTCTATCGAATCCGATCGTCCTGCGCTGTCCTGCACAGTCAGGTGATGAAAGCCCGGCCCATCCTGTCCCTTTGATGGCGTCCAGACCGGACTCTGCCCGGGAAATGAAAGCGGCGGCAGAGTCCGGCCATCCACCATCCACCGGTAGGGAGGCTTGCCCTCCGCAGCCCGCAGATCGACCGGCTGCCCGCCGCTGCTGTCGATCACTGCTCCCTTGGGAGGAAACAGGATGCGCGGCCCCTGCGCCATCATCGACTGCCCCAGACGCGCCAGTCCTGCCCCCAGTCTTCCCCTTCGTTCCGGGGCAGCCACCGTCAGAGGTGCCTCCGGCGGCAGAAGGTCGAACAGCCGGAACAGCACTGGGCCGGAAGCTGTCAGACCATATGCACCGGGTCGAGGGGCACCGTCTTTCCGCCCGCTCCAGACCACAATCGTGTAGAGGGGGGAGACGCCAACCGACCATGCATCCCGGAATCCATAGGATGTACCGGTTTTATAGGCGATGGGGCGCTCGGGCTTCGCCACGCCATCGGGCAAGGAGGTATCACGCAGACTATCCAGCACCGCCGCAGCAGAAGACGCAGAGCACAGCCGTCCATTCTCCACCGTCTGACCGTGCCGACGCAGTGTGAGGGGAGACATGATCCCACCAGAAGCAAGCCCGGCATAGAGCGCGGCCAGATCCTCCATCCGCACCCCCGCCCCGCCCAATGCCAGCGACAGACCGGCAGAGGAAGCCCCTCTCGGAAGCCGAACCGTCATGCCCGCAGCCCGCAGAGCCGCCAGAAAACGATCCGGGCCGAGCCGCGCCAGCAAGGCCACCGCCGGAATATTGAGCGATCCTTGCAAGGCACGACGGGCCGTGACATCGCCATGCCAGCGATGATCGAAATTATGCGGGGCATAGGTGCTGACCTGCAAAGGCATATCGGCAATCAGCGTATCAGGAGCCGCCAGCGCATGATCGAACGCCATGGCATACAGAAACGGCTTCAGCGTGGAGCCCGGTGAGCGGATCGCCCGCACCATATCTACCATCCCGGCATCCACCATCCCGGTTGGGCCGAAATAATGGCCACCTCCGACATAGGCCAACACGGCGCGATCCCTGTTGCGGATGACCAGAGCCGCCATATCAGCACCGGAGCCGCTCCATTGCTCCAGCTGGCTGGTGATGACCTGTTCCGTGCCGGACTGGATATGTCGATCCAGCATCGTCTCCACCGGCCCGGCATCGCGCCCAAAGCGAGCGGTGAGGTGCTGCGCAAAGGCTGGAAACCTGTGCCAGCGCATATCGGGCCAGATGGCAGCAGAACCATCCGGTTTTCCATGCTCCGCGATGGCCAAAACATGGGCGGCGCCGCGACGGGCGGCCTCCTGATGCCGATCCGGGCGGCGGCTGGTCGGACTTTGCGGAATAGCGACCAGCAGGGAAGCTTCCTCCCTGCTCAGGCGGTCCGGTTCATGGCCGAACCAGATCAGGGATGCACTGCGCACCCCTTCGACATTGCCCCCCATGGGAACCAGCGTTTCATACAGGGCCAGCACCCCCTCCCGCCCGAGATGCGCCTGCAACTGCACCGCCCGCGCCATTTCCAGCAGCTTGGCGGGAATGCCCCGCCAGTTGCGGGCATGCTGATACTCCGGATGCAGCAGACGCACGGTCTGCATGGCAATGGTCGAGCCGCCCGACACCACCCTGCCATGCCGCAGCACCTGCCAGCTCGCCCGCAATAGGGAAAGAGGGTTCACCCCCGGATGCCATGCAAACCACCGGTCCTCACGCGCCAGCAGCAGGGAACGGTAGAGCGGCGCCACCCCCTCCATCCGAGGACGCAGCCGCCAGAACCCGTCGGACGTCACGGCAACGTTCAGAATCCCGCCCGAGGAGTCCCGCAGCTCCGTCGAAAGCCGCCCCGCACGGGACAGATCGGGCGGACAAGCCGCGTCAAGCACCAGCAGGCTGGACGGCACCAGCACGACCGCCAACGCAACCAGCCGCCATTTACCCCGCATGGATCAACGCGCACCAACCCGCGTGACGCCGGCTTCCGTGCGGGCCATGACGGACGGGCGATACATATCCTCGACAATCGCTTCGGGGCGGGTGAATTGTCCGGGGGTTACCAGGCGCACGATATAGGCCACCCGGAATTCCCGGGATGACAGGACGGGATGTTCTTCATCGTGATCCTCGTAGCGACGACTCCCCTCTTGCCCCAGCACGAAAGCAGCCACAAAACGGTCATCGCGGGCCTGCCAGTTTTGCAACGGAGACAGATCCTGAAGGAATTCATACCCTTTCACGCTACTCATCGGCGCCTCGATTTCCCAGCCCGCCGGTAGCATATCCACCAGCACCGTCTGATGATTGCCATCATCCCTGACCTGACCGGACAACGCGACGATCAGCCGGTCGTTCTGCCGCAGACGCTGCGGATCAACCGGCGAGCCATCCATGTTCAGCAAGGTGCGGGTCAGGGTGTAGCCAGCCTCGATCGGCTTCGGGGACGCTTTCGGCGTTCCCGTCACGGTCACCGTGCGGAAAAGTCGCGCCTGCGTGTCATTGCGGACTGCATATCCGCTGGCCAGTTGCTCCGGCGAGGGTGACAGCGCTATCGGCAACACCCCCGGTCGGGATATACCGTTCACCGTCAGCAACGACCCGCCCTTGAGCGGCGCTCCGTTCTGTAATTCATGCGCCGCCATCAGCAGCCATGCCTTTTCCTGCGTATTCAGGCTCCCCGGCTGAAGGTTCTGATTCTGCACGCTCGCCAGCAGAGAGGTCGCAAGATCGTCATTGCGCGTTTCCGCCGCAATCGCGATCAGCGCCGCCAGATCACGCAACGGCGTGTAGTAAAAGCCGCCCATCCACTCACCGGGCACAGAGGAAAGTTTGAGATTGGCGGACGCCAGCCGGAACAGTTTTTTCGCCCGCTCCGTATCGCCGGTGAAGGAAGCGGCCCCCGCCAGCTGGGCGAGCGCAATCGCCGGGGCCGGTTTGCCGTTCTCGAACGTCACACTGCCCGGCTCCGGCTTGTCACCACCCATCCAGCCGAGACTGTCACTGATACGGTGCAGCAGGGCCGCATCCACCTGGCCACCCGAACGGGCCAACAGATAAAGACCATACACGACCGTCACATCCCGGCTGGCGCGATAATAACCGCTTTCCTCGTTGCCGGAACCGGATACGATGGCCTGAACATTGGCCAGCCCGCGACGGAGCGCCGCATCGGGAATATCGAAACCGGCCTGCCGCGCATGCGCCAGAAAATCAACGGTATAGATGTTCAGCCAATCCGAAGCCCCGTTATCGCCCAGATGCCATAAACCGAACCGGCCGGTTGCGTCCTGACGATCGAGAATCGTGTCGATCGCTCCCTGCACACGCTGAATGACGACCCGGTTTTCCTTCCCGTCCCTGCCGATCAGGGTCGGATCATTGAAATAGAGCAGGGGCAGCGCCGCAGAGGCTAACTGTTCCGTGCAACCATACGGATACTGGTACAGCGACCGCAGCAGACCGGCAACATCGATACCGCCGAAACGGTTATAGCCGATGGAAACCGACACACTGCCAGGGGCGAAGCTTTTCTGCGCAACCGGGTCATAGCTCCATAGCTCTCCCGGCGTCTGAAGGGCGGTCTGTGCGATGCTGAAGGGAAAATGAGGTTCCCTTACCGCAATCTCGTCATGATGGGTGACATGGAACCCGTTCGGGCCCGTGACCTCGGTCTCCATGGTCAGGATGCCTTCACCACTGGCAGTCAGGGTCAGCGGATCAGCCACGCGATCCCCCTGCTTCAGATCATAGTCCAGCGCATGTTGTGCACTGACCTGGCCGGGCCCCTGAGTCGTAATCTTCACGGTGTAGCGGCCTGCCGCGCCGTCAACATCATGCAGTTGCAACACCGGCTGCGCGACATCGCCCGGTGCCAGAAAACGTGGCAGCGCCAGAGTCACCACCACCGGATCGCGCACCGTCAACGGCACATCCGCATGCCCCAGCGCCTGCGGATCATAGGCCACCGCCATCAGACGTAGTTCACCCTGAAAATCCGGGACATCCAGTTCAATGGTGGCATCGCCCTTCGCATCCAGCGCCACCGGTCCGTGGAACAGCGCCACGGTCCGGCTGCTGCGCACCGGCAGGGCGGCCCCGCCCAGATCGTCATCTCCGCCGCCACCGCCTTCATGCACCGCGCCGACACGGGCACCGCCATCCAGCAGACGGCCGTAATCATCGCGCATGGACACGCCCAGACGCTGTTTTGCCGCCAGCGCACCCAGCGGGTCCGGCGCGTGGAATTTCGTAATCTGGAGGATGCCCTCATCCACTGCCGCCAGCGTGACATAGGCGGATTGCAAGGTGCCTCCATCAGGCCGTACTACATGCACCGGCACCCATATGTGCTGACGTGGCAATGTCTGCTGCGGCGCCTTCATCTCAACGGTCAGATGATGGGAGGAAGTATCCGTAGCGATCCAGGCGAGCCCCACCGCCCGTACCGGATCATGCGCCCGACGCTTCTGATTAAGCGGCCTGTACAGCGTTGCCAGAACATACGCCCCCGCCCCCCAATCCTCTGCAGCCTTCACATCGACTGTCAGACCGCCCGCAGGAACCGCAATATCACGGGTTTCCAGCACCCGGCTGTTGGCGATAACGATCTCCGCCCGACCGGCAAAAGGTGCGTCGATATGCACCCGGGCGGTCTCGCCGGTTTTCAGGGTGTTTTTGTCCGTGGAGACAGCCAGCTTGTCGGGACTATCCACATTCATATCGGTGGAGGATTGCCAGCCGGAAGAAAATCTCATGCTGGTGACAGCCCCGCTGGCCTCATCCGAGACGATCAGCCGATAGGTGCCCCATGGCAGAGAACGCTCGATTCCGGTCTTCCCGTCCGCGGTGCTGTCCACTGTGCCGGACGCCACCGTCCGATCCACGACATGATAATGATACGTCCAGTGGCTGCCGTTTTCACGCAGCCAGTCCCAGTGCCGCTCCTCCTGCACCAGCGCCCAGTGCAGGCCGGGACGGGCCACGGGCTTGCCATCGGTGGAGAACGTAGCAAGCCGGAAACGGGCGGGCGTATCCTCCTTTACCTGATCGCCGGAAAATTCCGGCAGCAAGCCGATCAGAAGAGGTTTTGTCCGCAGCTTGATCTGCTGACTGGCCTCTACCACCCGCCCGCTCGGCTCCGCCAGACCAGCCACCAATGTCGCGATCAGGGGGGAGGCAACAGAATCAGGCAGCTTGGGGGTCACGTCGATTGCCACCTTCCCCGCCGCATCGGCATCAGGCAGTTCGAGCGGCATGGCATTCTGCGCCACCGTCTCATCCACCACGCCGAAATGCCAGCCTTTCAGACCAGGCACCGGTTCGGCGTCGGGGGCAAATTCCAGCCGTGCTTCCGCATGCAGCCCGGCCGCCGGAGCACCATACAGGAACCGGCCCGTCAGCGTGCCGGTGATAGGCTGGGCCGGGCCGACTGCCTTCGGCATTCCATCCAGCGTCACCGCAAGCGTCTGCGGCACGAAATCCCTCACCTGCACCTGAAGCGTGCCGACCGGCGGTCTGGAGGGATCGGTCAGCGCCTCGATCGTCCAGTTGCCGTGAGAGGATGGGTCAGGGAGCGTGAAATCATGCTGGAATCCGCCAGACGGGCTGCCAGACGGGCTGCCAGACGGGCTGGATTTCGCATCCAGCATAATGCGCTTCGCCTCCATCCCGTTCGGGCGGCGCAACACCAGACTCAACGGCATGGAAGCAGCCGCATCCAGCGAACGTTGACGCAACAGCGCCATGACATGGATCGTCTCGCCGGGGCGGTAAATGCCGCGATCCGCATAAAGATAGGCTTCGATAGGGCCAGGCGGCTGCCGCCCGGAAACACCGCGATCAGATAAATCGAAAGGCTGACCCTCCAGACTCTGAACCGCGATATCCCCATTCCCGCCCTGTGCAATCAGCAGTGCCGGCGCAGCCGCCCCGGTGCCTGCCAGCAATGGCGCGGCGAAATGGGCTTTGCCGGAGGAGTCGGTTTTCGCAGTGGCCAGCACATCCTGCCCGCGTGAGAGCAGATGCAGGCTCAGCCCCGCCTGCGGCATCGCATCAGACAGCGCGCGCGCCACCACGGTCAGCCCATCCTCACCCTGCCATGTGGACAGGCCGGTACGGGTGGCAATCAGCCAGTGTCCCGCAATGCTGCTTTCATACACATCGCCATTGTCGCTGGCCCCATCCTCCGTTCCCGGCAGCAAAGAAGCCACTGGCCGATCCGCATTTTCCGCGATGACCAGATACGCACCAGCCTCTTCCGGCTTGATGATGGAGGGAATCGGGAATGCCGTTTCAACGGTCGCATTCTTCTCCGACGCAGCACCGGTTCCGGTATCCATCGTGCCGGACCAGATCTGTGTCACATCGCTCTGCAACAGACGGCGGAGTTCCCAGACCGAGAAATTCTGTTTGCCGAGATCGATATCGCGTCCGTACTGCGCCGTATTCGTCAGTTTGGAGGACAGCAGATGTTCGCCCATGCGGAACACCCGCACCCGCACCCGGCGCGTATTGACCGTCTGGATCGTCAGACCGGAGGCAGTCGCGCGCGACAGGATCCAGCCTTTGCCACCCACCGCGATCATCGGATCGCGATCGGGCATTGTCGCCTTGACGGTAAATGCACGGCTGGTCTTCTGCCCTTTGCTGCCCGTCAGACCGGGCAGAACGGTGATGGTATAATCGCGCCCCGGCGACAGGCCATCCACACAAAGGCGGTTTGCGGTCACGCGGGTGACGATGCGGGCGGCCGGAGACACTTTCAAAAAGCCGGCTTCATTGGTGCCGGCCTCGGTCGAAAGCTTGTCATCGAATCTCAGACACAGACCGGAGCTTTCGGCTGTCTGTTCGGGAGTCACACCCCGAAACTGCAATGTCTCCTGCCCAAAGGCGGGGGAGATGGCCAATCCTGCCAACAGAGCCGCAGTCCAGAAATGTGTTGCAGCCCTGCCAAACATTTTTTCATCCTCCCGTGCTGTCGATCAGGAAGCAGCAAGAAGAAACATGCTACAAAATTCAAGACGCAACATCGTGATTTCGATCTGAAACCAGAACGCACATTATTCTGCCTTGCAGGATCAGTAAGCCAATACTGAAACCGGCGCCCTTTTCACGGCGCCGGTTCTGATCGGGATGATCTACTTATTTAAAGAATACTGCCGCAGACCCGCGCGCGGACGGAGGCCCAGGCGGTGGCCCCGGAGGAGGACCCGGGGGCGGGCCAGGCCGTGGTGCAGGCGGTGGCGGTCCAGGAGGAGGGGGAGGCGGTGGCCCACCACCCCAGCGGCGGCCACCACCCCAATAAGGCCCACCCCAGTAGGGATTGCCGTAATAACCGGGATAGCCGCCACCCCAGTAAGGCCCGCCATACCCCCCGCTATACCCACCCCCGTAGCCGCCAAAGCCGCCCATATTCGAGCAAGCCCCCACCACCAGCACAGAGGAGAGGAGCAAACAACGTGTCATCCAGCGAAGAGCGGTACAGTGCATCATCGCACCTTCAAACACCTATAAAGTGGCCAGATCATGGCGGCGGAGCATAAGGGTTACAACGTTTACCGATCGTAAAGTTTCCAGCGTGAAATAGCCCTTTTGGGCATACACAGACCCGACACTCCCGTAGAAGAGTGTATGAGGAGAAATCACGGGGGAGGATCAGCCGGTCTTCCCGGCGGAAGAACCGGTGCGCCCGTCCAGTTCCTGCCCCCCGCGGCATACGGATCAATCCCGTAAGGACCACTGGCATTGCCGGGCTTGTACGCGGCTCCTGCATATCCTCCATTCTGCGCACATCCGGCCAGCGCCAGACCAAAGGCCAGCAGCAGACATGAGGTGCGGAGGGCACCATACCGGATCACACCATCACGGCATGAACGCATCCCCATCACAGCAGAGTTTCCGCCTGACGCCGCACGGCGGGATGGTCGATTTTACCGCTGCCCATCAGGGGCAGCGCATCCACCGTCACGATCACCGCCGGGACCATCATTTCAGAGGCACCGGCTGCCTTGGCATGGACCAGAAATACCTGTTTGGACGCATCGGCCTGCGTGGTCAGCATCACAATCCTCTCCCCCTTGCGGCCATCCGGCAGGGATGTGGCCGCCGACATCGCATCCGGCCACAGATCGGAGGCGAGAGCCTCCACCGCCGCCAGCGAGATCATTTCTCCGCCCAGTTTTGCAAAACGTTTGGCACGGCCTTGAATAGTGACGAAGCCATCCTCGCCGATGGTGACGATATCACCCGTATCGTGTTCACCTCCCGGTGGAGGCTCGATCACACCCGGTGTATCAGCGCGCAGATAGCCGAGCATCACATTCGGCCCCCGCACCCACAGACGCCCGCCCGTCTCGACCCCTGCCACCGGCTCCAGACGCGGCACGATCCCCGGCAGCAGACGACCGACGGTGCCGTAACGGTTATGCATCGGCGTGTTCAAGGCCAGCACTGGAGAGGTCTCCGTTACGCCATAACCCTCCAGCACACGCACCCCGAATTTTTCCTCATAGACATGGCGGGTCACGGCTTTCACCGGCTCCGCCCCTGCCACGACATAACGCAGGGCGCGCATATCATAGGGATGCGCCATACGCGCATACCCCATCAGAAATGTGTCCGTGCCCAGCAGGATGGTCGCATTGGTGGCGTAAATCAGCTCCGGCACGATGCGGTAGTGCAAAGGCGAGGGATACAGATAGCTCGGCACCCCGAAAGACAATGGCAGCACCAGTCCCGCCATCAGCCCGAAAGAGTGAAAAACGGGCAGTACATTGAACACTTTGTCCTGCCGCCCGAAATCGATCACCGCCGCCGTCTGCGCGGAGTTCGCCAGAATATTCCGGTGGCTGATCACGACGCCTTTCGGCGTACCCTCCGAACCGGAGGTAAACAAAATAGCCGCCGGCGCATCAGGGTTCCGCCCCGGCACCAACGCCCTGGATTTGGTCAACAGCCCGCGGAGCTTGTCCCATTTGCTCAACCCGGCGCGCACATCTTCCAGATAGACGATGCGCTGGCTGGCAGAGAGGGCCTCGATCACCGGCTCCAGCGCGGCCTTGCTGATGAAAGCGCGGGAGGTAATCACTGTTTTCACCTGCGCAGCCCGGCAAGCCGCCAGCAGATTGGCCGCGCCCGCCGTGAAGTTCAGCATCGCCGGAATCCGGCGAGCAGATTGCAGCGCGAAAAACGTCACGGCGGTGGCATTGGCGTTAGGCAGCAGAACGCCCAGCGCCTCATCCGGCCCGGCATACACGCTCAGCGCACGGCCCAGTACTGCCGCACCTGTCAGCAGACGGCTGTAGGTCAGCGGACCGGTGACCGGATCCTCGATCGCCACGCGCCGCCAGCCATGCAGGCAGGCCGCCTGTCGCACCGCCTCGAACAGCGTGTGTTCAACCGTGGTCGTGCGCCAGATCAGATCGGTCATCACATCATTCAGCGCACGGCCCGCAACCTCCCTGCGGCGACGGCCGATCAGACCGGCGGGAACTTCCAGACGTTGCGGTGCCAGCGCCGTTATCCGCACCTTGGGAAACAGGCGACGTGGCGCCTGTTCCCGGTTGAGGCGGCTGAATGGCGTGTATTCCAGACCGCTGAGCCGGACCGGAATGACGTCCGCCTCGCTCCGCTCCGCGATCATCGCCGCGCCGTCATAGACCTTCATCAGGCTGCCGGTGACGGTGATGCGGCCCTCGGGGAAGATAATAAGCGGATCGCCTGCTTTCACGGCATTGATCAGTGTGCGCGTAGCAAACGGCTTCGCTGGCTCGATCGGCAGCGCCCGCACGAAGCGCAGGAAAGGCCGCACCCACCATTTTTCAGACACGGAACGATCAATCGCGAAAACCGGCTCCTGTTCCAGCAAGGCCAGAGACAGCACGGCATCCAGCCAGCTGACATGATTAAGCGCGATCACCGTACGCGGACCAGTGCGGGCCAGATGTTCAGCCCCCTGCAACTCGACACGATAGACGATGCGGAACAGCAGCCAGATCGCATCCCGCAGCGCATTGGTAGGCAGAAATGCCAGCGCCAGCCCAGCCACCACCAGACTGGCCATGCCGAGCAGTCCGAACAACACCCCGCTGCCCAAGCCCACCAGTTGCAGCACCGCCACCACCATGCCGCCAGCGACCATGCCACCCGCTGAAACAATATTCGCAGCCGCCACGATACGGGCGCGTTCGGATCTGGCGGCCCATGCCTGCAAGGCGGAAAAGGATGGCACGGCGATCAGACCGGCCGACACCGCCAGCAGGACCAGATCACCCATCACATGCGGCACACCGGGCTGGTGCAGGAACGTGCCGAGCGGCAGATCATGCCCTGTACCCGTCGGCACATGCGCGATCACCCGCCACAGATCGAGACCGGCCAGCCCTTGCAGAACCGCCCCCAGCACCGAAGGCAGCAATGCGATCCGTCCCCCGCCCAGTGCCGCCGCCAGAAAGGAGCCGAGCGCCACGCTGATGGAGAACACCGTCAACGACAGAGTCACGGCCAGTTCATTGCCATGCAGCACGGATTTCACCAGCGGCCCCAGCAACGACAAGCCCACAGCGCCCGATACCCAGAACCATGCGGCAATCAGCGCAGTCCGCCACAGCCGCTTTTCTTCCCATAACTGACGCAGCAGGGAACCGGTAGAGGCCATGATATTAGCCCGGATCCGAAGCCCCGGGACAGCAACACCGGTCGCTGGAATACGCCGTGCAAATAGGAAGGAGAGCACCGCAAACAGCGTGACCAGCACGGCAAACACCGCAGGTGGCGCACCCCTTGCCGCCAGTCCGCCAGCAACGGTGCCCAGCAGGATGGAAACGAAAGTCGCCGCCTCGATCAGCGCATTCGCAGCCCCCAGACGGGTCTGGGGCAAATGATCGGGCAGAATGGCGTATTTCACCGGCCCGAACAGGGCGGACAAAACACCGAAGCAGAACAGCGCCAGAAACAGCAAAGGCAAAGAGTGCAACAGAAATCCGGTCACGGCCAGAATCGCCGCCGGAATTTCCGCCGCCTTCAGCCATGTGGCGACACGGGCCTTGTCATGTCCATCCGCCATCTCTCCTGCCAGACCGGACAGCAGAAAAAATGGCGCGATGAATACCGCGCCCGCCAGAGTGACCAGAGCTTCCCCGCCATACTGGGTACCCTGGTGACCGCCGACACCCCAGAGGATCAGGAAGACCAGTGCATTTTTCAGAAAATTGTCATTGAACGCCGCAAAGAACTGGCACCAGAACAGCGGCGCAAAAGCCCGCTCGGCCAGCAACGGACGCCGCTCGGGCGGGCGCTCCATGGTCATCTCCTATGACGGGGCTAAGGCGCGCAAGCGCTATTCGAGTTCGAGAGTGCTGGTGGGCAACGGACGGGCACGCCGATTTTCATCAATGGCGACGAACACGAACACAGCCCGCGTCACCTTGCGATAATCCTCCGCGACGCGCGGGCGTCGCCACGCTTCCACCGCAATCCGCATCGAACTGCGCCCGGTGGAGAGCAGCTTTGCATACAGGCTGACCTCATCACCCACCACCACCGGCGCCAGAAAGGCGATCGAGTCGACAGCGACCGTGACGCAGCGGCCCCGTGCATAGCGTGTGGCCACGTTTCCAGCCGCCATATCCATCAGCGACATCAACCAGCCGCCGAAAATATCACCGGCTGGATTCGTATCCGCCGGCATGGCGATAGTACGGATCATCGGCGGTTCGGCAGGCGGCCCTTCACCTTCGGACAGTTCAGGATCCGCAGAATGGGAGGAGGAGGTTAAGTCTGGATCGGACATTCGAACCTTCGCTTTTTTCCGGCTGTCACCTGGTGACAGGTCAGGAAAAGGGCGGCACCCTCTCCCCTGACCGGGTTATTCGATCCTATCCTGTTGCATCACTTCATGCCGGTCCAGAGTTAGAACTACCAAAAATCTCACGGATCGCATGGCTGACAGGCCGCTTGACGGCAAGGCAAGGCCATTGCCACATCCGATCCAGTGACATGAGCAGCACCATGACCGATACAGCGACATCTTCCCAGTCTGACAACTCTACTGACAACCCTACCAATGCGCCCCTCCACACAGAACTGCCTGCACTTGATGAAAGGCTGGCAACCTCCCTGTTTCGGGACGGACGGAGCTTCGACCGATGGAAACCGCTGCCGGTCAGCGATGAAACCCTGCGCACTGTTTATGATCTGGCCCGGCTTGGCCCGACATCCGGCAACTCCTGTCCGGCCCGGTTCGTTTTCATCCGTCATCCGGAAGCAAAACAGAAACTGCGCCCGGCCCTGTCCAGCGGGAATGTCGAGAAGACCATGCAGGCGCCAGTCACGGTCATCGTCGCTCATGATCCGTTATTTTACGATAAGCTGCCGCATCTGTGGCCTTACGAGGATGCCCGCGACTGGTTCGTGCATAATGCGGCGCTGGCTGAGGAAACAGCGATCCGGAATGCAACCCTGCAAGGGGCCTATCTGCTGCTGGCTGCCCGTGCGGTCGGGCTGGATGCCGGGCCCATGTCGGGTTTCGACCGGGCAAAGGTCGATTCCGCTTTTCTGATGCCGCAGGGTTGGCGCAGCGAATTTCTGATCAATCTCGGCTATGGCGATCCTGAAGACCTGCCTCCCCGTGCACCGCGTCTGACATTCGAGGAAGCCTGCGAGATCCTGTAACCCTTGTTTTCTCAAGGCCTACAGCGACACCGCACTGTCCTGATGGGGCAAATGAGCCTGCAAAGCGGATGAGGCCAGCCCATTACCTGAGTCTCCGACATCCGGGTCATTGTCTCTGGACAGTATATCGGGTGGTGATTTTTCCCATACGGGAATCCAAAAAGCGAAAGTGCTGCCTTTGCCCTGCTCGCTCTCGATGAATAACTGCCCGCGATGACGGTTGACGATGTGCTTGACGATAGCCAGGCCCAGCCCGGTACCGCTGGCCGCACGGGACCGTGCCTTGTCCACCCGGTAGAATCGTTCCGTCAGACGCGGCAGGTGCATGCGTGGAATACCGGGACCATCATCCCCGACCTTCACCAGCACACCACGCCGTTTCAGGCCGTAAGAATTCAGGGAAACATCCTGATCAGGCTGCGCCGCCAGGGTGCCCGTCTCAAAGCCGGTTTCGATGGCGGTGATCGTGACCTCTCCGCCATCACGCCCATATTTGATGGCATTGTCCAACAGATTCTGTAGAACCTGTGTCAACTGATCCGCATCCCCGGCCACTGTCGACAAAGGCGGCAGGTTCAGCTGCAATCGCATGTTCCGCTCCTGAAGGCGCGGCTCGAACGCCTCAATCTGACGTTCGATCAACTCATGCAGCATGACCGGGCGATCCGGGCGCTGATGCTCCATCAATTCGATCCGCGACAGGCTGAGAAGATCATCGATCAGACGGTTCATCCGCTCCGCCTGTTCGGCCATGATGCCCAGAAAACGGGTCTGCGCTGGAAGATCCTCGGCAGCGGGGCCGCGCAGCGTGTCGATAAAACCGATCAGGCTGGCAAGTGGCGTGCGCAACTCATGGCTGGCATTGGCGACGAAATCGGCCCGCATTCGCTCAACCGCTGCCTCCCGCGAGCGGTCTGACAGAACCAGCAGGGCATTACCGGCTTTCTGAGGATCAGGCTCCAGATGCAGGATGGTTGCCTCGACCTCCCGCTGCATCGGCGCAGCCAACACGATACGGGCATTCTGGCGGGTACGGGTTTCATAGGCTTTCGTCACCGCCGCCTGAATACCCGGATGACGCAGCACCGCCGGAAGATCATGGCCAAAAGTCGTGCGGGCCGCCTCGTTACGGCGCGCAGGCAGGCGGCGCTCGTCCAGAATGATCAGCGGATCAGGCAGTTTTTCAACAATCGTTTCGTTCAGCAGGGCGCGATCATCGGCGGCTGCGACCTGCAATGCGAAAGAGCCGGTTACACGGCGGGTTTCTGCCCTCAACCAATGCGGCGCACCCCATGCCACCGGACCATCGTTCATCACTTCCGGCTTCACGCCGTCACCCGCACGAAGCGCGGTATACAAACCTCGTAGTTCAATAACCCGCGATCCGGCTGCCGACAGGGCCAATGCGATGATGATGGACGCGGTGATCGCGCACTCCCGCCAGGTCAGAAGCTGAAACGCGGCCAATCCGCCCAGCAACAGCAAAAAGGGCAGACTGAGCCGGATAGCCGTCAGCCAGAACAACGTCATGCCCGGCGGTTTGACCGCCGGAGGAGAAGGAGGAAAAGTCAGGGGCACAGGGGCAGGCTCAATGAAAACAGGACGTCAGCCTAGCGCATTGACGCGCCAGGCGGCAGTCACACCGTGTGACACTTCAAACACAATGCACCAGCGCCCGGCTTTATCGTCAGCTCCCGGTAGAGTTCAGCTTTTGCGGGGCCGGTTCGATCATTTTGGGATTGCCCGACTCTATCTCATACAGAGCCAACCCGCGGCTGACCTTTCCGTCCGGATGCAACACCAGAACCCCATCCACGCCTGCAAATCCGGCCGGTCTGGTCAGGCTGTCCGCCGACACGCTGCCTTCACTGGCAATGACCCGCGCGATGGAGGCGGCATCATAGGCCAGATCCTGCAACGCCAACGGCACCGAGCCGTATTTCGTCTGGTAACGCTGCACATAATCGGTACGCGTGGCCTGATCGGGGGCAGCATACCATGCTCCGTTCAGCGTATCGCCGGAACCGGCGCGAGCGCGCTCTGAAGACCACAGCGCAGGCCCCATGATACGCACGGTTGGCGTGTTGATATCATAATAGGGCAGCAGGCTGCCGATCTCGGCCAGACGGGTGCCGACATCCGCAAGCAGCAACGCATCGAAAGGCGGTGGCGGAACGGAATTACGGGACAGCTCTGCCGCCAGTTTGCGATCACCATTCTTTTTGGCCTCGCGGATTTTCTGCTCCAGCGGCCCGCGACGGCTGGCATAACCGGACAGGTCACGCACGGTGGCGTTCATGGCCTCCATCCCGCCGGAATAATGCCGCACCGTGGCATCCGGCGCAAACTGCACCAGCGCCCGGCCCATGGCAGAGCCCAGTTCGGTATTCGGCAGCAGCGCCGCGATATGAGACTTACCTTGGGCGCGTGCAGCCTGCACCAGTCGCTCTACCTGCTGATCTGGGGTCAGCCCCATCACCCATATGCCGGGCTGGGCCTGGGCCGGACTGGAGGTAAAGGCGAGCACTGGTATCCCGGCCTGCCGTGCCGGCCCTGCCGCTGCGCCTGTTTCCGCCGCGCTGAACGGGCCAAGAATCATATAGGCGCCCCCCGCCACCGCCGCCTGGGCAGCCTGTGCCGCCCCGTTGGGCGTGCCATGCGTATCAATCGGCTCCAGACGCGGAGAGCCGGGGATATCAAGCGCCAGCTGTGCCGCCTTGAGCATCGCCTGCCCACGCGCAGCATCCGGACCGGAGAGCGGCAACAGAATCGCCAGATGCTCCAGTTTACCGCTACCCTGCCCTGCGCTACCGCTGAGACGGAGTGGGCCGCTCCCCCCTGAAAGGGTGTTCGAGCACCCCGCCAGTGCCAGACTGGCTACGAGGAGAGACAATGTCCGACGCCGCATGCGATCCCCTTTCCACCGGTGCATCCCTGCCCGATGCCCACACCCGGCAGGCAAACGCAGAGAACCCGGCCATTGTTGCACAACCCGCCCGAACGACGGAACTGGACGATCCGGGCGAACAGACCCGCGCTCTTCCCGCTGGTCTTGCCCCTTCCGGTCTTGTGCTCGTCTCCACGCCGATCGGCAACCTTCAGGATCTGTCGGCACGTGGCATTGAGACACTCAGACACGCCGATATGATCCTGTGCGAGGATACCCGCACCACCACCCGCCTCTGCACCGCTTTCGGCATCAACCGCCGTCTGGAAGCCCTGCATGAGCATAATGAGGAAGCCCGGATTCCCGCGCTGCTGGGACTGATGCGGGCCGGAAAGCGGCTGGCTCTCGTCTCCGATGCCGGCACACCGCTGGTCTCCGATCCCGGATTCCGTCTGGTGCGCGCCGCCATCGCCGAAGGGTTGCCGGTGACCGGCATTCCCGGCGCCAATGCCGCCCTGCTGGCCCTGACCCTGTCCGGCCTGCCGCCGCATCCCTTCCTGTTCCTGGGCTTCCCCGCCTCGAAGGAGGCCGCGCGGCGCACCGGCTTTACCATCTTACGGGCGGCAGAAGCGGCCGGGCTGAACGCCACCATGATCTGGCACGAAGCCCCTCACCGACTGGCAGCCTGCCTGCATGACATGCTGGCCGTTTTCGGGGATCGCCCCGCCGCCGTCGCGCGCGAGCTGACCAAGCGGTTCGAGGAAGTCCGACGCGGCTCTCTCTCCGACCTCGTCCAGCATTATCGGACCAGTGAAGCGCGCGGCGAGATCACCGTCCTGCTCGGCCCCCCCCCTGCCGAGCAGGCCACAGCGCAGGATCTGGATACCGCCCTGTTGCAGGCGCTGGAAACCCACAGCGTCAAGGATGCGGCCGCCCTGGTGGCCACCGCCATCGCCATGCCGCGCAAGCAGGTTTATGCGCGCGCGTTACAGCTTCAGCAGCGGTTGAAATAATCCGATGAGGACAGGCAGGGGAGTGGTGTCCCCGGCGGGATTCGAACCCACGGCCCCAGGATTAGGAATCCTGTGCTCTATCCTGCTGAGCTACGGAGACACTGCTTCCCATCATACCCGATCCTGAAATTCTTGCTACCCCGCGCCACCTCAAGCGGCGTCCCTCGGCAGCACCGTCTTGACTTCGTCGGGCGAGCGCCGATGCTTCCGATATGGACCCTCACACGCTGCATCATTCTCTGCTGACTTTCGATAGCCATATCGACATCCCATGGCCGGACGGGCCAGGCGTGTTCGAAGACAGCCCAAAGCGGCATGTCGACATTCCCAAGATGGAGCGTGGCTCTCTCTCCGCCGGATGTCTGGTGGCCTATGTACCGCAGGGGCCGCGCACCGATGAAGGCCGCAGCGCTGCACGCAACCGCGCCCTGGCCATGCTGGAAACCATCCGGAGAATCGGCGATGATGCTGCCTCCCACGGGAAATCCGTGCGCGTGGTCGATACCGCCGACGCCATCGAAGCGGCCCATCGCGACAAGGCCATCGCCATCCTGCCCGCGGTCGAAAATGGCTATGCCATGGGCACCGACCTGACCGTGCTGGACCGATTCCGTGCTTTGGGCGCGCGGTATCTGACCCTGACCCATAACGGCCATAACGATATTGCCGACTCAGCCCGGCCCATTCCGGCACTGGGTGATGACGGGCCGGAGCATCACGGACTGTCTGCTCTGGGACGAGACGTCATCCAGCGCCTCAACCGGCTGGGCATGCTGGTCGATGTCAGCCATGCCTCGAAAGAGACCATGCTTCAGGCGGCCGACCTGTCCACCACTCCGGTCGTGGCCACGCATTCCTGTGTCCGGGCGCTGTGCGACCATCCGCGCAACCTCGATGACGAACAGCTCGATGTGCTGAAAAGCACGGGGGGGCTGATCCAGATCACCGCCATGGACGGATTCCTGCGCAAGGGGGGCACACTGGAAACGGTCGGCATCGCGGATTTCGTCGATCATATTGATTATGTCGTGCGCCGCATCGGCATCGCGCATGTCGGTATTTCCTCCGACTTTGATGGCGGCGGAGAAATCACCGGCTGGCGGAATGCGGCGGACAGCCCGAACCTGACCGCCGAGCTGGTGAAGCGCGGCTATGACGAAGCCGCTATTCAGGCATTCTGGGGCGGCAATTTCCTGCGCCTGTTGCGAATCGCGGAGCAGCGTGCGGGCTGAACGAACACATGCCCTTCAATCAGATCGGGGCGGTTGGCCCTCCCGTGCCAACCGCCCCGACAGCAAGGGGAAACCATGCCACACCTCGCTTTCCCCTCGCCTCCAGACGACGCGCCAACCCCTTTATGGCAGGCCGTCCGGGCGTTCCCTTCCGCCGAGCAGGGGGCTTTGCGGAACAGAACATCTTCTTATCAATCTGTTCCTCCCTCCCGAGCGGGACGAAAACCGGTCTGACGACCGATGTACCGGCGGGGGCCAGCACCGTTCGGATGGGGGGGAACATCGCCCACACTCTTATCAATCGCCCTCCGGAAATAGCGATTGATAATGATTCGCATTTAAAGGGTGAGCACAAGCCCCGTCAAGCCTCTTTTTTCCTTAGGCTCTCATTTCGTGCCGAACAGGCGATCTCCCGCATCACCGAGGCCGGGCCGGATATAACCATGCGTATCCAGCTCCCGATCCAGCCCGACGGTGACGATCTCGATATCCGGATGGGCGGACGCCAGATGACGAACCCCTTCCGGCACTGCCAGCAGGCACAGAAAAATAATCTGAACCGCCCCGGCCTGTTTCAGCCGCGTGATCGCCGTGACCGCCGACCCTCCGGTAGCAAGCATCGGATCGACCACCACCACCAGCCGCTCGGCAATATCGGCGGGGAGTTTCAGATAATACTCCACCGGCATCAGCGTCGCCTCATCACGATACAGACCGACATGGCCAACCCTGGCGGCAGGGATCAGTTCAAGCAGCCCGTCCAGAAGCCCGTTGCCGGCCCGGAGAATCGAGACCAGACACAATTTCTTGCCAGTCAGAACCGGGGACCGCATCTTCTCCAACGGCGTTTCAATCTCGATATCCTCGACGGGCAGGGCGCGCGTGACCTCATACCCCATCAACAGGCTCATCTCCCGCACCAGACGACGAAACTCTCCGGTGGACGTGTCATGACGCCGCAGCAAGGTCAGCTTGTGCTGCAACAGCGGGTGACGCAGCACCGTCAGAGTCGGGAAGGTCTCATCTGTCCGGTCCATGCACCCTGCCCCGCTGCTTTCGCCACATCGTCGCATGTCCATATGATCAGGCGCCATACAAGAAACGAACGGAGTCACAATGGCAGATGATTTCCCTGCCATACCCGGCATCGTTCTGGCGGGTGGTCTGGCCCGCAGAATGGGGGGCGGTGACAAGGGATTGTGCCTGCTCCATGGCCGTCCGCTGCTGGCCCATATCTGCGCCCGCATCCGGCCGCAGGTGGCCATGCTGGCCCTGAATGCCAATGGCGATCCATCCCGTCTGACGCAGGCTCTGCGCCAGGAGGCGGATTATCCGGCATGGGCGCCCACCACGATTCTGCCCGACAGGAGTCCGGATTTTTCGGGTCCTTTGGCAGGTGTGCTGGCAGGGCTGGCATGGGCCGAGTCGCATGGATTCACCCATCTGCTGAGCGTGCCGGGCGATACGCCCTTCCTGCCGCCCGATCTGGTCCACCGCCTTTGGCGCGCCCGGCAAAGTCTGACCGAGACCTCGCCAGGAGCAGTCGCAATCGCCCTTGCCCGTTCCGGCGACCGCACCCATCCCGTCATCGGCATCTGGCCTGTCATGCTGAGGGACACACTGGCGCAGGCCCTGCAAAGTGGCATGCGGCGCATCGGCCAGTTCACAGCCGCTTTTCCGGTGGCCCACGCCGAATGGGCCATCCCCGAAGCGGGTGATCCTTTCATCAATATCAACACTCCAGCCGATCTGGACCATGCCCGACTTGCAGGAGCAGCCTTCACGTCATGACCGACATCTCTCCCGATCCGCAGAGCCTGCTGCACCCGGAAGCGGCCGGATTTCTGGTCCGCATGCAGCAACTGGACAGGCCACGCTTGCACACAATGCCACCGGACCAGGCACGGGCAATCTATGATCGCGGTCAGTTGCATCTGAACCCGGACCCGCCACCCATTGCCGAGTGCCGTGACCTGTCCTGTCCCGTAGAAGCCGGCGAGATCACATTGCGACTTTACCGCAATGCACCGCCCTCTTCGGAAGGCGATCCCGTATTTGTTTTCTTCCATGGCGGAGGCTGGGTGCTCGGTACTCTGGACACGCATGACGTGCCCTGTCGCCAGATTGCCATTGCCGCCGGGGTCACCGTTATTTCAGTCGGGTATCGTCTGGCGCCGGAGCATAAATTCCCGACCGCGGTCAATGATGCCATCATCGCCTGCACGTGGATTGCACACAATGCCGCCATGCTTGGCATCGACCCGGCGCGCATCGCCGTCGGCGGTGACAGTGCCGGTGGCAATCTTGCGGCTGTGCTTTGTCTGACGGCACGGGACCAGCCCATCCTGCCCCACCCGATCCGCCAACAGATCCTGCTCTATCCCAGCACGGATATGAGAGGGCGGCAGGCCAGCCACACCCTGTTCGGACAGGGATTCGGCCTGACATCCGACTCGATGCGGTATTTCCTGACGCATTATCTCAGCTCCCCTCAGGATATACGGGACTGGCGCGCCTCCCCCTTGCTGGCCCCACGACATGACGCCCTGCCGGAAGCCCTGATCATCACCAGCGGGTGCGACCCGCTGCGGGATGAGGGGGAAGATTATGCTATCAAACTGCGCGAAGCCGGGGTGCTGGTTTCGATGCAGCGTCTGGAAGGGCAGATCCATGGCTTCCTGACCACCGGCCGCTATTTATCCGCAGCCGGGGAAACCATCGCTACGATCGCGGATTTTCTACATCGGCTTTAGAAATAGCCTACCCCATTCACCACATCCTCCCCGGTCAACCAGGGGTAGTAGTCGTTGAATCCGGAATAGGTCGGCATGCCCCCTCCCATCATCATGGGAGGAGTCATGGCGGCAGGCGGAGCAGGCTGAGCAGACGCGGCAGGCTGCTGGCTGGCCGCCTTGGCCTTCATCATGGCGGCAACATATCCGGCAGCCATGAGCACATTGCCGTGCTCCTGCATGCAGGTGAGATAATCCGGATAGGAATAAGTCCGCTTCGGTTCAGAAGCCGGCAGCCGGGCCAGTAAAGCTGGATCGCCCGCCTTTTCGCGGCAGGTTTTGCCATCACTGCGATACTCCGCCAGCGACTTATACGGTCCCGGCAGAGCCACCAGCGGATTGCGCGGCGGTGTGGAATGTGTCGAGCATCCGCTGACCGCCATCATGACGGCCAGCGCGACCAGAGAGCCAATCCGCCTTCCATTTCGTTTCATCTGCGTATCCTTCATCCCGTCCTGCCTCCTTGAGCCGCTTTTTCCCGCGACAGGAAAGGCACGACTAGCGTAGACCCACCCCTGTCCGATTGCCACCTGCGGTCGCGGCGGCGCAAGCGGTCCCTGCCGACAGGGACCGCCCCCCGATGATCCCGCCCTGAAACGGAGACGTCTTTTGTCCGATATCGGTAACCCGTTCGACCACAAGCAGACCCCACAGATCATGGAAGATGCCGGTCGTGCCATGCCGGGGCTGATGGCCCATGCCCTGCGCGTCATCATCTGGGGCACTTTTCACTTCTTCCTGTCGCTGATCGAGCAGATCGCAGCCCTGTTCGCGCCATTGCTGCTGGTTGTCGGCGGTATCTGGCTGGCGGTCAGGCATGCTGCAGGGATGGTCAACGTGCATGAAGAACATGTCCAGGAAGCCATCAGCCAGGCCACATCCGTTCTCGGCCATGATGTCCTCCTCGCTGGTCATACGCTGTCACCGTTGGGACTGATTATTGACGGGCTGATTCTGGTTGCAATCGCTGCCGCCTGTCACACTTTGGGGCTGGTACTGGTCAACGAAATGTATGCAGACAAATGAAGCAGCTTTCCCGCCTTTTCATCCTTGGCATGCTGACAATGACTTTGTTCGGGCTGACTGCCTGCCATACCGGGCGCCTGCAAAGTCAGGATGGTCGGATTCGGGGCGGCTATGTCAGCGGCGGTATCGGACCGGGATTCTGACACCATTTTATTGATAAAAATTATAAATCATATAATAAGATTTTTTTAAATTTCCATTGACGGTGCCGTGCAGCCTTCACACAGTAAGGTTGTCTGATGACAGCGTGCGGGAGAGTGCTTTCCCTCCTCACGGAGAATGGCCGCCGAAGGAGCAACCCCCCGGGAACCTCTCAGGCCCATGAACCGCACGCTCAGGACACTCTGGAGAGAGGCCCGGCAGGGTCCGCCGAAGGGGAAGTCCGGCTTTTTGCGGAAACGCCAGCCGGGTGATGCTCTCAGGCACCAAGACAGACGGGGGCGACGGACACGCGGAGACACGTGACCGGTCGCGTTCCCACCCCTGTCGAGGAACCGGATCACGATGAACGCGATCACCCTTTCCACCCGATCCCTTCTGCCCTCCGGCCTTCAGATTGCGCCGGTTCTGCGTCGATTTGTGGAAGAGGAAGCCATGCCCGGCACTGGCATCACAGCCGAGGCATTCTGGGCCGCACTCGCCGTCGCCCTGCGCACCTTGGGGCCCGCAAACGCTGCCCTGCTCAATCAGCGGAATACGTTTCAGGCCGAGATCAACCAGTGGCACCGCGCCCATACCCTGCCGCAATCCGGTGTCGGTGCTGCCCTGGCGACACAATCCGACGCCTACCGCGCTTTTCTGCATGAAATCGGCTATCTGCTGCCGCCACCCACCGCGTTTCAGGTCGATACCGCACAGGTGGATGATGAGATCGCCCATATCTCCGGGCCTCAGCTCGTCGTTCCGGTCAACAATGCACGGTATGCTTTGAATGCCGCCAATGCGCGCTGGGGCAGCCTGTATGATGCGCTGTACGGCACAGATGCCGTTGGACGTCAGCAAACCGCGACGCGCGGCTATGATGAAGCACGCGGAGCCGAGGTCATAAGGCATGGCCGCGCCGTGCTGGATATCGCAGCCCCTCTGGCCGAAGGCAGCCATGCCGATGCCATGCTCTATGCGGTGTATAATGGCAAGTTACGGATCGCGCTGGCCAACGGACATGTGACCGGACTGCGCGATGCGTCCGGATTCTGCGGATATACTGGCGCGCCTGATGCACCGAGCCGTATTCTGCTGGTCCGGCACGGACTGCATCTGGAAATCCTGTTCGATCGCGACCATCGCGTCGGTCGCAATGATAAAGCCGGTATTGCCGATCTGATTCTTGAATCCGCCCTGTCCACCATCATGGATGCGGAAGACTCCGTCGCCGCGGTGGATGCGGAGGACAAGGTCGAAGTCTATCGCAACTGGCTGGGTCTGATGCGCGGCGACCTGACCATCCGGTTCGAGAAAAACGGTGCCTCGGTCGAACGTAGCCTGCATCAGGATCGGGTTTACACCACGCCTGATGGCAGCGGCAGCCTGACGCTGCCCGGTCGATCCCTGCTGCTGATCCGCAATGTCGGTCATCACATGATGACCGATGCGGTTATGCTGGACGGGGCAGAGGTGCCGGAGACCATTCTGGACGCATTCATCACCAGCCTGATCGGACTGCATGATCTGCGCGGCCGGCCCGGCAGGCGCATCACCAACAGCCGAACCGGCAGCCTGTATATCGTGAAGCCGAAAATGCATGGGCCGGATGAGGTAGCCTGGGCAGGGCGTCTGTTCAGCGCGGTAGAAGATGCGCTGAATCTGCCCCGCAACACCATCAAAATGGGCATCATGGATGAGGAGCGCCGGACCAGCCTCAATCTGGCGCATTGCATCGAGGCAGTCCGCAGCCGGGTGTTCTTTATTAATACGGGCTTCCTGGACCGCACCGGAGATGAAATCCACACCAGCATGGAAGCCGGTCCCATGCTGCGCAAGAACGATATGAAGCAGACGGCCTGGTTCGTGGCCTATGAGAATGGCAACGTGGATACCGGGCTGGCCTGTGGCCTGCCCGGCCATGCCCAGATCGGCAAAGGTATGTGGGCGGCACCCGACAACATGGCGGCGATGCTGGCCGAGAAAATCGACCATCAGCGCGCCGGGGCCAGTACCGCCTGGGTCCCTTCCCCCACGGCAGCCACGCTGCATGCGCTGCATTATCATCAGATCGACGTGGCCCAACGGCAAGCGACCATTGCCAGAGAAGGCGCCCGCACCTCCCTGCACGCTCTGCTGACCCTGCCATTGCTGGAGGAGGCGGGGAAACTCACGGCTCAGGAAATCAGGGATGAGCTGGACAATAATGTTCAGGGTATTCTGGGCTATGTCGTCCGCTGGGTAGATCAGGGGATTGGCTGCTCCAAAGTGCCAAACATCTACAATGTCGGCTTGATGGAGGACCGCGCCACGCTGCGCATTTCCGCACAGCACATCGCCAATTGGCTGCGTCATCGTGTCGTGAGCCGGGAACAGGTCGAAGAAACACTGCGCCGCATGGCCGTAGTGGTGGATGGGCAGAATGCGGGCGATCCCGCCTATCGACCCATCGCACCCGCCTTCGATGGACCCGCCTTTCTGGCGGCATGCGATCTGATCTTCAAGGGCACCGAGCAGCCAAATGGCTATACCGAGTTCGTGCTGCATCTTCGGCGTCGAGAGGCCAAAGCCCGGGCCTGAACAGCGCTCCGATCATTCCGGTTCATGATGAGCCGGGATGATCCCGCGTAACTGCCAGCGTCCACCCCCCGCATTCATCTCAACGCGGGAGAGGGGTGCAATGTCGATCCTCCAGAATGCATCAACGGGCGCACCCAGCGCATGGATGACAGCAGCCCGCATCACGGCGGGATGCGTCACCGCCATGACATACCCACCTGAATGCTCAGCCACGCCATTCAGCCAGTCGGATACACGGCGAAGCAGGGCAGAGACCGACTCCCCACCATGCGGCGCCGCATCAGGGTCTTTGATCCATGACTGCACCGCCTCCTTCATGGTCTGTGCGCAATCGGCCAGAGTTCTGCCGCGCCACGTGCCGTACTCCAGATCCGCCAGCGCTGCTGTTATCTCCATCTGCTCAGCCCGTTCAGGCAGGCGCAAAACCTCTGCCGTCTGCTGCACCCTTAATTCGGGGGAGAGAAACAGCTGCCCCATTCTGGCAGGCAGGGAGGGATTCCATATGGCCAGACGCTGCCTCTCCCGCTCTTCGATCGGCTCGTCGCCTGGAAAGCGTGCCTGACGCGTGGCGTCGGTCGCAGCATGACACAGCAGGATCAGACGAAGCATCCCAGCCTTCTCCCCTTCGCAAAATACGCTTTGCATTGACAGGAAAGGTCGGGATTTTCTACGGTTCGTCCACTGCAAACATATGGAAGCCGGTGTAAATCCGGTGCGGTCGCGCCACTGTAATCAGCCTGAGAGGGCTGAAAGTCAGACCCTGTTTTTGCAGACTCTATCCATTTCACCTGCCGTTTCATCGGGGCGCGCTTCCCCGTCAGGAGTTTCCACCCAATGTCTGCCATTTATTCGACCCTTCCCCGTCCGACCGCCACCCCACTGCCTCGTCCGGTTCCGCTGCGGGATATTCTGCCCTGGACGCTGTTCGGGATGGTCATGTTGCTGGCACTGTATTTCGTTGGCATTGAGGAAGGGGCCACCTCCCTGATTTCCGGCATGTATGTCCATGAATTCGTGCATGACGGCCGGCATCTGCTCGGCTTTCCCTGCCACTGACGCCATTATTCTGACCGTATCATGATCCGGACATTGTTGATCCGGGGCATGCTTGCCGGGTTTCTGGCAGGCATTGCCGCGTTCGGGTTCGCACATCTGTATGGGGAACCGCAGGTGGACCGCGCCATCGCTTTTGAAGCTGCCGCCGAACACGCAGCCCATCACACTCATCATGCCTCCGGCGGGACAGCGGAGGAAGCAGAGGCCGAACCTGAACTGGTATCCCGTACCACGCAGGCCGGGCTGGGGCTGCTGACCGGTGTAACCGTGTACGGGGCTGCTTTCGGTGGTCTGTTCAGCCTCGTATTTGCCGCCATGCTGGGCCGCCTGCCACTTGGTCCCCGTGGCCTGTCCGCCTTGCTGGCAGGATGCGGATTTATCGCCATCTGCCTCGTACCGGGGCTGGTCTATCCACCCAATCCCCCTGCCGTGGGACAGGCTGATACCATCACCGAACGCACCACCCTGTATTTCGAAATGCTGCTGATCTCCCTGTCAGCCATGACGCTGGCCTTCGTGATCCGGCAGCTTTTTGCAACACGCTGGGGAGGATGGAACAGCACGCTGGCCGGGGCCGGTTTCGCTCTGTCAGCCCTGCTTCTCATCGGGCGTGTCATGCCGGTTATCAATGAAGTGCCGGTGACATTTCCTGCTGATCTGCTCTGGCATTTCCGGATCGCTGCCTTCGGCACACAGGCCGTGCTATGGGCGGTGATCGGTATCGGCTTCGGCTGGGTTGCAGAGCAGCAGATACAACTGTCAGCCCGCCCCACAAACCGCTAACCCAGCCCTTTATTCAGCCGCGAGACGGGAGGTCTCATCCTCCCTCTCCACCCCCCAATCCACCAATGGCTCCGGATCCTCCAGATCGAAATGCGGCCGGCCGAGCAGGCTGTTGATGATTGTCCCCGCCCGCCATGCCATCAGACTGAGCTGAGGTTCGGCAATCCCATGGCTGTGGCGCCCTGCATTCTGGACAAAGATGCGGGCAGAAGCGGGACCATCCCAGACAGCCGAAAAATCGGGCCGCAATGTGTACCGCCCTTCTTCATCCAGTTTGAGACGCTTCTGGAGCAATCCGAAACAGGCTGGCACGGCTGCCTTGTATCCGGTTGCACAGATGACCGTATCCCCGGTGACCTTATCCATCTGACCATCGAGGTGATGACGCAGATGCAGGGTGATCCCTTCTCCCTGACGCCTTGCAGCCTCCGCCTCCCGATACGGCATCAGCCGCACGAAATCGCGTCGGCCATCAAGGTGGCGGATCTGGTATAGCGCGCGATAGATCTCGTTCAGTGTGGTCGGGGAAGCCCCGTCACTTGCCAGTTTCTGCGCGGCCACATGACGGGCACGCAGATCAGGCGACAGTCCATGGAAGCGCGCGACATAGGACGGCGTAAAATATTCGTTGCTGAAAGCGACTTCATCCAACGATGAGAAATTCATCCGGCGCGTAATCCAGGTAACCTCCCCCACACGGTCTGGCCCCCGACGCAGCAAATCAAGCACGATTTCCGCACCGCTCTGCCCCCCACCGACCACAATGACATGGCGACCCGTGTAATCACGGTCTTTCTCGGCAAAACGGGATGTATGCAGGCACATATCTTCCAGACCAGCCGCCCAGCGCGGCAGATAGGGATGATGCCCGGTTCCGATCAACACATTGCGCGATCTGACTTCTCCATGGCGGTGCGTCAGCACAAAGTGACGGCCATCGAAATCAACCGACTCAACGGGGGTTCCGAAGTGCAGCGATGGAAGCTGTGCTGCAACCCAGCCGAGATAATCATCGAATTCCCGGCGATAGATTCCTTCAAATCCCGCTGTGATGAATTCGTAAAACCGGCGCCGCGCCACCAGATAGGAGGTAAAGCTGAACGGGCTGGTCGGCTGTACGGCACTGACCAGATCCTTCAACCATGATGTCTGCAAGGTGACATCAGGCAGCATCATGCCGGGATGCCAGGCAAAGCGCGGGTTGCGATCAAAAAACTGCGCCTGCACCTCCGGCACGCCATCCAGCAGGGCCGCAACACTCAGATTGAACGGTCCGATCCCGATCGCCGCAAGATCCTGCAACGGAGAGTCAGAAAACTGAAAGCGATCCGTCATCAGGCCATACTCCCTGACTGTAAAGCTGAGTATTGGTGCGGGGCATAATTCCAATCGCCGCGAAGTGACCAGTCATCATAAAGAGGATTATGGAGAGACGTTCCGATTTCAGGTTTCGGCCGTACCGGTGTGTCGCCATACCCGATGGAGAAACGGGCACGGTTGATGCAGATACGCATCATGGTCGGGGCAAAAAGATCAAACATCTCAAAACGTGCCGCCAATTCCGGACAGCCGGCCTGATATCGACGGATGACACGGGCGAGACCCTGATAAAAAGCCTGCTCAGGATATCCATCATGCATCAGCAAAGCATCTGACAGGAACCGAAGAACACTGACAAAATGGCCCGTCTGGAGATGATGAATCAGATGCTCGGCCGGACGCCGGCCAACCTGATCAGCCAATCCTTCCGGCAGAGTCTCATGCTCCGGCAAGGCAGGAGTGACGAGATCGAAATCCCCCTGCAAATCCTTCAACGCCACGCCACAGGGCACCCAGTCTTTCAACAACAGCGTGACATTCTGTCCATGGGCGATAAACCCGGCGCCATAGCGGCACATCAGATGATAAAGCGGGACCACGACAGAAGAAAACAACCTCTCAAGCCAGATGTCGCACGGCATGGAAGAACGGCGGATACAGGCCGAGATCAGCGGCACACCATCCCCGCCACTCACCTGCAATGCCCCCAACATGATGGCTCGCTCATCCCCGGCCAGTGATGGCTCAGCACGCTGCCGCCATACGGCGCCCAGTAATTCATGAAAACGGTAGGGAGCCTGAGCAATTTTTCCATATACAATTTGCGGCACTGCATAACCAGCCATATCCCGAAGGATCAGGACCTTCGTATTATGGAAAACAGAATCTTTGGCGACACATTCACTCAGCCATGATGACAGGCCAACACCGGTCAGAATGCCTTTACCAGGCAGGCCACGCCATGCAGACGTATTGAGAATGGTTACCGGCAGTTTGATATCATGCGCCGCCGCTCTTTCGGCATTGGCCAGCGTCCGTAGCGATTGTTGTGGTCGATAAAGATCACCCCTTTCACCCAGTGGTACAATCCTGCCTGATGCAATATCAGCTGCAAAATGCGTCTGGATATAATTCTGCCACTGCCATGGATGCACCGGGATCAGACGATGACTGATTCTGTCAAATCCACGCTCGAACAGAATACGATCAATCTCCCGCAGATCATCAACACGCAGCATTTCCGACAAAAGATCATCTTCGCTGATATCACGCGTCATACCACCAAGGCAGGCTTCACGCGCCACAGCAATCCAGTGCAGGCGGAACACAGGATCATATTCAGGGGCATAGGCGCGCTGATCTTCCAATCCCCAGCCAACCCTGCCTTTCGAGGCCGGCGCTTTGGGATGCCCATCGAGCCTTGCCTGCAAACGATCATTGTCGAGATCAAGCATAGCCGTCGCAGACAGACCATCCCGCCTTCTCAGCAGTTCCATATCGGTTTGCAGTGTGGCGTACAGCTCCTGCAGATACATTGCCAATGTCGCATCACTCATACCCAGTGCAGATTGTGCATCCACAAAAAACTGTGCAGCATCATGGGCCTGACTTTCATCGCCGTTTTCAATCCTGATGATACTATCAGGATCGATCGTCAGCTGCCCCCAGATGCGCAGCTCCGCTTCACACCGGTAACGCACGTCACCAAAGCGGAATATCCATAGTCCGCCGGCTTCTTCCTCGGGATGAAATGCTTCCTCATAGGCCAGTTCAGACAGGGACTTGGCAAGACAGGTCAGATTGACGCGTCGCCACAGGGAAGCATGCAAGGAGGCATGGCGGAGAGCATCCTGACGATCACGCATCACGTTGAATTCATTTGATACAATCATCTAATGCACTCCCTGAAAAAGTGATCACGTGTGCAGGTAATCAGCATCGAACGTTTGTGCGGAAAATCGAACTCGTATTCCAGCTTGTAACCGGATTCCTCACAGAGACGCAGCATATTGCTATGAGCGGCACTCGGTTCCCCAACGACCTTTCGTGTTCGGCAATCATCCAAAAACAGGCAATGCGTGATCGCACGGAACCATGCCAGCGTACGGTCGCGACCAAGATGGCGTTTTTCTCCAACCAGCACATGCCAGCCACGATCATAATCATCGGCATCGTAATGCGGGCCGAGCCTGTCTTCCTTACCCCAATAGATCTCGAAATAGGTCGATGGCTCACCATCCAGTTCACCGATCACGGAGAATGCATGCGGATCAGCATCCATACGACGCAGATAGGCTTCATGCTTTTCAATCGGGCCGGCTTCATCCCAGAATTTTGCCACACGCGGCTGGTTCTGCCACATATGGAACAGTTCGAGATCACGGCCGATATCCAGTGCACGCAAGGTTAATTCATGCCCGGTTATGGCATCACGCCGTCGATAGAACACACCTTTCGGAGCAGGCGGACGTAACGGATGATCACGCCCATCCGCGAGCGCACGACGCAGAAGCGGCTGACGATGCGCAGGTGGACCGGCCTGCCAGAAATCCCGGTGCTGACGATGCCCCTGCCGGTACAGCAAAGCTGTGTTATCCCGTATCTCATGCACCGGGAATGATGCATCGGCAGGATCAGAAACCGATTCAAGAGAAACTGAAAAACAATCAGCCCCTTCTGAAAAAGCATAATCAGCCAGGACATAGATCAGAAAATTTCTGTCCCTTTCCGGCATAGACCAATGCAGGCCGATGGCCTTGGCCATTTCCTCCTCAAAATGAAGGTGCGTATGAGCGACGACAGATCCATTAAGCAGTATGCTCAGTTCGCCTCCTCCCATGATCATGACAGAGCGGCCATGTGCATCCCGGAATGTCCAGACCGGGGCCATATCCTTAACCGGTAGCGCGACCGGATGCTCCAGAACACCACTCATGACTGCACCAGCGGATTTGGAACGGATACATAACTGGCAAGAGGGCTGGCAGTATCTGCGTTTTCGTTGACATCCCTCAGGTATGTCATCACATTGCCTTTCATCCAGATCGACGGACAATCCAGCAGGTAGCGAATCACAGATGGATCACGCAGCCCATCATCGCTCATGGATTGAAGTCTTTGCCGTAAAATGCGTAGAAGTGCCTGTTCCTGTGCGACTCTATCGAGCACAAGTGTATCAAGAACGCCGAATACGGAATTACCGATCAGATAATACCCGATCAGTTGCGGCCCCAATGCGGCATCGATGATATTATCTGTCCATCGTCCCAACTCTGGAACGTAAGTTCGTAGAGTCTCGATCATATCGGTTGCAATGGCCGTGCCCTGGCAATCACGGAACCAGGCCTGTTCGGGCCAGCCATTCCGCAGACCAAGCACGACATTCTGCTGATGGGCACTCATCATCACACCATGACGGGCATGGAGATACAGTACCGGCTCCATCAGAATAGCGAGGAAACGGCGAAACCATTCCTCCGCAACATCGGACTGGCTGCGTTTATCGCGTGTAGCGATCATGCGGATGATATGGCCCAGTCTGCTGGGAGCATTTCTGTCGAACAGATCATCCTGACAAAGCGTCGCAAGCATCGCAACATGACGACCACCTGCATGTACGCCCTTTGCTTTATCGGCGAAAGGATTATCCCTGAATACAACGGAACTTTCGACCATAACCTTCCCATCAAGCCCTCTCAGGGACAAATGAGCTGGTTCTTCGATCACTGAAAAACCCTGATAGCGGGTAAAGACATCCCGACCGACCGGGCCACGCAACAGACGCGCCAGATGCAGGCCGCGATCAAGCTCACGCGGCAAAATTGTACGAATCGAATTGGTAATCCGCATCGATAGCGAGAACTTTATCATTAATGGAGACTGCGCACTCCATAGACTGCGCAGGGATGCAGTTGCACGGAATTGTGGCCCCATGACACCCAGATCGCGCAGCCGATCCTCCATGCGCAGACTGGCAAGTTCGGGCAGGCACAAAAGTTGACCGGCTTGCCAGGGATGAACCGGTAACAAGGTCCAGCCTTCCGGGACGGCATGCAGTGCTTCCTGACCGGCATCGGTCGATGCAAGCATCTCTTTCAGCAGTGACTGTATGTCGGCCACGTGAACACTGTCGCCAATTACGTGATCCGGATGGACTGCGAACCAACGTAACGCGAAGCTGTTGCCATGATCAGGCCCATACGCCGCATCTTCACTTTCAGAGAGGCCTTCACGGAATTTGGGTGCGGGATGAAACGGATGACCCAGGATCAACCCCTGTTCCGCCGTGATAAAATCAGGCATACTGTCTGCCTGATCATGTGTTCTATATTGATGACTGAGCAAGGCGGCTGAGACACGTTCGGCGCTGTCCATCACGCGCTTTCGGAAAGTCATCCTGGTCGGCAGGGATGCCGTCTGTGCAAAGGCCGTGTGATCCAGGAGAAGATCCAGCAGCAAACGCATATCCACCGATCGGATGGCACCATGACGCCTCAGCAAAGGCGGCCCCGCAAATCTGAAACGCCCGGTTTCAGTGGACGCGGCAAGCGGCAGCAGCAACTCCCCTTCCTGCAACAGCAGGGGAACTGAAATCGCACCTGCCGGACAATGCACATATGCACCACATCGTGATGCAGCTTCCTGCGGATCGAGCTTTTTCCAGCCGCGCCATTCACGCAGCACACCGTTCAGCAATGTCGTCGTTGCCATTCCGGCCTCAAAGGAACGACGTTCAATGCATGCTGACGTATCGCGGGTTTCCATGGCTTCCAGCACAGGCGTTTCCCTTTCTGTTGCATATCGTGCCGCTTTGCGGAGAATCACCTTGCGGCATATTGCAATTGATATTCATTCCTAATTTAATGCTGAAATGCAACCCCGGAACCCCTCCCTCTCTGCGGGCATCAGCCCTGCTGATCCAACATCACCCGATGTTATCACTTTGTCGTGCGCAGATCGTTTCGGCTTTGCTTCGCTTGTCTGCTGTGTAGGGCTGACACAATCATCACTGATTGCATTTTTGCCGATTTTATCGATCAAAACAGGATTATCTGTTCTGTCACTTGGTATTGTTACCAGTTGTGGAATGCTGGCCATGCTTGGTGGTGCGCCTCTGGCGGGATGGCTGAGCGATCGGGCAGGTCGACGACAGACTTTGATGGCCTGCCTTGCCATTTTCTGCGTAGCCCAGCTTTTTCTGGCGGCCATTGTATCGGCTGCGATGAACGGGACTTTATCCCCTTCGCTCTGTCTCGGACTGTTGATGATATGCCGCCTGTTACATGGCATCGCGACAGGCGGCCTGCTTCCAGTGGCACAGGCATGGGTCGCCGATCTGACCGGAATTCAAGGTCGTATGGCTGGGCTTGCAGCCATCAGTGCCGGGTTCAGTGCCGGTCGGCTGGCGGGTCCGCTGCTGGTCTCGGCCACTTTACCGCTGGGGGCTACAATGCCGCTCTGGGTCATGGCGCTGCTGCCCCTGCCGCTCGGCAGCATCCTGTTACGCCGCCCGCCCCCGGAAAGCTGTCATAGGAACATCCGGCCCCGATCAGGGGCTGCATGCTGGCGCAATCCGGCGATTCTGCGGTTGCTGATATTGGCCGCCATCGTCAACATTGCTTTTGGTGCCTTGCATTTCGTGCTTGGCCCCTTGTTCCAGCAAAGGCTGGGCTGGACCGCACAGATGGCAGGAATCAGGCTGGGCTGGATCACCGCCCTGATGGCAGCCCTGATGCTGGCAAACCAGATGAGCATCATTCCGCGGCTGACCGCATGGCCACGGCACACTCTGGCGGTCGGCATAGCCGTGATCTGGCTATCCGCACTCTGTCTGACCTGCGGGCAGGGCATGTGGAGTCTTGGGGCCGGTGTCTGTCTGCTCGGGCAAGGGCTGGCCTTATCGGGTCCGGCCTGCACGGCCCTGGTCAGCATTGCTGCCGGAGGAAGACAGGGGGCCGCCTCCGGGCTGTTATCCTCCGTTCTGACGCTGGGGTATGCTGCGGGAGCCACGTTGGGCGGTTTTCTGTTCACCTGGGGGGATGCATGGCCCGCTATGACCGCACTGGTGATCCTGCCGCTGATCCTGCCGTTTTTCCCGCTTCCGGAATCATGGACAAAGCGGTCCGATGATCGGCAGATAGCAGGCGATGCGTAAAGACGAAGACATAGCGGCATGGTGCGAGGCGCGTATGGCCTCTCCCGCCGGGTTTTCTCCGGCGGATGACATGGACGTCTCCCTCCTGACAAGGCGGGAGACACTGGCCCCCGGGATAGAGCGATTCGCCAAAACCCTGCCGGCAGGCGCCGATCCACGCGCCATCGGATCACTCTGGAGCAAGGCCTATACGCGGGCCGTGTTGCCGCCGCTGTTTATTCTGGCTATTCGGGACGGACGCAACGCTCTTAATCCCGCACAGACCGTGCCACCCGGACTGGTTCTTCTTAAGGATCGCCCGGATCAACTGGCACTGGATGCAGCCACCCTGCCACGTCAAACGCCTGAGCAGATCATGACCATCGCGCTGGGGCAGCATATGCAAAGCGTATTCACCGCGTTGCGGGACTGCACCGGCCTTTCTCCGCGCGTGGCATGGTCCAATGCGGGCAACATGGCTGATTTCCTGTTCCGACGCATGGCCGAAACGCCATCATTGGCCGATCAGGCCGCACAGTATGAGGCCCTGATCATGGAGCCACGCCAGACCCCGTGGTTTCCACGCCAGAACTGGCTGCATGCACCGTTGCGAACCGTTTCTGTCCTGCTGGACGGAGAAGCGATTCCGTTGCGCCAGCGCCGGATATGCTGTCTGAGAGACAAGGTGCCGGGCATGACACTTTGCTCTACCTGCCCCAGATTATCGGAGGAAGAGCGCCGCGCGCTGGTCGGTCAACGGCACCGCCATTGATCCTGTCCGCAGACATTTGTCAGGAAGGCGAAGGATAATGAGCCGCCGTTTCCAGAGCATGCTCCTCACCCCCTGTTTCATCCGGGGTGCCAAACTCCAGAGTATCGTCCCGCAATCGTGGCACAGCGGGCCGGTTTGCGGCCATCAGGCTGACAAGAGTGGCAGTACCAAGTGAAAAAGTGCGTTCCATCACACGCTCCAGCCGGTGATCTGCCGAGTATGTCGATAATGATAGTGATTCGCAACTAAAGACTGCTCGACCAGCGGTAAAAAGGGAAATAGCCGCTTCGGCCCCTGTCCCGCTCAATTCAACAGGAAGACGCTTCCGTGATGGCGAGGCTCCCGGCTATGTTTTGGCGGTGATCACATGCACCGTTTTTCAATCCCGCCCGACCTGTCCCTGTAAAGGGGTGTAGGCATGGCCATTCTGCCCATCCTGCTCTGCGCCGCCACCTGCCTGGGACTGGCGGGGGAATGGCTGATGGCCGCACCGCCGCGGCAGGATCGGCGGATTCTGCCCGCACGGCTGAGGCGGCTGGTATTGTACCATATCGTGCTGTGTGCCGTGGGGGGTCTATCCTGCCTGTCTGTTCTGCTCGGGGGCGCGTCATGGAATGGAACAGCATGGGTTGGCGGTTCCCTGCCCGCGCTGGTATCGGATGCCATTGCCCTGCGTCTGGGGCTGGACGGATTTTCCGCCTTTACGGCGCTAGCCGGATTTTGTGCGCTCGGGCTGGCCAGCACCACCGGGCTGGATCGACCCGGAGAAGGAGCCACGCGGTTGGCCTTTGTAACAGCCGCGTTGATGCTGACCGTCATGGCGGCCGATGTCATGACACTGGCAGGGGGCATCGCTTTGCTTTTAGTCGCCCTGTGGGCCTGCCCCACCCATGATGGGGCGTCCCCCGGCACGGAAACGAACACGTCCAGCCCGGCCCATACCGTGCCCCATTCGGGGAATGCGGCTGCCATTGTGGGAATTCCGCTGCTGATCATCTCTACGGTCATGCTGATGCAGCACGCCTCTCCCGCAGGTGGGGGTCCGGTACAGGCCGTCGGGTCAGCCCGGCCTCTGGTCTGGATTGCCTTGTTACTGCTGACCATCGTCGTTCTGACGACGATGGTTGCCCTGCGCACGCCCTCCTCCGAGCGATCCCGGATCGTGACGGAGGAGCACCCTTCGGGGTTGGAACCGACCGCCCCGGATCTTGCTGCCATCACCCCTGCTCTGCCAGTCCAGCGCAGCCCTGCCCCCGCCCTCGCCACTCCGGCGCAGATCGTCCGGCCCGCCTTGCAGGTGATTGTGCCGGTTTACCTGCTCGGGCGGCTGGGACTCGACTTCCTGCGTGAAGCGGCGGGACCGGGAGAAAGCACTCCGCTGATGCTGGCGGGAGCGATTCTGGCCTTGGCCGGCGGAATCAGCACTTTGCGGGGACACAGCATTGGCAGCTGCGTGAACGGAATGGCAGACAGCCAGACCGGCCTTGCGATTCTGGGATGCGGGCTGGCCGTAGCCGCCATGGCGGTTGATCTGCCCGATCTTGCCAGCCTTGCCCTGGCTTCCGTCCTGATCATCGTCCTGTCAGCCGCCCTGCTGATGCCAGTGCTGGGGACCGGTGCCACACTGATCGAGGAAGGGGCCGGCACCACCATGCTGGACCGGCTTGGCGGCACCATCATCGGGATGCCACGCATCGCTTTACTGACCGGCGGAGCCTGCCTGGCCAGCGCAATGCTGCCGCCTTCCCCGCTTTATGCCGGACGCTGGATGCTGGTTCAGGCCCTGATCGGCGGCCAGAGAATTCAGGATGCCGGTCTGGATGCCCTGCTGACGCTCGGACTGGTCGCCACGGCGCTGGCCTCGGCATTGGGGATGGTGGCGGTACTGCGCCTGCTCTGCATCGCCATTCTCGGCCGCCCCCGTGCGCCACGGGCCGCCGCCAGCACGGAGCCGCGGCGCCCCGCCGGCCTACGGGCCATGCAGGCAGGGCTTGCGGCCTGTGTCGTGGCAGGGCTGATCCCCGGCCCTGTCCTGCGCCTTCTGCACGGGTCGCTGATTGCGCTGTGCGGTCATACCATGGATGATCGGGCTGGCTGGATCGGTATCAGCGCACAAGTCGACAGCATGCTCAGCTACACCCCGCTGTGGATCGCGCTGGCGCTGATCTCCGGCACCGCCCTGCTGCTGCGCTTCCTGCACGGGCGGCGCAGCACGACCCGGAACGCCGTGCCATGGAATGATGGCGATGCGCCGCCGCCGCCCTGGCTGCCCTTCGGCGATCCGGCCACCCAGCCTGACCCTGATTCGGTGGCCGATACTTTTCTGGCCCCGCTGCCGCCTCTGAAACCCACCCCTCCGGCCCTGTCCGGCCTGTCGTCACGGCTGCAGATGATGCTGACAGCCATGCTGGGCCGGGCAGAACGTTTCATACCGGCCGGCGCCTCTGCCGGGCTGCTGGCAGTGCTCTGTCTGCTGCTGGCCATGGCCGCTCTGGAGGCACGGCCATGACGGGAAACATCTCGGGAAACATCTCGGCCAGCTTCTTTTCCCCCGCACTGCATATCGTGCTGCATATCGTGCTGCTGGCCCTGCTGGCGCCGCTGGTGTCCGGGATCATCACCAGCATCCGCATCCGGGCCAATGGGGGCGGCAGTGGGGGCGGCTGGCTGTCCCCCGCCGCGCCTTACACATGGCTCCGGGCGACGATGAAACACGGCATTGTCATTCCCGCACAGGCAACCAGCCTGTTCATGGTCCTGCCATGCGTCTCCCTGGTTGCAACCGCGCTGGCCGCCTTCCTGACGCCTTCCTTTCTGATCGACGGCCCTGTGACCGGAGAAGGCGACGCCATCCTCATCCTGGGCCTGCTGTCACTGTCCCTGATCGCCAGAATCATGGGGAGCATGGATACGGGGCTGAGCCAGAACAGTATCGGCACGCTGCGACAGGGCGGAGAGGTTCTGTGGATGGAGTTGATTGTAACCCTCAGCCTCTCCGCCCTGACGATGCTGGGCGGAAACCCGGTCCTGACAGCCCTGCATACGACCGGGATGATCTCCGGTGGCACCTTGCTGATCTCATTGCTGCTGCCAGGCCTGTGCCTTGCCGCGCTGGCCGGAGCAGGGATGTTGCGCACGCCATCAGAAGACATGCCGCATCTCTCCGGCCCGCTGCTGGCCATGGCTTCTTATGAACGGTCCCTGCGTCTGTTGACCTGGATCAGCGTCATGGCGATCGTTTTTCTGCCTTTTGACATGATCTCCCTTCAGGCCGGCCTCCTGCACTGGGGCTTCGCCATTCTGACATGGGGCGGCAAAATCCTGTTTCTGGCCGCTCTGCTGGGTCTGGCGCAGGCGCTGCTGCCTTTTCCGGCGGCCGGACGGGGAGCTGCGTTCCTGCTGCTGGGCAGCGTCTTTACCCTTCTGGCCGTCCTGTGCCTGCTGGCGGGACAATATCCGGCATGACCATCACACCCGGCACCATTTTCATCCCGCTTCTGGCGATGATCCTGCTCTCCGCTATGATCGCCGCGCTCTGCACCCGGCTTCGGGCCGCGCGACAGGCGGTATTGGCTCAAGCCTTGCTGGTAACAATCGTGGCCGCGGCAAATGCCTCGTTAACGGCTTTCTGTCTGCCTGATCGCCCGGCCTGGCCCATGGCCGGAGTTGCTCTCACGGTGCTGCTGGCAGGGTTGTTTCTGGGGCATAGATGGCGGAGCAGGCCGCTCGCCTTGTCATCAGAACCGGATCTCAAGACTGATCAGCCAACCCTGCCCGATACAGTCTGGATGATGGGAACCGGCCTGATTATCGCCTTGGTCGTCTCCGGCGGCATCGGATTGACGCCTGTTGTCTCTCACGCTCCGGTATCCGCCGCGACGCTACCCATAGTCGCGCCCGATCCCGCAACGGTGATCGCCATCAGCCTGACGATGGGGATGCTGTCTCTGCTATGGCTGGCCCGTGATAGCAGGGTTGGTTTCCTCGGCCCGGCACTGCTTCAGGCCGGGCTGGCAATCGCACTGGTCATGAGTGCGCTGGATACTCACCGGCTGATACCGCTCTACACCCTGCTGGGTCTGCTGCCCGCTTTGCTGACGGAAGAAGCCTTCCGCCTTCTGCGCCAGCGGGAAGCAAGGGCTGAGACGGAGGCTGCACCATGACGGATCACGCCCCCGATTGGCTTTCCCTTCTGACCGATCCGGCATGGTGGCCTTGGCTGCTGCCACTGCCGTCGCTGTTGACCGCCGCACTGAGCATGGCGCTGTCCGGCTGGCAGGGAGCAGCCTGGGCCGGTCTGGTATCCGCCTTTCTGACGCTGGGGCTGGCAGCTGGGGGGATGGCCGCTGGGGGGATGGCAGAGGCTTCATCGACCACCATGGCATCTGATCCGGCCGCGGGAGGAGCGTTGCTCACGGCCCTGATCAGCGTGATGGCCGCCACATCCTGGCTTGGCTGGTGCGCGGATGAAGTCGCTGCCATGCGTATCTCCCTCGCCCGATTGAAAATCCTGGCAGTCGGGCAGCAAACCGCATTGGCGGGAATTCTGCTGGCCTTTGCCCCCTCTCCATGGGCAGGCTGGGCCGGGATCAGCATCGCCATAGCCGTGCTGACTGTTTTGACCGCTTTATTCGGCTCTGCATTCCCCTCTTCGGCCCTATCCCGACGGAAAGAGACGCTGACAGTCGGGATCATGGCCTGTCTGCTGTCCCTGTTCGGCCTGATCATCCTTCAGGCGTCCTCCGCCGGCCTCCCTTTTTCCGGACAGGGGCACGGTCTGGTCCCCACCATGCCAGGCCTGATCTGCCTTGCCGCCGGGCTGGCCGTTCCTGCAGGCCTCGCCCCGGTGCATCAATGGCTGCGAGAGACCGTCAGCGCCCTGCCACCGCCGGGACAAGCGCTGATCACCGGCGGGCTGCCTGCTGCCGCCCTGCTGTTCATGCTGAAACAAGCCGGCGCGGGCATGCCGCCTTTTATCTATGGCACGCTGGGGATTCTCTCCGTGCTGGCCGGTGCGGTGCTGGCGATCCGCTCCAGCGTCACCCTTTCATGGCGCTGGAGCGGACCACTCTCCTGTCTCGGCGGCGGCTGTCTGGCGGGGGGGAGTCATGGTCTGCTCTATCCGGCGCTCGGGCTGCCGGCCCTGTGTGCCTGTCTGCTGCTCGACGGGCGAGCACGGCAGATCGGCGCTGTCTCCGATCATACGCCCTCTCCGCCGGGGCATGGCGGGTTGGATGCATTGCGACTCGCGGCCCGTTTCAGTCTGGCCGGACTACCGGGGGGCACTCTCGCGGGACTGGTCGCCCTGCTGTCCGGGACTGCCCTGACGCATCCTCTTCTGGCCCTGCTGCTGGCGGCCGGGCTTGGAAGCAATGGCTATGCACTGCTCCGTCAGGCTCCGATGCTGCGACCCGCCCGAAGACCACCAACCCCCTCACGCGCCTGTCTGCCGCTTGATATGACCGCAACCCTGCCCGCCGTGATCCTGCTGCTGACCGGCATCCTGCTGGGGCTTGGCAATGGGCCATCCCGCTGGTTCACCTCTGCCATCGCTGCGGTGACGCAATGAGTCTGGACTCCCTGTTGCAGGGTGCCGACACCGAGGCAACCCACCACGATGCCGCCACGCATGCCGTGGCACGGAGGCTTCTGACCGCCTCGCTCTGGCAGGAGCTGGCAGCCAGCACCCAGGCCGGGTTGCTGGCGCTCTGGGCCGACCAGGCGCGCTGCCATGCCTTGTATCGCACCGCGCATGGCATTCTGCCGGTGGCAATCCCGATCGAAGGGGGGCGCTTCCCCGCGCTTTCCCCCTTCCGTCCAGCCGCCGCATGGCAGGAGCGGGCCATCCGCGATTTATGGGGCTATGAGGCCGAGCACGGCGTGGATAGCCGCCCATGGCTCGATCACGGCAGATGGCCGATGAGTGCCCCGCTTTCCGCCCGGCCCGGACCGCCTTTGCCACCGCCCGAGCAGGCGGAGTGGCGGATGGCCTCGCCCTTCGCCTCCTCCTTTGTCTCGTCCCGGCCCGATAGCACGCTGCACGAGCGCAGTATTGGGCCTGTTCATCCATTGATGCGGGAGCCGGCACAGTTGCGCCTGCACCTGCATGGCACCCTCATCCGGCAGGCGGAATGGCGGCTCGGCTATACTCATCGCGGGATCCCGTGGCTGATGCGCGGGAAATCCCTGCGGGACGCGATACGGATCGCGTCCCGGATCACCGGAGATGCAGCGCTTGCCCACGGTCTGGCCTTCGCCCGTGCTGCTGAGGCCGCCTTGCGGCTGGAGCCGCCTCCCCGCGCCCTGCTGCTGCGTGGCCTGATGAATGAGCTGGAACGCTGTGCCGTCCATCTGCATGTCCTCGCCGCCACAGCCAGCGCCGCCGGAACCGACACTTATGCCGCGAAGCTGTCCGCATGGCGGGAACGTCTGTTGCGCGCCATTCAGGATGCCCTTGGCAGCCGCATGATGATCGACCTGCTTATTCCTGGCGGGGTGCTGACCGATCTTCTGGACGGCACCGCGTTGGAAACAGCCTTGCAGGCCCTCGCCCGGACCATGCCGGAGCTGATCGAAGGCTATGAAACGGCTGCCAGCCTGAGTGGACATGGACTTTGCGCCTGTCTCCGTGGATGCGCTGTCCTGTCCGAGTCGGATGCTGTTTCTCTGGCCGTGCCCGGCCCCGCCGGACGCGCATCGGGTCGTCCCCATGATCTGCGCACCACCTGGCAGCAGGCTCCGCATGGTACGGTGCACAGGCTGGTGCTGGCAAATGGCGACGCGGATGCCAGAATGCGGGTCCGTCTGGCGGAAATTCAGGAGAGCCTACGGCTGGCACTGCTGTTCCTGGAGTCCCTGCCGGTCGGACCGATTGCCAATCCCATGCCGATCGGTACAGGCAATGCCAGCGGAGAGGGGTATGGCGGGGTGGAATCGGCCCGTGGCGCATGCTGGCACTGGCTGCGCATCGAAGGCGGAATGGTGGTCTCCGCCCATGCGGCCGATCCGTCATGGCGGCTGATTCCCGCTATTGAGGCCGCTCTGCCCGGCACCGACATTGATCTGCTGGGGGTGGCGCTGGCCTCTTTCGCGCTCTCGCCCGCCGGGGCTGATCTGTGAGGCGCTCATGAGATGGTTTCCGTCCCTTCGTGCTTCCCATCCAGGGCTGTGGGAGGATGCCGCCAGCCTGCCGCATACGGAAACCGTCGCCGCGCTGATAGCCCGCCGCAGAAGCAGCGCAAGGCCAAGGCTGGGACAGGCCCTGTCCATCCTGCACGCAGAGAGCGGCGGCGGCGGCGCCTGCCTGCTTGAATTGGAGGCATTGCGCGCCGCGCCCGGCCTGCTGGCTCGTCATGGATTACGGTTTGTCGGCTCGCCGCTGCATGCCGATATCCTGCTGATCACCGGCTATGGCTGTCGCAACCTGACGAGCGCCATCCATCAGGCATGGGAGGTGATGCCAGGCCCGCGATGGGCCATCGCCGTCGGTGACGGAGCCGCAGGGGATGGTCTGCTGCACGGAAGCTATGCCAGCACCGGCAGTATGGAAGAGATCCCTCTTGATCTGGTCATTCCAGGCAGTCCACCTGCAGCGGATACAATCCTGTCCGGCCTGCGCGCCCTGGTCGCAGCGAATGCTGATCCGGTCTAGAAGCTGACCCCAACAGCGGCTGATCAGTCGCATGATAAGCAAGCTGCCTTTCCCCGAAATCGCTTGCCGCCTCTGGACCGTCATTCACATCATCCGTGGTATACCTCCATGGTCCGGTGCTGTACCGACCGCTTTCCGGTGTCCACCCACGCTGTCATGATCCTCCACAGACGCTGGAACAGGGCTATTTCCTCCTTCCACGCTGGACCCTGATGGCCAGGATTGGGTAAATCGCTCTCCTTCACAGCGATAAGTGATCTTCATGTCCATGACCCGTACTGATATCGACCGCGTGCAGACCTACCTGCGCCGCCTGCTTGGCACCGACCGGATTCAACTGATTGTCCCGCCCAAGGCCGGACTGTCCGTAGAAGTGGCCGTTCAGGATGAAGTCATTGGCACGATCCACAAGGACACCGATGATGGTGAAACCTCCTATTCCGTGCATCTGACCATTCTTGAAGAAGATCTTCCTCCGGCACCGAAAGCCGTCCCTGTCAAAACAGGCAGAACACGCTGATCATTCGACACGCGGGATTTCGTTTTCAGGGATGATATGCTCCCTGGAGGCGAAATCCCTTCATTGTGTCAGAATTGTTTTACTGTCACGGCATAAAAATCGTGAACGTTCAACCTTAAGTTTTCATAATCCAGATAGTTTACAAATAAACACTATAAAAACCAAAAAATTATATTTGTTTTTTATTAGAAATTTCTTGCCAATAAACAGGATTTTGGCTTTCTTTGGTTCGCGAACATAGGAGCCAAGTCCATGGCTATTTCCGTCTGGCAAAAGAAAAAAATGTTCCTGAATGCTCGCGACATGCAATCCCCGCCATCGGAAACCCCCTCAAATGTGATTTCATTGCGGGGCGGAGACACACCTGCCGTGGAAAACATTCTGAACGTGCTGATCTTCGATCCAGATTTCTACCGGTCACGTTACATTGACGTGGCCGAGGCCGGGATTGATCCCGTTGACCATTACTTTACCGTTGGCTGGAGAGAAGGACGGCAGCCCAACGCCGCGTTCGACCCGGAAGCCTATCAGAATGCCAATCCAGATGTCCGGGACGCACAGATTAATCCCTTCGCCCATTATCTGCTGAGAGGATACCGGGAAGGTCGCCCGCTGCGGTAAAGCATAGAATGCCAAGAATAGAAAATAATCTCCTTTCCCGGGTCTTTCTGAGTATTACATTCATAATATGGTTTCAAACCTGCCTGACGTCCCCCCCTTGTTTTAATGGAGGGTTTTGATGCCAATCAAGAAAATGAGGCCGGATTTTGACAAGCAAGATCGTAGCCAGGCGGGTTGAAACCGGCCTCAATATTACGTTTAAGCCTTTTATGCTCTCCACAATGCCGGAATTCGCTTCCGTCGTGCTGGATCAGATACTGACCGCCACCATCCCCCTCAAGCCCGGCAAAGGCGGCACTCTCATCGCCGATATTGCTCTGCCGGATTCCCAGATTCTTCAGACGCTTGAACTGCTGGATCCCGCCTCCGGACGGTCTCTGTTCGATGCCCCTTATTCCCTGGCAGATTTCTACAGCCTTGAAGCTGAAGAACCTACTGTGAGCGACGGGCGGCTGACCGGGCGCTTTTCCGCCAGCGCCTTTCTGGCAGACCGGCTTCTGGTCGATCTGACCACTGAAAACGATACGATCGTCGCACGTGGTTTCGCCATACGGCAGAAAAAAACCGCCCGCATCGCCCATTATACGTTCGACATCCCCCTCTCCCTGATGTGCCGGCCGGATGAAAAAATCATCACCATCATCCGTATTGCCGGAGCCGTCATTCATGCCCCGGTGACTATCACCGCACGGGATATCGGATGGCTCGGTTTCGTGGATCTGGTGCAGACTGGTCTGATATCCGGCTGGGCCATTGATCTGACCGGGGCCGGTCGCCGGGTAGCACTGGATCTGATCGTCAATAACGAGGTCATGTCGCAGATTATCGCAGATGATTTCCGACCTGATCTGCAACAGACCGGAATCAGTGATGGGCATTCCGCCTTTTCATTCAGCCTGACGGCAAAACCGGGATTCAAAGGTCCCTCTCCGGCACGCGTCGTCGTCTCCGGAACGGAAATGACCCTGATCAATGGATCATTCCAGGCCACGCCACCTTCCAGTATTCGCGGCTGTTTCGACATTCTGCATGGCATGTCCGCCCATGGTTGGGCCGTTGATCTGGATAATCCGAAAAAACCGGTCAAGGTGGAAGCCGTCTGCAACGGCAATATCATCGGCACCGCGGAAGCCAAACTGTTTCGTGGCGATCTGCTGGACGCCGGCTATAATAATGGCCTCTGCGCGTTCAAAATCGATATTGGTGCACAGCTGCTCGACCTTCTCGGACAGGACGTGCTGGTGCGTATTGCCGGAACGGATCAATACCTGATCGGATCACCACGGGTCGCACAACAGAACAAGCATATTCTGCGTTATCTTCAGCCACATCGGGATGTTCCGCCTGCTGTCCTGCCGCGTCTGAAACGGATGATGAATTATCGGGCCGGTGCAGTGCGTCTTTCAATCGTCATGCCGGTGTATAATACACCACAGGATTGGCTGATCGAGGCCCTGAACAGCGTCCGCGCTCAATGGTGCGACAATTGGGAACTGCTGTGCATCAACGATGCCTCTTCCGAGCCGCATGTCGAAACTATCCTGCATGCCTATGCACAGCAGGATCCCCGCATTCGTATCCTGCGCACGGGTAACAATGTCGGCATTGCACGGGCCACGAATTTCGGCCTGCGTGCCGCATCCGGACAATACGTCACCTTCATGGATCATGACGATTATCTGGAGCCTGATGCCGTCTATCATCTGCTGAAAGCAGCCGGAGAAACACGGGCTGATTTCATCTATTCTGATGAAGCCACCACGGATGAAAACATTGCCAGCATTGCCGAAGTACGTGGTAGGCCTGCTTTCTCCCATGACTATTATCTGTCCCACCCCTATATCGTGCATATGCTCTGCCTGAAACGCGAGGTGGCCCACCAGCTGGGCGGGTGGGATGAAAGCATGGCGATTTCAGCGGATGTGGATTTCGTCCTGCGAATCATCGAACATGCCCGCACCATCGCCCATGTTCCACGGGTGTTGTATCGCTGGCGTACCCATAGCGGCAGCACCGGCCATTCCAAGAAACAGCAGGTTATGGAGGCCACGCAGAAAGCCATTCAGGCGCATCTTGATCGCCTGAAAACCGGTGCGACGGTCGAGGAAGGGGTATGGTTCAATCAGTTCCGCATCAACTGGCCGAAAAGTAAGGGCAGGGTACTGATCGTTATCCCGACCAAGAACAAGGCCGATCTGGTCCAAACCGCGGTCGAGTCCATCGAGCGAACCACCCCGCCTGATGTGGATTACCGCATCGTCGTGGTTGATCATGAATCCACCGAACCGGAAAGCCAGAAATATTTCCGTGCCCTGGCCAAACGGCATATCGTGATGCCGTATCAAGGCCCGTTCAACTATTCGAAAATCAATAATGAAGCCGTGAAAAAGCACGGGGATGATTGTGAATTCGTCCTGTTCCTGAACAACGATGTCGAAGCCATCACGGATAACTGGATCGACCGTATGCGCAGCCTTGCCAATCGTCAGGAGGTCGGTGCTGTCGGCGCATTGCTGCTGTATCCCGACAAGCGTGTGCAGCATGCGGGTGTAATCATGGGATTCAATGAATCCGCCGATCATGCCTTCAAGTTTGTCGATGCCTATCTGAATGACAAGGGGCGTCGCAATCTCGGCTATAATTGCAGCCTGAGTTCAGTACGAGATTATTCTGCTGTTACCGCGGCCTGTCTGATGATGCGGAAATCCGTATTCGATCAACTGGGTGGTTTCGAGCCCAGATTCGGCGTTGGATTCAACGATACCGATCTTTGCTTGCGGGTCCGGGAAGCCAATCTGAAAGTGCTGTATGATGGCGCCACGGTTTTGTTCCATTATGAAAGCGCCACGCGCAGCCAGACCAAGCAGGTGATGCATCCGGAAGACACCGATTATCTGCTGCAACGTCATGCTGCGATCCTGAAAAACGGTGATCCTTTCTATAACCCCAATCTTAGCTATGTGACGCAGGATCACGTTTTGCGTGAAGACGATGGCTGCAAATATTTCAGTGTTCGGGTCACGGAAAAGCCGGTTCCCGAAACCACGTCTCCTGTAATCTCATCGCCGAAACCGGTCAGAAAACAGAAGCGGCAACAACCACTGGCCATACCAGCCTGATCTGATCCTTTCAGAAACCTGAATACAAAAAAGGCCAGACGCTTTTGTCTGACCTTTTTACGATTCGCAGAACCCTACAGGCTTATTCGTCGAGATCCCGCTTAACCTCTGGACGGCGAAGCAGGGAATCCACATGCATCGCGTACTCAAGAGCCGAGTCTGGCTGGAAATGCAACTCTGGCGCATAACGCAGCCGCATCACCTTGGCCACTTCTCCACGCAAATAGGTCGCAACACGCTTCAGATTAGGCAGAAGCGGTTCGATCTCACTGCTGCCCAGACGGGAGATGAACACGGTGGCATGTTTCAAATCCGGGCTGATCCGCACTTCATTGATTGTAAAAGTGGTCGTGGCTAATTCCGGGTCCCGGAATTCCTGGCGTGCGAACACCCCGGCCAGCACGTGGCGGATTTCTTCCGCTACACGCAGCTGACGCTGGGATGGCGCACCTTTCGGTATACCGGCAGGCCCGGAGGAGGAGGGCGGACGGCTGCTCAAGCGGGAACAAGCTCCGTCTCATAGCATTCAACGACATCGCCTTCCTTGATGTCATTGTAGCCTGCAAAGGACAGACCGCATTCGTAATTGCGGGCCACTTCCTTCACATCATCCTTGAAGCGCTTCAACTGGCTCAATTCACCCGTGTGAATGACAACGTTGTCACGCAGCAGACGCACGCCACAGCCACGCTTCACCACACCTTCGGTCACCATACAGCCAGCGACCTTGCCGACCTTGGTAATTTCGAAAACCTTGCGGATCTCGGCATAGCCCAAGAATTTCTCGCGCTGTTTCGGCGCGATTTTGCCGCGTACCAGCGCCTCGATATCATCCGCCACTTCATAAATGATGGAGTAGTAACGGATATCGACGCCCTCGCGCTGGGCAAGCTCACGCGCCTGATTGGTTGCACGCACATTGAAGGCGATCAGCACGGCATTGGAAGCCTTGGCCAGCTGCACATCGCTTTCGCTGATCTGGCCGACCGAGGAAAGCAGGGTGCGGACCTTGACCTCTTCGTGCTCCTGCTTCTGCACGGTGGAGGCAATTGCCTCCGCGCTGCCCTGCACATCGGCCTTGATGACAACAGCAACTTCTTTCTGCGCACCAGCCTGAATGCGGCTGAGCATCTGTTCCAGCGTGCCACGACCAGCGGCAATACCGGCGGCCATTTTCTCGCGGATTTTGCGCTGACGGAACTCACTGATTTCCCGCGCCCGGCTTTCGTTTTCCACCGCAACGAAAGGCTCGCCCGCCGACGGAACCCCGGCGAGACCGAGAATCTCGACCGGTGTCGAAGGCAGGGCTTCTTTCATCTGCTGGCCCTTATCGTCCAGCATGGCACGCACGCGGCCCCATTCCGCCCCGGCGACGACAATGTCGCCCTGACGCAACGTGCCTTTCTGTACCAGCACGGTGGCCACCGGACCGCGTCCACGATCCAGACGGCTTTCCACCACGGTGCCTTCAGCGGCCCGATCCGGATTGGCTTTCAGATCCAGCACTTCCGCCTGAAGCAGAATGGCCTCTTCCAGCTTGTCCAGATTCTGGCGCTTCAGGGCCGAAACCTCGACATCCTGTGTATCGCCGCCCATATCCTCGACCACGATTTCGTGGTGGAGCAGTTCCTGACGGACGCGGCCCGGATTAGCACCCGGTTTGTCGCACTTGTTGATGGCGACAATGATGGGCGCGTTCGCGGCCTTGGCATGTTTGATGGCCTCGATCGTCTGTGGCATCACGCCGTCATCCGCCGCCACCACCAGCACGACGATATCCGTCACCGATGCACCACGAGAGCGCATGGCCGTGAAGGCTTCATGGCCGGGCGTATCCAGGAAGGTCAGCTTCTGCCGGGAGGGCAGAGTCACCTGATACGCACCGATATGCTGGGTGATACCGCCCGCTTCGCCCGCCGCCACATCGGTGGCACGCAGCGCATCGAGCAGCGAGGTCTTGCCATGATCGACATGCCCCATGACCGTGACCACAGGTGGCCGCGGCTGAAGATCGGAGTCGATATCGCTGATCCCTTCCAGACCGACTTCCACATCGCTTTCGCTGACGCGACGGACGCGATGACCGAATTCCTGAACGACCAGTTCGGCGGTATCGGCGTCGATGGTCTGGGTCACAGTGGCCATCATGCCCATGCGCATCAGCTGCTTGATCACATCGGCAGCCCGCACGGCCATACGGTTGGCAAGCTCACCCACCGCAATGGTTTCCGGCAGCACGACATCGCGCACCACTTTCAGCTGATCAGCGCGCAGACGCTCCAGTTCCGCCTGACGGCGTTCACGGTCACGCTGACGACGCATAGAGGCGATGGAACGCGTGCGCTCATCCTCCCCCTCGATCGCAGCACGCACATCGATGCGGCCACCACGACGCGGCTCAGCAACGGCTTTTTTCGCAACCGGAGCGGCCGCTTTGCGCGGTGCAGGTGCACCGCCACCGCCTGCACGGCGCGGCTTGCGTTCTTCCTCACCCTCATCCCCACGTTCCCGCAGACGCAGCGTCTGCGGAGCGGACGGTGCTGCAACAGGAACCTTGGAGGGAATCGGCGCGGGGCGGGAGGGACGACGAATATCGTCCGACGGTGCTGTGCGAGAGGGGGCAGACCGCGAAGAAGGGGCAGCCGTACGCTCACGCTGGGCCGGAGGAGGCACAGGAGGAGCCTCGGCCGGCGGCGCGGATTCAGCGGCCTTACGGGCCGCTTCTGCGGCAATCCGGTCGGCCTCTTCCTGTTCCTTGCGACGTTCCTCTTCTTCAGCGGCGCGTTTGGCTTCTTCCTCGCGGCGGCGTGCTTCCTCGGCAGCAGAGAGGATCGAGATCTTCTCCTGCTCGCGGCGCTCCACCTCACGGCGCGCGGCCTCGATACGTTGCTGTTCCAGCACGCGCTGGCGAATAGCCAGTTCCTGCGCCGTCAGAGCGCGGCCTGCGCCCCCGGCACCACCACGACCGGAGCCGCGATTACCACCACCGCTGCGTGGCGTACCCTGTGGGGCATTACCACTCTGTGGGGCGGGTGCGCTGCTGCTGCCGCCTTCCGGGGCCGAAGGGGTGCCGGGCTGCAATCCGCGCTTCTTGCGGACCTCAACCTGCACAACCTTCGAACGTCCGTGGCTGAAGCTTTGCCGCACGGATCCGGCATCCACGGTACGGCCCAGCTCCATCCGGCCAGCTGGCCGAAGCGACAGCCGGCCCTTGCCCGCGTCCTGATCGTTGCCTTCGCTCATCTAACGCCTTAACCCTCAATCGTGTCGCCGGTGAGTCCGGCCAACCGTTCCGCCTCAATCTCCAGCCGCGTGGCCAGAGCCCCCGGCGTAACCGCGATATGCACAGCATGATCGCGGCCAAATATCCGTCCCAGTTCCTCACCGCTCAGCGGCGAGATGACCGGCACGGTCCTCTGTCCCGACAGGAAACGCGCCCTTTCGTCCCGGCTGCCATCCGCAGCCTGCACAATCAGCGCCGCCCGACCGGCGACCAGCCATTCGCGGGCTTTGGTATAACCCGCCACTGCCTGCCCGGCGCGGCGCGCCAGACCAAGGCAATCCGTAACCCGTCGTAGAAGGCCGTGCCGCACCCTATCGGTCAGATCGGACGGAACAACCACCTGTGCGCGCGCAGCCCTGGCGAAAGCACCCCGGCGCTGGGCTGTTTCTAGCACATCGCGCCGTGCGCTCAACCATATTCCCCTGCCCGGCAGGGTTGCCGTCAGGTCGGGGACCACCGAGCCGTCAGGACCAATGACAAAACGGAGCATGCGGGCGCGTTCACCCTGCGCCCTCGTCACGACACAACGGCGCAGCGGCCCCCGCTCGTCCTGCTCATCATCCGCGTTGTCCAGCGGCGAATCGTCCGGTACTAGGGGCACGTCAGGCGTGGTCAGCCTCCTGTTCCTCATCGGTGAACCAATGGGCGCGGGCAGCCATGATGATCTCGTTGGCTGTCTCTTCATCCATGGCATCGCTGCCGACGATTTCCACCAACTCGTCACCGGCCAGATCGGCCAGATCATCCAGGGTTTTGACGCCCTTTTCACCCAGCGCCACCAGCATGGCAGGCGTCAACGTTTCGATATCGGCGATCTCGTCGGTAACACCCAGCGCCTTGCGCTTGTCATCCATCTCATTCGCACGGCGGGTCAGATCGACCTCGGCGCGGCGGATCAGCTCTTCCGCCACGTTCTCGTCAAAGCCCTCGATTTCGCTGAGTTCTTCCAGCGGCGAGAAAGCCAGTTCCTCGACCGTCGTGAAGCCTTCGGTCACCAGCAGGCCGGCGATCACGTCATCGACATCCAGCGCATCAACAAACAGGCTGGTACGCTTGCGGAATTCTTCCTGACGGCGCTCGCTTTCCTCGGCCTCGGTCAGGATGTCGATATCCCAACGGGTCAACTGGCTGGCGAGGCGGACATTCTGGCCACGGCGACCGATTGCCAGACTGAGCTGGTCATCCGGCACGACGACTTCAACGCGGCCTGCTTCCTCATCCATCACCACCTTGGTGACTTCAGCCGGAGCAAGCGCGTTCACCACGAAGGTCGCGGCCTGCGGGCTCCAGGGGATGATATCAATTTTCTCGCCCTGCAACTCGGCCACCACCGCCTGCACGCGGCTACCGCGCATACCGACACAGGCGCCGACCGGGTCGATGGACTGGTCACGGCTGATCACCGCCATTTTCGCACGGCTGCCGGGATCGCGGGAAACTGCCTTGATCTCAATAATGCCATCGTAGATTTCCGGCACTTCCTGCGCGAACAGTTTGGCCAGGAAATTCGGATGCGTGCGGCTGAGGAAAATCTGTGGGCCGCGCGGCTCTTCACGCACATCATAGATATAGGCCCGCACGCGATCGCCATTACGGAAGCTTTCACGGGCAATCAGCTCGTCACGGCGCAGCAGCGCTTCGGACTTGCCAAGATCAACCATCAGATTGCCGTATTCGGTCCGCTTGACCACACCGTTGATGATCTCGCCCACGCGGTCCTTGAATTCGTCGTATTGACGGCGACGCTCATATTCGCGCACGCGCTGTACGATCACCTGCTTGGCGGTCTGCGCGGCAATACGCCCGAAATCGATCGGCGGCAGGGGATCGACCAGATGACCGCCAAGCTCGATATCGGGTTTGAATTTACGGGCGATATGAATCGGGATCTGAGTTTCCTCATTTTCCACGACCTCGACCGCCTCGGTCCAGCGGGACAGGCGCACATCACCGGTTTTACGATCGATGGTGGCGCGGATATCCTTTTCATGCCCGTATTTCGCACGACCAGCCTTCTGGATGGCCTGCTCCATCGCCTCGAGCACTTCTTCTCGGTCGATCGACTTTTCCCGCGCCACAGCATCGGCGACGAGAAGCAGTTCGGGACGGGAAATCGCCGTATCCATGCGGTCCTCTATCAATTCGGCTGCTGCGGAGAATCGGCCACGCCTGCGTCCTGGGCGGTGGCGTCGATCAATGCATCCGTCAGCACCAGTTTAGCCTTCTTCAGCCCATCCATCGGCAGGCTGACTTCCTCGCCGTCATCCAGCCGCAGACGAGCAGCGGTTTCGTCAGCCCCCAGCACCGTGCCGGCAAAGCGCCGGCGACCGCCGGGGCCGGGAATCGACATCTCGACCTTTGCCAGATGACCGGCAAAACGCACCCAGTCCTTCACCCTGGTCAGCGGACGGTCGATCCCTGCGGAGCTGACCTCCAGATTCCAGGTAGACTGGATCACATCCTCCACATCCAGCAGCGCGCCGGCTGCGTGGCTGATAGCCTCGCAATCGTCGATGCCGATCAGGGAACCGTCGGCACGATCAGCCATGATCTGCACCGTGGGCTGCTCCCGCCCCAGCACGGCCACACGCACCAGTTCGAATCCCATATCGGCCAGACCGGGAGCGATCAATCCGGCAATACGTTGTTCGAGAGGAGTTTGCGCCACACTCATATGGTCATACGTCCGAGAAAGAAAAAGGGCGGCCCGTGGGCCACCCTTTTACAGGCATAAGTATAGGAACAATGTTCCTACGCCTTTAACGTGTCCGGTGCAATACCTGCCTGTCGGCGGGCGTGCCGATCATCGGAATAGGCGCGGGTCAACTCGGCCCCGAACAGGAAAATCTGCGCGGAGTAATAAACCCACAGCAGCATGATCACCAGCGCCCCGGCAGCGCCATAAGAAGTCGCCGCATTGCTGGAGCCGATATACATGCCGATCAGCATCTTGCCGACGCTGAACAGGAGCGCGGTCGTCACAGCCCCCATCCCTACATCACGCCATGCAATCACCCGGTCCGGCAGGATTTTGTAGGTTGCCCCGAAGATCAGGGCGATGATGAAAAAGGACATGGCGGCATTGGCCAGTTGCAGCAGTAATCTGGTTTCCGGAATAAAACTGTCGAGCCAATCGCCGATAGCGGCCAGCACCGCACTGGCCACCAACGAGACCATCAGTAAAAAACCCATCGTCATCACCAACCCAAGGCTGAGCAATCTGACCCTGACCAATTGTCCGACCGTGGAGCGTGGCGGCTCCGCCCGCCAGATCACATTCAGCGTCGCCTGAATTTCACCGAACACACCGCTGGCCGTTATCAGCAATGTCCCGATGCCGATCACCGTCGCAATCGGTCCCGCACCATGCCGTCCGGCACTGGCAATCATGGCCTGCAATGCCTCGGCGGCCTGCTTGCCCATCAGACCGCCCAGTTGGCTGACGATCGCACCGCGCGCGGCATCCTCACCGAACAGGGTGCCTGCCACGGCAATGACGATCACCAGCACCGGCGACATCGAAAACACCGTGTAATACGCAATTGCCGCCCCGCGGCTGAGGCAGTTATCGGCGAGGTAACCCCCCGCCGCATCCTTGAGAATAGCAAGAATACGTTTCATGCCGCCATTCCCGACTGATGCTCCAGCGCTGCCGCATGCGCCTGCCGCACTGCATCCCGTAATGAGGTCACATAGTAATCCGCCCCGATCATTTCCTGCTGCGCTTCATCAGACAGAATCGAGTTTCCCGTCGGCCACAGCCCGACCATCAGCTTCGCATGAGGGGCATGGGTGCGCAGGCGCTGCATCAGCATGCGCAGATGGGCCGGGCGGCTGGTGACTTCCAGATAGGAAACGCACACCAGATCGACCTCACCCAGATCCGTCTGGGCAATACGGACGCCCCGCACAGCATGGCGTGACAGAACCCGTGCCGGCAGACCATGCTTGGCCATCAGCTGAGCCAGCATGATAGCAGCCCCCTCATCCAGTGGTCCCCGCCCCGCGACGCAGACAACTGAATAGGATCCAGCCGAAACAGGCTCGACATGCGTATCCGGTGGTAAAGCAGACGTCTCGGCCATGCGCACCCCCGTTTCTTCAGGCAACAGGGCTTCATCATCGAAATCAGCCAGCTCATCAGTCAGATCCCGCACCTGCTGAAGGATGACTTCTACCCGATCCGGCGCCAGAACACCGCGCTGGGCGTCTCTGCCGGCCAGTTGCAGCGCCTTCAGCGCGACTTCATCGTAATAGGAAGACAGGCTCCGCTCCCTCAGCAGGATCTCGGCATGGTCCTGGACCTCGTCGGAATCACCGGCAAGCATGCGCTGATAAAAACTCTCCACCGGTGTCAATGCCGGCCTGTCTCCCAGCAGAACATCCAGAAATTCCAGTTTCGGGATATGCCGCCCCATCACCACCAGACAGACTGTCAACGGCGTGGACAGGATCAGCCCGATTGACCCCCACAGCCAAGTCCAGAAAATCGCCGACAGCATGACCGCCAGAGGCGACAGCCCGGTCGAATGACCATAGAGCAAAGGCTCCACCACCTGCCCCATCATGCTTTCCGCCACCAGAAACATACCGGCCGCCCACAGCGCCATGCTCCAGCCCGGATCAACCGCCGCCGCAAGGGCGATCGGCGGAATGGCTGCCAGGGGTGTACCGATATAAGGCACGAACCGCATCAGCCCGGCGATCACTCCCCACAAAGCCGGGCTGGGCACCCCGATCATCCACAGACCAAGCCCGGTGATCAGACCGAAAGCCGCATTCAATCCAAGCTGCGCCAAAAAATATCGGCTGAGCCGACTGGCTGCATCGTCCATCGCCAGAGTTGTACGGTGCAAGTCGGACGAACCGAACAGGCGGATCATCCGGTCTCGCAGATCCTCCAGCCTCATCAGCATGAAAATTGCGACAATGAACACGATTCCCGTGGATGCCAGCGGGGCAATGATCGGCGACAGATACCGTTCTGCGATTTCCAGTGGCGACGGGTTGACTGGCGCGATCATCACGGGAACCGGCTGATCCTCCCTACCCGGAGAAGCGTGCAGATCGCCGCCATCCCGCCGCTGGGGCAACAGCGGAGTCCCATGATCAGGCGCTGAGCGAGCCGGAGGAATCACAGACTCTTTCGGAGGGTGAGATTCAGTCTGCAAAGAAGATGGGGCAGCACTCCGCTCATGACCGAATGAACCAAAACGCTCGGCAAGATGCCCGGCACGGATCATCGCCCAATCCCGCAACATGTCCGCCTTGTCGAGGATCGTGGACTGATAGCGTGGGACGTTATCAGCCAGCTGCGCCAACTGGGTGCCGATCAGACCGCCCAAGGCCAGAATGATGCCCAAAGCCAGCAAGACGGCCAGCACCACCGCGATAAAGCGCGGCATCCACAGCCGGCGCAGCACCGAGACCAGCGGCGACAGTACGAAGCTGAGCAGCACGGCCAGCGTGATCGGCACCAGCACCTCTCGCCCCAGATACAGCGCCGCCACCACGACCACGCCGATCACCACAGCACGCAGATCGTTACTGCTGGGCGTTTCGGCGGCGGGGATGCGGACGCGGTTGTCTGCGACCGGCGGCAGCAGGGAGGACGAAGAAGATGGCGCGTCGGGCATGAGGGTCGCTTTGCTGCGAAAAAGGCTTCACCCTAATGCGCAGTAAAGCGTGTCAGGTTCCCGATTGCGACCGTGCTGTACGCAATTGGCAACGAATGGTGGCGTCAGCGCCGCACATAGCGCCAATAAAGCGGCTGACGGCCCGCTCTGATCGCCTTGGCCTCATAACGCGTCGGCGGCCAGCCTTCCGGCCTTTCATCGCTCACACCGAGCAGCTCGAAAGCGGTCTGACGCTCCATGACCTCCGGCACCCAGGCCTGGTAGGTAGGATCATCAGAGGCAATCCGCCATTCCGCTCCCGGCTTCATCACCCGCGCCAGCGTAGCGGCGTTTTCAGGATGCACAAAGCGCCGTTTCGCGTGTCGCGCCTTCGGCCATGGGTCGGGAAACATCAGAAAAACCCGGTCCAACACCTGATCCGGCAGATCGCGCAACAGGGGACGCGCATCATCATCCCAGACCCGTAAATGACCTGGAAGCGGCGCAGTTTCCTCATCCAGCGGCTCTGGCAGAAGGCGTGACAGCAGGGAACACAGACCGTTTTCGAATACTTCGCAGGCGATCAGAGTCACATCCGGATGCGCCTCGATCTGGGCCACGGCATGCTCACCGCCCCCAAACCCGATTTCCAGCCAGAGTGGAGCAACACCCCGAAGGGAGGACGGTCCGGCATAGCGCAGGCGCGGCAAGGTCAGGTCCAGCAGACGCTGCTGACGAGGCCGGAGCGCATGGCCACGCTGACGGCCATACAGTCGGTCGGGTTGGGATTTCATCGTCATGTCAGGCATCGATTCAAATCAGACAGAAGCAGATGATCGAGATCAAATGAAAAGGTCAGGGATTGCTCCCTGACCTTTCATATCATCCGGTCAGTCGGAAGCGTCTGGTCTCAGCGGTTGAAGGCGGAGCGGAGGGCTGCCGCAATATCCGTCTGCTCCCAGGTAAAGTTATCCAGTGCCATATCCGGGGTACGGCCAAAATGGCCGTATGCGGAGGTCGGCACATAAATCGGACGGTTCAGACGCAGATGCTCGCGAATACCACGCGGGGACAGGTTCACCAGCTCACGCAAGGTCTTTTCCAGCTTCACTTCGTCCACATCATGGCCCGTGCCATGCAGATCGACATAGACAGACAGCGGATGCGACACACCGATCGCGTAGCTGATCTGCAGGGTCACCTGGTCCGCCAGCTCGGCCGCGACCACGTTCTTGGCCAGATAGCGGGCGACATAGGCAGCGGAACGGTCAACCTTGGTAGGATCCTTGCCGCTGAAGGCTCCGCCGCCATGCGGGGCCGCACCACCATAGGTGTCGACGATGATCTTGCGGCCCGTCAGACCCGCATCACCATCCGGACCGCCAATGACGAACTTGCCGGTCGGGTTGACATAGATTTCCTGCTCCGGCGGCATCCAGCCATCCGGCAGAACCTGACCGATCACACCGGTCACGATATGGCGCAGCTCATCCTGAGACGCGGATTCGCCATGCTGGGTGGACACAACCACGCTGGTCGCGCCGACCGGGCGGCCATCCACATAACGCAGGGTGACCTGGCTCTTCGCATCCGGCTCCAGCAGCTTGCCTTCGGCGGAACCGCTTTTACGCAGCTCCGTCAGACGACGCAGAATTTCATGAGAATAATAGATCGGGGCCGGCATCAGGGCCGGAGTCTCGCGGCAGGCATAGCCGAACATGATGCCCTGATCGCCCGCGCCTTCATCCTTATTGCCCGCGCTATCGACGCCAACAGCGATGTCGGCGGATTGCGCATGCAGATGAATGGCCACGTCGGCATTCTTCCAGGAAAAGCCTTCCTGATCGTAACCAATGTCCTTGATCGCCTCACGGGTGAGGTTTTCGAGCAGTTCCGGCGTCACCGAAGCAGGGCCGCGTGTTTCACCCGCGAGAACGACACGGTTGGTGGTTACCAGCGTTTCACAGGCCACACGGGCGTAAGGATCAGCCTTCAGGAAAGCATCCAGAACCGTATCACTGATCCGGTCTGCCACCTTGTCGGGATGACCTTCCGAAACGGATTCGGAAGTGAAAAGATATTCGCCCTTATCGCGCATGGAGTTTTTTCCTCTTGTCGCGAGCGTGAACCGCTACGATCGCCATGGTGGGGGGTGTGGCTGAAACCGGTCATATCGTCAAGGCGCGATGGCCTGCCGGAAGGGCCGGAACCGGCTGACAGCATAATGTCAGCGATCTGTCACAGATCATTCCAGCCTATGAACTGCACCTGCCTACCCGTGAATGCGTCCCTTACCTGTGGATCAGTCAGGGCTGCGTATTCACCGGTCTGGTCGTATTCCGGCATCAGCGCCCGCAGGGTCGCATCGGGCCGGGATGCCGGATGCGTGTAGATTTCGGTGACACCGGACGGCAAATGCCTGCTCAGCCGCAACAGCTTGTCGGATGTCATATGCCCGCTCCAGCGCAGGCCGAACACGTGATCGTTGACCGAAAGACCCGCTTTGCGCGCCTGCGCCCGCAGCATACCGGTCCAGCGATATAACAGCGTATCACTCAGGCCCGTCTTTTCCCCGCAGGCCGCCATGATGGCAGGCGGCTCGGCAGGGATGCGGATCGCACGCAGACCATAATCCCGGCCGATTTCGCACAGCAACTTCCCCACCGTCGGATGCAGATGCATGTGCTTGTGCGCATTGGCGTGATCCAGCGTCAGCCCGGTGGCGCGAAAAGCCGCGAACTGGGCGTCGATCTCCTCCGCCAGTTGCCGCCTCGCCGAGGGGGAAAAGAAATAGGTGAAGCCCCGCCGCACCTGATCGGAGCCGAAACGCCCCTGCTGATCAACCAATGCCGGAATCCGGGCATGCGGCAGCACCGCATCCCCTTCTACCAGCACCAGATGCAGACCGACCCGCAGGGAGGGCGTCGCCTGTGCCATGGCCACGGCCTCTGCCGCCGCCGGAGCCGCCACCATCAGGCTGCATGTCGACAGGATTCCGTTGCGGTGGGCATCCCGCACCGCCTCATTCACCGTCGAGGTCAGGCCGAAATCATCAGCGGAGACGATGATTCGTCTCATCACCCGTCCTATCCTTCATAAGCGACAGGGCCAGAGAATGAACTCTGGCCCTGTCCCGTTACCCTTGTTTTAACCGTGCGGATCGATCAGGCAGCGTTACGCTGGGTCTTGCGTTCCTTGAGGAACTGGAAGAACTCCACACCCTCGCGCAGGCGACGCTTCATCATCTGCGGGCTGGTGATCATCTCGCCGACGATGGAGGCGATCTTCGGCGCGCGGAAATAGAATTTCCGGTAGAATTCCTCGACGCTCTGGAACATCTCGGTATGGCTGAGATGGTCGTAATGCAGCGGCGCCATCTGGATGCCATGCTCGTCGATCAGTTCCGCATGCTCGGCATCCAGCCAGCCATTCTCAACCGCCTGATTATACAGGAACGTGCCCGGATACGGCGCAGCAAGGCTCACCTGCAAGGTATGCGGGTTCACTTCCTTCGCATAGTCGATCGTCTCCTGAATGGTTTCCTTCGTCTCACCCGGCAGGCCGAGGATGAAGGTACCATGAATCTTGATGCCGAGATCGTGGCAATCCTTGGAGAATTTCTTCGCCACCTCGATCCGCAGACCCTTCTTGATGTTGTGCAGGATCTGCTGGTTGCCGCTCTCATAACCAACCAGCAACAGGCGCAGGCCGTTATCCTTCAAAATCTTCAGGGTTTCGCGCGGCACATTGGCCTTGGCATTGCAGGACCATGTGACACCCAGCTTGCCCATTTCACGTGCGATGGCCTCAGCGCGCGGCAGATCGTCGGTGAAGGTGTCGTCGTCGAAGAAGAATTCCTTCACCTGCGGGAAGTATTTCTTCGCCAGCGCGATTTCCTCAGCCACATGCTGCGGGCTGCGCACCCGGTAGCGATGGCCACCAACCGTCTGCGGCCAGAGGCAGAAGGTGCAGCGGGATTTACAGCCACGCCCGGTATACAGGCTCAGATAGGGATGCTTCAGATAGCCGATGAAGTAATCCTCGATCTTCAGATCACGCTTATAGACCTCGGTCACGAAGGGAAGCTGATCCATATCCTCCAGGATTTCACGATCCGGGTTATGGATGATCTCACCATTCGCATTGCGCCAGGACAGGCCGGCAATGGTGGCCAGATCACGGCCCTCCGCCACTTCCTTGACGGTGAAGTCGAATTCGTTGCGCGCCACCCAGTCAACGGGACCGCCGCTTTTCAGGCTTTCTTCCGGCTGCACCGCCACCTTCGCGCCGACGAAACCGATCTTGAGGGATGGATTCGCGTCTTTCAGGGCCTGCGCCACCTTCACGTCGGAGGCAAAGGAAGGGGAGGAAGTGTGCATCACACACAGCTCATAATCCTTGATCTGCGCCGTCACCGTCTCCAGCGTGATCCCGGCTGGCGGAGCGTCAATCAGCTTGCTGCCCGGCACCATCGCGGCAGGCTGGGCCAGCCATGTCGGATACCAGAAGGAACGGATCTCGCGCCGCGCCTGATAACGGGAGCCGGCTCCGCCATCAAATCCATCGAAGGAAGGCGGGTGCAAAAACAGGGTCTTCATCATGAGCGTCGGTACCTCTCCATGAGTCGGCGCCGACAGGCCCGGCTCCGCTTACGCAATCTTACGCAGTCATTGTCTTACGTCATTGTGGCGCGGATACGTATGCCCGCACTGCAATCGACCTCAGCCCTTCAGGAGGGGCTGACCCGCCAGCGTCGCCTGCTGCATGGCCGGAGATGAGCGATAGGTCATCCGCGTCACCTGCACCACCTGCCCGCGCCATTTGACATCCCCTTTGCGGAAAGTGGCGAGAATGGTGGCCATCGACAACAGCTCCCGCACAGGCAGCAGCAGAAGAGAGGTCGCCGGGGCAAGCTTCAACAGACGGTCGATCCCGCGGCTGACCAGAAAACGCACCATCCAGAAAGCAAAAAATACCGCCAGCGCCCAACCCGCCAGACCGGACAGCGCCACCCCCAGCATGGCCCAGAATAACGGGAACTGAAGCATGGAAAGAATGAACCCGACCGGAGCCACGGATTGAATGGTGCGTTGCCAGCGCAGCTCATGATCGAACAGGGCACGAATCGTGGTCTCCGGCACGGTGGTGGCGGGAACGGTATCTGCCAGACCCACGCGCAGCCCCTGCCCCACCATTAAATGGCCCAGCACCGCATCATCGGCAATATGATGCGAAAGCACTGCCAGACCGCCCAGATTTTCCAGCGTTTCCCGCCGCAGCGCCATGGTGGCTCCCAGGCAATCCTGACGGCCCAGCAGGCGTGCAACCAGCGCACCGGGCAGGAATTGATGGGAAATACCCGCCATGCCCAGAGTACCGATCAGGCCGGATTGCGGCGACACACCGGAATACAGAGTGGTTACCAACCCGATTTGAGGCTGCTCCAGCGCAATAACCAGACGTCGGAGATAATCCCGCGTGACATGGACATCGCTATCCGCAATCACCAGCACATCATGCCGGGCGCTTGGATACATATTGATGAGATTAGCAATTTTCCGGTTTTCGCCATGCGGGGTGGGGTCAACCACCATCACGATATCCAGATGGGGAAACCGTCCCTGCAAACGACGCACAACATGACGGGCGGGATCATTCGCGCTCTGCACACCGAAAACCAGCTGATAATACGGATAATCCTGCTGACAGAAGCTTTCCAGCGCCTGTTCGAGCAGCGGCTCCTCACCATGCAATGGTTTCATGATGGTGACGGCGGGCCAGTCCTGCCGGGGGGGCAGAGGCTGCCTTGCATGCCTGGCAAATTTCCACACAGCCCCAAGGCCGAGAACGGTCTGCACCATCCCGATCCCGGCCAAAGCCATGGTCGTATCAGCGAAAAAAAGCATCACTCAAAAAACCGGATTAAAATCTTGAGGAACACACCAGGACACGCTTCATCACATCGTGCCGCCGGAGAGGTCCGATATTTTCTGACGAAGCTTGTCCAGCAGATTATCCGGTCCGGCGGCCAGCAATGTCCGGAAATCGGAGCGTGTCACGGCCACCTGGCTGATCGAGCCATCCAGCAGAACATCGACAACTTTCCACTGCCCTCCATCATTGCGCATCAGATAGTCAATGCGATTGGCGGTGCCGTCACTCACGATCTGGCTCTGTACAACCTGATCGCTGCCGGATGCCACCGTGTTAGGCGAGACCTGGAAAGACTGGCCATCAAAGCTCGAGAATTCGGAAACGTAGCGCGCCACGGTAAAGCGCGTGAAAACATCCAGCAGCTGGGATTGCTGCTCCGGCGTCAGGCTGTTCCATTTCAGACCCACGGAATTTTTCAGTAGCAGCGGCAGGTCCAGAACCTGCTGCACGACTGGAGCCAAGGTCTGGTAACGCTGAGGAAAAGGAACCGCACTGCCCTGTTTCATAATACCGAGCAGCGCCTGATTGAGCCGCTCGATCTGGGCGGACGGACCTGCCGTCTGGGCCGCTACTGTCTGGGCCTGGGCCGCAACGGGAACCAGGCCTGTCGTGAAGGAAAGCCCGGCAACGGGTGCCCACAACACCAGCCCCTGTAACAGAGACGCGCGGATGATTGTTTTCATCGTGACGGCACCTTCCGGGTCATTGGCTGCTCCAGCAGTTTCAGGACGGTATCTCGAATTGCATGATGGTCAAGTCCAGCCTGTCTGATCTGGTTTGGCTGGGTATCATGGTCGATATAGCGATCGGGCAGGATCATGGAACGGAGTTTCAGCGCATGGCCATCGCGCGCATCCAGCAGGCCAGCCTGCGCCAGATGCTGCATAACGTGGCTGGCATAGCCGCCGATCGAGCCTTCCTCAACAATCACCAGAACATCGTTCTCCCGCGCCAGACGCTCCACCAGCGCCGTGTCCAGCGGCTTCACGAAGCGGCCATCCGCCACCGTCACCGTCAGCCCATGCGCGCCAAGATCATCCGCAGCCAGCAGAGCATCCTGCAACCGGGTGCCAATGCTCAGGATCGCGATCCCGCTCCGACCCTCCCGCACGAGGCGGCCTCGACCGATCGGCAGGATATCCCCGCGCAGGCGACCTTTCTCATCACGCGGCAGCGCAACGCCTACGCCTTCGCCACGCGGATAACGCACCGCACTCGGCCCCGCATCATAGGCCGCAACCGTCGCCACAGCATGCACAAGCTCCGCCTCATCAGACGGAGACATAATCATCATCCCGGGCAGACAGCCCAGATACGCCATGTCGAAACTGCCGGCATGCGTCGCCCCATCGGCCCCCACCAGCCCAGCACGGTCAATCGCAAAGCGCACCGGAAGGTGCTGGATCGCAACGTCATGCACCAGCTGGTCATAACCGCGCTGAAGAAAGGTCGAATACAGTGCGCAGAACGGAACCATCCCCTCCACCGCCAGACCAGCCGCAAATGTCACCGCATGCTGCTCCGCGATCCCCACATCAAAGCAACGATCCGGGAACCGCTTCTCAAACGCGTCCAGACCCGTGCCGGACGGCATCGCCGCATTGATCGCAACAACGCGGGGATTATCCTCCGCCGCCGCAATCAGCGCCTCCGCAAAGACTTTCGTGTAGGTCGGCGCCGCGGGCTTTGCCCCAGGAACAGGCGCGGGCTTGATCTGCTCGCCCGTCACAACGTTGAACCGGCTCACCGCATGATATTTGTCCGCAGACGCCTCCGCCGGCGCATAGCCATGACCCTTCCGCGTGATCGCATGCACCAGGATCGGACCCGTCTCCTCCGCATCCCGCACATTGCGCAGAACCGGCAGAAGATGGTCCAGATTATGACCGTCAATCGGGCCCACGTAATAGAAGCCCAGCTCCTCGAACAGCGTGCCGCCCGTCAGGATGCCGCGCGCATATTCCTCCGCACGGCGCGCCGTCCGCTCGATCCCACGCGGGAAATGGCGCGCCATCTTCCCCGCCAGATCGCGCAGGTTCAGGAAGCTCCGCGAGGACAACAGACGAGACAGATACGCCGACATCGCCCCCACAGGAGGCGCGATCGACATGTCATTGTCGTTCAGGATCACCACCAGGCGCGACTTCAGGCTGCCGGCGTTGTTCATCGCCTCATACACCATCCCGGCGCTCATCGCCCCGTCGCCGATCACCGCGATCACATGCTCAGGTCCCGCCCCAACCTCGCCCGCCGCGCGACGCAGATCCCGCGCCACCGCCATGCCAAGACCAGCCGAGATCGAGGTCGAGCTGTGGCCCGCGCCAAACGGATCGTATTCGCTCTCCGAACGCTTCGTGAAGCCGGACAGGCCGCCTCCCATCCGCAAGGTCCGGATGCGATCGCGACGGCCCGTCAGGATCTTGTGAGGATAAGCCTGATGACCAACATCCCAGATCAGACGGTCAGACGGAGTATCAAACACCGCATGGATCGCAACCGTCAGCTCAATCACACCAAGCGCCGCGCCAAGATGCCCGCCCGTCACCGAGACAGCGTCTACCGTCTCCGCACGAAGCTCATCCGCAACCGCGCGCAGCTGATCCGATGACATGTTCCGTAAATCAGACGGGTAACGAACTCGGTCCAGCGTCGGAGTCTCATGGCAACGGACAGGGGTTGTTTCAGTCATGCGAACTTTTCATCCTGCGGCGTGTGGCCGCTTCAATTCTTGAACACCACCCGGACCTCCCGTCGATTCTTCCCCCCGGAAGACCCAACGGCCCGAACTCCCTCACGGGCTGGACCCTGTCCGAGCTGAGCGGTGGCAGCGGCAGGCATGACCATAGACCACTCGCGCAGTTCGCATTCCCCTCTATCCAAATCCGGCAACTCTTTGATTGCATGTTTCATGTGGAACCGTCTGCGGCAACCCCAAACCCGCAGCCAGCCCGGCCACAATGTCCGAATCCATCAAGAAGCGTGCTTTATGAGCAACACTGTGCTGATAACCTGTCCTGATTTTAATAGAAGACTCTCAATCCAGGAATGGAATGATTTACTGCTTGTGAACTGAATGATTTGGCTTTCAAACACGGCACTGACAGGCGGTCATGCCCCGACAAAAACTTTCCTAATCCTGAACAGAACAGCCCGCCCCTGCTTTACACACCGTGTTGCCGCGCATTTCCAGTCTGGACCCATGCGGTCGGGATGGTGTAGCGAAACCGGTTCCATGCCCGGCCTGAACTGCCGGGGCATACAGCATGATGAGGCTATCATTTATCGTTCCGTCATATCGTGTTCCAGAGCATCCATGGCCAATCGGTCAGATTTACCCGGACCGTATGATTGGCTTATCCTTGATGCCCGGTCCGCGACCGGTCATCCGACCGCAGTTTTGACCAAAGGCTGAGGAAGTCCGTATGGCTGTGCCGCTGCACCAGGCGATCCGCGTAGGCGCCTATGTGATGAAGCAACATCTGCTGGGGCGGAAACGCTATCCGCTGGTCCTGATGCTGGAACCACTGTTCCGTTGCAATCTGGCCTGCGCGGGTTGCGGCAAGATCGATTACCCGGCGGAAATCCTCAACCAGCGCCTGTCCGTGGCAGAGTGCCTCGAAGCCGTCGATGAATGCGGCGCGCCGGTGGTGGTGATCGCCGGTGGGGAGCCACTGCTCCATAAGGAACTGGATCAGGTGGTCGAGGGCATCATTGCCCGCAAGAAATTCGTGATCGTCTGCACCAATGCCTTGCTGCTCGAAAAGAAGATGCATCTTTTCAAGCCGAGCAAATGGTTCTCCTGGTCCGTCCATCTGGATGGCGACCGGGAAGATCACGACAAATCGGTCTGTCAGGATGGTGTTTATGAACGCGCGGTGGAAGCTATCCGCCGCGTGAAGCAAGCCGGATTCCGCACCATCATCAACTCCACCCTGTTCGACACAGCCGATCCGGAGCGCATGGCGCGTTTCTTCGACGATGTCATGGAAATCGGCGTGGACGGGATCAGCGTCTCCCCCGGCTATGCGTATGAACGTGCGCCGGATCAGCAGCACTTCCTGAACCGTCGTCGTACGAAAGACCTGTTCCGTGGGATTTTTGCACGCGCGGACAAGACAAAAAAGAAGTGGGAGTTCAATCAATCCTCCCTGTTCCTGGATTTTCTGGCCGGAAACCAGACTTTTAAATGCACCCCCTGGGGTAACCCGACGCGCACCTATTTCGGCTGGCAGCGCCCCTGCTATCTGCTCGGTGAAGGCTATGCCAAATCCTTCAAGGAGTTGATGGAGGAAACCGACTGGGATGCCTACGGTACCGGCAATTACGAAAAATGCGCCGATTGCATGGTGCATTCCGGATACGAAGCTACCGCCGTGGCCGAGGCCGTCAGCAAGCCATGGAAAGCTGCCAAGGTCGCTTTGACCGGTATCAGGGCCACCGGCGACATGGCTCCTGACATTCCGCTGACCAACCAGCGTCCAGCCCAGTATGTTTTCAGCCGGCACGTTGAAACCGCGCTGGAAAAAATCCGCGCCGAGCAGGCTGGGGCCTCCAAACCCCCCAAGACAGTGGTTCGCCATGTGGCCGCCGAGGCTGGAGACTGAACTGATTTCTTCCCCGATCGTGTAAACGGTCGGGGATTTTCTTTTTCAACCCTGTTTCGGCCACTGAAAACGACGCAGGGTCCGCCGGGCCACCGCAGCATCCCGTGCCAGCGCCATCAGGGAACCTATCTGGGAAGGCTGACGCAGAATTGATCCCGCAACCCTGAACACGCCGATCGCTCCGGCCTGATCCAGCGCCAGCAACGCCGCAGGCGGTAAATCCCTGTCCGCCGGATCACACACTGCCCGGACAATCGAAAACGGGATGCCATACCGGGCCGCCACGCGGGCTACCGCCCCGCTTTCCAGATCGACTGCCCCTGCCCCGGTTTGATGAAACAGCGCGGCCTTGTCCTTCCGACTGACCACGATCTGCCGGGTCGCGACCATACGCTGGAGAGTCATACCCCCCGGCCATAACGGATCGGTCCTGTAAACCTTCCCCTCCTCAATCAACTCCGCAGGTATTAGCAATGCGCCCGGCAGAATGGCCGGATCGAGGCCACCCGCCAGGCCGAAACTTACCAGCCGATCCACACCGCTTTCAGCCAGATGAACAGCAGCCTGTTCCGCGCCCTCGGGCTCCCCTCCACCGACCGCGGCAATACCGAATCCGCACAGGAGTCTTGCCTCAGCCTGTAAGCCCACGACCACGCCGGTTTTCATCACCGCATCCCGCCTTCATCGCCTGTTCGGGGCTGTTTGAAGCAAAGCACGCTCATCCGGGCAAATACGGCCCATCATAGCCTGTGCGCTTTTGTCCCCTCTCGTCATTCCGTGCAGTCTGTGCCACCACAGGAGCATGAGCACAGATCGCAGCATACGCATTGGAATTGCCGGCATGGCCGGTCGGATGGGCAGCCTGCTGGTCGAGGAAGCGGCTGCACAGGGTACGGTCTCCGGCGGAACACTCCGACCCGGATCAAACAGCCCGGCACCAGCCGGCGTTCATGCCTTTGTCGACATCAGCGCACTGGCTGACGCCTCCGACGCGGTGATTGATTTTACCTCCGCCTCCACTGTGCAGGCGCATGCCAGAGCACTGAGCAAGACGGGGACGGCGTGGATTCTCGGCACGTCCGGCCTTTCCCCTGCTGACGAAAAGGACGTCGAGGACGTCGCTACCCTCATCCCAGTGGTGTATGCGCCTAATTTTGCGCCGGGGGTCAATCTGGTGCTGGCACTGGCCGAAAAAATGGCCGCTGCGCTGCCCGGTAACCGCTATGATGCGGAAATCGTGGAAATGCACCATCGTCGCAAGATCGACTCCCCCTCCGGCACGGCCATTGGTCTGGGTCGCGCGGTAGCCGCCGGTCGCGGCGTGGCGCTGGAGGAAGTGATTGAGAGCGGTCGGCATGGGCATGTCGGCCCGCGCCAACCGGGCGCCATCGGCTTTGCGGCCCTGCGGGGCGGCCAGGTCGTCGGCGAACACACCCTGCTGTTTGCGGCTGATGACGAGCATATTGCCCTGACCCACCGCGCCTTCGACCGTCGTGCTTTCGCGCGCGGTGCGGTACAGGCAGCCTTATGGGTGCAGGGTAGGCCACCCGGACTGTATTCAATGATGGATGTGCTGGGCATGCGCTGAAAGCGACTGCGCCGATGCTGAAAGGAATTCTGACCGTCGGCGGATGGACCATGGCCAGCCGTATTCTGGGCCTGCTGCGGGAAATGCTGATCGCGGCACTGGTCGGCACAGGGCCAGTCGCGGAAGCCTTCATCATCGCCAATAAGGTCCCAAATCTGTTCCGACGGCTGTTCGGGGAAGGGGCCTTCAACGCCGCCTTCGTCCCTTCTTTTTCCGGTCTGCTGCAAACGGAAGGTCACGACGCCGCCCAGCGCTTCGCCAGCGAGGCGATGGCCGTCATGACGTTCTGGCTGGTCTCCCTGACCATTCTCGGCGAAATCTGTATGCCGTGGATGATGACGGTGCTGGCCAACGGCTTTGTCGATGATCCTTCCAAATTCGCCCTGACCGTTACGCTCAGCCGCATCACTTTTCCCTATCTGCCGCTGATCTGCCTGTGCGCGCTGGTCGGCGGGGTGCTGAACGGGCTGAACCGCTTCACAGCCGCCAGCGCAAGCTATGTGCTGTTCAACGTGGTCTCCATCGTGTTCATGCTCTGGGCCACGCCGTTCATGCCGGGGGTAGGGCATGCGCTGGCATGGGGGGTGACGGTCTCCGGCGTGCTGCAACTCTCGCTGATGCTGTGGGCGGCAAAGAGGGCCGGCATGGCGCTGCATCTGCCGCGCCCGCGCCTGACCCCGCGCATGCGTATTCTGCTGCGCCGCATGGGACCGGGGCTGATCGGGGCCGGAGTCACCCAGATCAATTTCCTGATCGATGTGGTCATCACCACTCTGCTGCCCGCCGGATCGGTGGCGCTGCTGGGCTATGCCGACCGTGTTAATCAGCTACCGCTTGGTGTCGTGGGTCTGGCCACCAGCACAGCCTCCCTGCCCGTATTATCCCGGCTGGTCCATGCGGGGGATGAGCAAGGCGCGAACCACGCCATGAACCGGGCGCTGGAATATGCGATGACGCTGATCCTGCCTGCCGCCGTCGCGCTGGTAGTCATCGCCCAACCAATCATGGCCGTGCTGTATGAGCGCGGAGCCTTTACAGCCGAAGCCACCTATCTGTCGTCACAATCTCTGGCAGCGTATGCAATCGGGTTGCCAGCCTTCGTGGCCGTACGCATCATCACCAACGGTTTTTTTGCGCGCGGCGATACCGCCACCCCGGTGAAGATCAGCGTTTTCATCATCGCCCTGAATCTGGGCCTTAATCTGCTGCTGATGGATCGGCTGCATCATATGGGCCCCCCTCTGGCCTCCAGCATCGCGGCCTATGTGAATGTGCTGGTGCTGGGTGGAATGCTGGGCAGACGGGGTCATTTCTCAGCAGACGCCGCATTACGCCGCTCCTTGTCCCGAATGGGTCTGGCGGCACTGGCGATGGGAGCCGTGCTGGCCGTGTTCAGACCGCTTTTGTTCGATACGCTGCCTGACATTCACGGCGCACGCTGGGTGGCTCTGGCTTTGTTGATGGCCATTGGCGGGGGCGCCTATGTGATCAGCGGCCAGATGCTGGGGGCGTTCCAGATCAGGGATACGCTGGCGAAAATCCGCCGCCGCTAAGGATCAGGTCCGCCATTTCACATGGCAGGTCTGATCCAGCGGATGACAGAACCGGCCATACCGATAGGGAACGATCTCAGCCGGGGCCAGCAATTCCACCGGACGCGAGGGCGGAGAAGAAAAATCTGCCGCCACGGCAGGGGGGCGTTCAGACCGCGAGGCAGATGGGAAAGGGGCAAACCCACCTGCCTGATGATCCGACACAACCGTGGCGGCAGACCTGACCGGACCATAGCTGCCACCGACCAACGCAGCTGTTCCGACCGTCAGCAGGACCGGAAAAAGAGCCAGGCTCCGGGTCTGCACAACCCGAGAGGACGTGAGAAACATCCGCATGACCGTGTCATCCTTTTCCATACTGGCTGACAGAGGTGTTCTAGCAGACAAAGAACAAAAACAGAACTGTTATTTTCAAAAATCAGAACAAAAAAAGTACAAACTCACGTCCATGGGGTGAAAGAAACGCTACACGGCACTGTTGAGATAGCCGTCAACAGCCCTTGAAACCCGCCTGACAAGACCGAATCGATCCAGCTGCGTTGCCGACTGACGCTCTCGTGCCATCACGCTGACATGGATGCAATTTCGACCATGCGCATTCTGGCAGCCATCGGCCTTCTCTCTCTCATCCCGGCAGCCGCTTCGGCTGAGCCGCTGGCGGGGATCTCCACGGAGGTTGTTATGCTGCCATCAACGAAGGAGACCGACGCTGTCGGCGATCTGGCGTGGCAGGCTTTGGTAAAGCGTCTGGCGCAAACCCCACGCACATACCAGCGGCGTGGGGTATTTCATATCTATCGAGGTATCCTGTGGAAACATCACGATATGAAAAGAAAGGGGCAGGTTTGCCCGCCCCTTTCAGTTTTTCTGATCACACTATGAATCGACTCACGGAGAAGGATGCGGGGCGGCGTGCCAGATATCCCGCGCATATTCCCGGATGGTTCGATCAGAAGAAAACCAGCCCATCGCCGCCGTGTTGAGCAGCGCCTTACGCCGCCATTCCAGCGGCGTGCGATACAGGGCTGCTCCCCGCTTGTGCGTTTCCTCATAGCTTTCGAAATCAGCGGTCACGAGAAACACGTCATCGTTCAGCAGATGATCAATCAGCCCTGCATAGCGTGACGGATCATCCGGGGAAAATACACCGGACCGGATCGCCTCGATCGCCTGCGCCAGGCTGGGGCAGGCAGCGACTTTGGCACGGGCATCGTATCCAGACGCCTTGATATCCGCCACCTCATCAGCCCGCAGCCCGAAGATCAGGATATTGTCGTCCCCGACGTGATCGTGAATTTCGATATTCGCGCCATCCAGCGTGCCGATGGTCAGTGCACCGTTCAAAGCCATTTTCATGTTGCCAGTGCCGGATGCCTCCAGCCCCGCCGTCGAAATCTGCTCCGAGAGATCGGCCGCCGGAATGATGACCTCGGCCAAGCTGACATTATAATTGGGCAGGAACACCACCCGCAGCCGGTCACGCACCACCGGGTCATTGTTGACGACACGGGCGATATCATTGGCCAGCTTGATGATCAGCTTGGCACGGTGATAGCTGGCTGCCGCCTTGCCCGCGAATATCTTGACCCGCGGCGTCCAGTTACGACCCGGCTCGGCGCGCATCTTGTCATACAGCGCCACCGTCTCGATCAGATTGAGCAATTGCCGCTTGTATTCGTGGATACGCTTGATCTGCACATCGAACAGCGCATCGGGATCAAGCCGGATGCCCATCCGGTCCTGCACCAGGGCCGCCAGCCGCTGCTTGTTTTCACGCTTTACAGCGCTGTAGCGGTCCATGAAGGGGGTATCATCGACAAACCGCGCCAATTCCGACAGTTCTTCCGCATCCGCGACCCAGCGATTACCAATCGAGTCGTTGATCAGCGCGGTCAGGCCGGGATTGCACTCCACCAGCCACCGACGGAAGGTGATGCCGTTGGTGATGGCGGTGATCCGATCGGGGAACAGCCTGTGAAAATCACGGAACACCGTGGTCTTCATCAAATCGCCATGCAGCGCCGAGACGCCATTGACTTTCTTCGATCCGACAAAAGCAAGATGACCCATGCGCACCTGACGCCCGTTGCTCTCATCGATCAGAGAGATGGAGCGCCGCAGCTCAGGAGAACTGACCGGGCGAGGCGTTGCCGTATCCAGATGCAGCGCGTTGATCTCATAGATAATCTGCATATGGCGCGGCAGAAGACGTTCGAACAGCGTCACCGGCCAGCTTTCCAGCGCCTCCGGCAACAGAGTGTGGTTGGTATACCCTAGCGTTCCGCGCGCGATGGAAAAAGCGCGTTCCAGCGTCAAGCCGTACTCATCCACCAGCAGACGCACCAGCTCCGCCACTGCCACCGCCGGATGGGTATCGTTCAGCTGGATGGAAGCCGTATCCGGCAGCCTCTCCACCGATCCCTGCTGCGCCATGTGACGCCTGACCAGATCCTGCAGGGAAGCGGAGGTAAAGAAAAACTCCTGCTTCAGCCGCAATTCCCGGCCAGCCTCGCTGCTGTCATCGGGATAGAGCACGCGGCTGATATTGGTGGCATTCAGCTGGGCGGCAAAAGCATCGGCATGGTGACCGCGATTGAAGGCGTCCAGCCGCATCGGCTCCACCGAACGAGCGCGCCACAGGCGCAGCGTATTGATGTGCGTACCCTGCCAACCCACCACCGGCGTATCATACGCCACGGCACGCACCCGCTCCGCCGGCATCCAGACCAGACGGGAGGAGCCATCCGGCTGATCCTGCGGCAGCACGCGGCCCCCGAAGCCGATATCATAGGCAATTTCGGGGCGCTCGAATTCCCACGGATTGCCGAAGACCAGCCAGTCTTCCGGCATCTCGACCTGATAGCCGTCGCGGATCACCTGCCTGAACAGGCCGTGATCATAGCGGATGCCATAGCCGAGCCCCGCCAGCCCGACCGTGGCCATACTTTCCATAAAGCAGGCCGCCAGACGGCCCAGACCGCCATTGCCCAGCGCCGCATCCGGCTCCAGATCCTTGATCTGATCAAAGGAGACGCCATGCAGGGCGAGGGCTTCCTTCGCCGCCGACATCAGGTTCAGATTGGTGAGACTGTCCGTCAGCAACCGCCCGATCAGGAATTCGAGGCTCAGATAATAAACCCGCTTGGCATTGGCCTCATCAGCAGAGCGAGCGGTCGCATGCCAGCGATCCACGATCCGGTCGCGCACAGCGAGGGCGGTCGCGGCATACCAGTCGTGCAACCGGGCATGGCGGGGATCGCGCCCCACCGCGTACCGCATCTTGTCTTCGATGGCACGGTGCAGTTCGGCAACCTGTGCGGTGTAAGGCGTGTTGGCGGCGTCCATACTCGCTCCCTGGTTTGAACAGACCGTTCAGAATCCGGCGGTCGCGAGCCGGCTCCTGCGGCACCACTACGATACAGAGACAAACGCATCTGTCACGCACTTGTGCCGTACCAATGGTCACCAGGAAGGCAAGCAATCCCCGTGCCGTGGCTCCGGCCACAGTGGGGAAGTATGTCAAAGGAAAGAAAAAAGAGAGTCAGACCCGCAGAAAACCAACCAGTTTTTCCGCCTCGGCGACAATGGGTTCAGCGATGGCTTCAGCCCGACGGCCACCGTCATGCAGCAGCCGGTCCAGTTCTGCCTCATCTGCCAGCAACCGCCTCGTTTCCGCGGCAATGGGGGAAAGCTCCTGCACCAGTAGCTCGGTCAGGGCCTCCTTATAGGGGCCGAAGCCTTTTCCGCCATGCACGCTCAGCACGGTTGCGGTGTCACTGTTGGTCAACGCCGCATAAATACCCACCAGATTGCGGGCTTCCGGACGCCCTTCCAGCCCGGCGATATCCTCAGGCAGCGGCTCGGGATCGGTTTTCGCCCGACGGATTTTCATGGCGATGGTATCGGCATCATCCGAAAGATTAATGCGACTCTGATCAGATGGATCGGATTTGGACATTTTCCGTAAACCATCCCGCAGGCTCATCACCCGCGCTGCCGGCCCCTGAATCAACGGTTCAACATGCGGGAAAAATGCCACGCCAAAATCGTGATTGAATTTCTCGGCAATGTCGTTGGTCAGTTCCAGATGCTGGCGCTGGTCATCGCCCACCGGAACCAGTGTGGCATGGTAGGCCAGAATATCCGCCGCCATCAGATTGGGATACACATACAGCCCGGCAGACGCATTCTCACGGTCCTTGCCGGCCTTGTCCTTGAACTGCGTCATGCGGTTCAGCCAGCCCAGCCGGGCCACGCAGTTGAAAATCCAGGCCAGCCTTGCATGGGCGCTGACGGAACTCTGCACGAACAGAATGTTACGGGCCGGGTCCACGCCACAGGCAATCACCGATGCCGCCATTTCCCGCGTAGACTGACGCAGCTTTTCCGGGTCCTGCGCCACGGTGATCGCATGCATGTCGACCACGCAGTAAAGGCATTCATGCGTATCCTGCAGCGTCACCCAGTTGCGCAGAGCGCCCAGATAATTGCCAAGGGTCGGGATGCCGGAAGGCTGGATGCCGGAGAATATGCGCTTCATACCGCGTTCTTTCTCTCAGAGGCGTTATCGCGTCAACGGGCGATATAGGAGCTCAACTGCGTTGGGGCCGGGTGAGGAACAGCCGGGCCAGACCAACAGGGCAAAATCCGGTGCGCCACAGGCGGCCCCATGTCATGGCGCCGATACGTCCGACATCTCTCAGCGGCCTGAAATGGCTGGGCCGATGCAGGGCAGGGCCATGGATACGGGGAATATCGACCGAGACAGTCCGAATCCCCTGCCGGCCAGCCTCAATCAGCAACTCGCTTTCATAGGCAAACCCGCCCGACGTAATCCGGTCCAGCAGGTGTGGCAGCAGCAGGGCCGGATAAACCCGCATCCCGCTCTGTGTATCCTCGATCGGCCAGCCGGATGCCCATGAAACGACAGCATCCGCCACACGGTTGGCAGCACGGCGAATCCATGGTCCAGGCGCATGGTCACGACGGCGGGAGCCGATGACGATCAGGGCCGGATAGCGTTCGGAAACCTGGATCAGACGCGGCAGATCCTCCGGCCTGTGCTGGCCATCCGCATCGAGTGTCACGATCCGGGCAGCCTCCATGGCGCAGGCCGCCGCCAAACCGGCCGCAAGGCTTGCCCCCTTGCCTGCATTGGCGGGGAAGCGCAGCACCTCTGCCCCCGCTGCTTCCGCACGCTGTGCTGTTGTATCGCGGGAGCCATCATCGACCACCAGAACCCGGGCATCCCGCACAGATGCACGGCAGCGCATCACAATGTCGCCAACCGATTTTTCTTCCTGATAGGCGGGAATGACAATAACGATGCGCGATACGCTTTCATCCCCGGGCATCTTCCTGCCCGGACCAGTTGAAAACGGAACAGAGGTTGAATGGGTCACAGAACGTGTTTTTGATTACAAAGGCGCAAGGAAATAAGCATTCCGGTTACAAAAAATCCTGAACGATCTATACATTAGGTCAGTCACGGACAGATGGTAAACTCTTCATGCTGGACAGCGCATCGATCTCCATGAAAATGGGTGGCTCAACCAGTGACGCACGGTTTTGTGATGTGCTGATCGTCGGCGCTGGTCCGGCCGGATGCACCGCAGCCTACCTGCTGGCTGAAAAAGGGCGCGATGTCGTTCTGCTGGAGAAAGAGCGCCATCCGCGCTTTCATATCGGGGAGAGTTTGCTGCCACGCAACCTTCAATTAATAGAGCGGCTGGGCCTGACCGAAGATATCGCCACATTCGGCGTGTTCAAGCCCGGTGCGGAATTCATCTCGGATGGTCATGGCGGCCAGGATACGAAATTCTGTTTCGCGGATGCTCTGGACAAGACTTTTACCCATTCCTGGCAAGTGAAACGCGCCGATTTCGATGCCGCCCTGTTCCGCCGTGCGCGTGACAAGGGGGCGGATGTCATCGATGGCATGCGTGTCACCACCATCCGTTTTCCCGAAGATGTGCCGGAAGGATCGGCCCGCGCCATCGTGGAAGCCGTGGACGAAGCCGGGAATGCGCATCACTTCGCTCCCCGCTATGTGATCGACGCTTCGGGACGAGATACGTTTCTGGGCAGCAAGATAGGTGGCAAAAAGCGGAATCCTCATAACAACACCGCCGCTCTCTACGCCCATTTCCGTCATGTAACGCCACGCCCCTGCGACCGCACCGGTTACATTACCATTTGTCTGGTGGAAGGCGGATGGTTCTGGATGATCCCCCTTCCTGACGACATCACCAGCGTCGGCTTTGTCGGCACGCAGGAGGCTTTCAAACAACGCAAAGGCTCGCTGGAAGATTTCCTCGACGCCCGCATCGCCGCCAGCCCGAGTGTCAGCAGCCGCATGATGCAGGCTGAACGGATCTCCAAAGTCACCGCCACCGGCAATTACTCCTATTCCTGCGAGCGGCTGTCGGGGCCGGGCTGGATGATGATTGGCGATGCCTTCGCCTTTCTGGACCCGGTTTTTTCCTCCGGCGTGCTGCTGGCCATGACCAGTGGCGAAATGGGGGCGGAGGTCGCTGATCTCTGGCTGGACAATCCTGTTGCCGCCCGAAAAAAGCTGAAAAAAGTCGAAGCCAAAATCCGCCACGCAATCGGGACGCTGTCCTGGCTGGTCTATCGCATCAACAAACCGGTGCTGCGTGACATGTTTATGTCCCCCAACAACCGTTTTCGCATGCGGGATGGTCTGGTGTCGCTGCTGGCCGGGAATGTTCATGGGACATTACCGCGCAGTCCGGTCCGGGCGTTTAAGGGGGCGTATTATTTCCTGACCGCTCTGGCAAAAATCGGTATCAGGCTGACACCAGACGGCGATCTGAAGCGCGGCCCCCGTATCGACTAATTGACCAGTCAGATACGGAGAAACCCGATTCAGAGCCTCGATCAAACTCCGACCATCACATCCGACGCCTTGATAACGGCTGTCGCTGTATCGCCAATTTTCAGGCCCAGCTCCTCGGATGCTTCGTTGGTGATCGAGGCCGTCAGGACTACGCCGTCAGCGATTTCAATCTTCACATGCGTGGTCGTGGCGCCCGGCCTGACCTCGACAATGCGGCCCTGAATCTGATTGCGGGCAGATAATCTCATTGTAGCCGTCTCCTGTAACGATTGAGGCATCCCTATGGAGGCTTCCTCATCCGGAGCCGTCAAGCATGGTTCGGAGACATGTTGGCCCTGACGTGATCGGCCGCATGCTTTCGAAAAGCGCGCACTTTGGGTGCAATCACCGCCTGACAATAAGCCGCCTCGGGATGGCGCGCGAAATAATCCACGTGCTCCGGTTCGGCTGGATGGAAAATCCGTAAAGGCTCGATCGTCGTCGATAATGGGGCCGGCCAGATTTGCGCAGCTTCTACCTCTGCCAGCACTGCACGCGCTGCATTCTCCTGCTCTGTCGAGGCAGGCATGATGACGGAGCGATACTGTGTTCCTACATCCGCACCCTGCCGGTTTGGTGTGGTCGGATCGTGAATAGTCAGAAAAATCCTCAATAAATCATCATACGAGAGAACGGTCGGATCAAACGTGACCTCAACCACTTCCGCATGAAATGTAGTACCGGTGCATACCTCCTTGTAAGTAGGATTGGCCGTATGACCCCCCGCATAACCGGGACGGAGTGAGGCAACCCCGTTCAGTTCCCTCAGCACCGCTTCCACACACCAGAAGCAGCCGCCACCTATGACTGCCGTTTCCATCCACACTCTCCTGCCGATTTGTCTAGCTGCAATGTCGGAACGGAAAGGCCCGGATAAAAGAGGCTGAAGAGTCAGATGGGGATGCCATCATGACATTCAGGCAGCCAGCGTTCGGGATGTGGCCCCGAATGTATGGGCGGGATGGGTTTCACCCAGCCGGTCGCCCTGACCGAACAGCTTGTTACGCAGACTGCCTTCAGCATAGGCGGTCTTATAGACACCGCGCCGCTGGAGTTCAGGGATCACCAGATCGACAAAATCCTCGAATGTTTCGGGTGTGACGGCGTAGGCGAGGTTGAAGCCGTCAATGCCGGTCTCGTCGATCAAGGCCTGCAATTCGTCCGCTACACGCTCAGGCGAGCCGATGGTGATCTGGCCTGTCCCACCAATCGCCGCGAATTCGGCAAATTTCCCTGATCGTCCAGATTTTGCCAGGATCGGCGACCGTGAATGCATCCACATCCGAATGGATCGCGTCATTCCGGATCTGTTTCAGCTCGTCATCCAGCCCGTATTGGGAAAAATCGATCCCGGTCCAGCCCCCCACAATTCATGTCGAACGCGTTCAGACGGATTTGCTTCGCCATTGTTCGGCCCTGCTTAAATAACAATTTCTTAATGTTATATCAATAAATGATGTAAAATTATTAAGATTAATAAACTAAACGATTTTAAATTGTATTAATTTTTCTGCCGGGCAGGGACGGGCCGGCTGCCTGGAGTCCATAACAAAACTGCCGTTCCATAATCTGGAACGGCAGCCTGACTGGAAGAAGAATCGATGTCAGCGGAGGGCCAGAAGCGGCTCTGTCACTGCCGAGGATGGAAGAGGTGGTAAGGCCACTCCTGCTTCCCCCGGCGTGGTCCAGCGTATCTGACCGGGCGTATGACAGGACGGACAGGCAGTCACCCAATGCGGCGTGGCATGACCGCAATGCAGGCAGCGCCACTCCGGATCAGGACTGGCCTCCGAGGCGCGACGCAGCGCGGCCTGCATGGCAGCACCGGAACCATGTTCCTTTTCCTCGATATCAGCCAGCAGCAGCCAAACCCGTTTTTGGTCGATCAGGCGACTGGCCTGTTCGGCATGGCTGCGGGCTTCGCCGGTCAGCCCGGCGGCCAGATTTTCCCGTGCCAGCAACAGATGCGACTCGGGATGACCGGGATTGCCAGCCACCAGACGCTTGACCGTGCGCACCCGTGTCAGCGGATCCGTCACACCGGACAGGGCCACCATCGCCAGATCGGGTTGCGGATGGGCGGCCCATGCCTTGACCAGCACGGCATCGGAACGTCTCTGCCGACCGGCTGCCCGCAGCGCAGTCGCATAGGCAATGGCCGCTTGGGTCAGGCTGGGGTCCAGACGAAACGCCTGCCGGGCCGTGCGCAGCTTTTCGGCCTGATCCAGCTCCGCCTGCGCCGCTGCCGTGGCAAAAGCCGCCCGTTGCTGATCGTTTTCCGCCAAAGACAGCGCATCCATCCAGCGACCGCCACGGATCGCCAGATTGACACGCTCCGTCCGCAGCCAGGCTGCACCGGGATGGGCCAGTTCCGCCTTGCGCGCCAGTTCCGCAGCACTGGTCCAGTCCTCGCGCGTGATCGCCTCCCGCAGCAGGCCGCGATAGCCGAGGAAAGAGGCATCTTCAGTCCGGGTCAAAGCATGGAAAGCCTGCGTGGCCTCACTCTCCCGGCCGGAGAGACGCGCCGCCTCGGCCACCAGCAGCAGGGTCTGGGCAGTATCGCCGAGACAGGCACGAGCCTTGCCTGCCTCGCGCCATGCTCCGCCCGCATCCCCCGCAGCCAGCGAGACCAACGCACGGGAAACCGCATAATCCCCGGCCTGCCGCGTCCGCGCCTGCCGCCAGCGGCGGATCGTGCGGGGGAGGCCAAGAATGGCGCCGACAGCCCGCAGCAACAGATGCACGGCCAGAACCAGAATGACGACCGCAACGATGGCCGCTGGCACCGACATGTCGATGGTCAGATCATCCCCGACCGTCACGCCGACATGGCCAGGCAATCCGGCGACATACCACGCGACGGCAACAACCACCGCTGCGGGGAGAACAATTTTGATGATCCGGCGCATCAGGCGTGTGCCGCCATATCGGACAGCGCAGCCTGCGCATCCAGCAGAGCCTGTGCCTGTGCTTTCCAGCCACTGACAGCCTGCGCCGCCGGCCCCGTCAGCGCATCCAGTGTCCTGACGGCCCCGGCCAGATCACCCGCATCCAATGCTTTTCTGGCCCGGGCAATGACACCAGCCGCAGGATCACCCACCAGAACCTGATCCCCCCGCCGGATGGTTACCAGAGTTTCGGCTTTTTGTTTTACGGTTTCCCAAAAAGAAGCATGGCTCACATCCGGGCGGGATGCTTCCACAGCATGCTGTGCCACAGTCTCGAAAGACAAGGTCAGCGCCGCCAAGGTCGGAGGAGCCTCCTGTGCAAAGCGGGTCAAGGCAGGCGGTGCATTTGGAATATCACCCAGCTTCTCACCCCGGCCAAGAGCGGAGGAGGCAGCCTGAAGACGGGCCAGCCTGCCCGCCCGATCGGCCAGCGCTGTTACTTTTCCGGCCTCCCCGGCGATTGCGTTCAGGCGCTCACGCGCCTGTTGCAGCGCCTGCACCGCCCCTTGCTGCTCCGCGTCCAGTTTTGCGAGACGAGATTCCAGTATGTGTAGCGCGGCCTGCATCCGATCACGTTCAGAATCGGAAAGATCCCTGAATCGCTTTTGCTCTGCCGTGATGTCATCCACGCGCTTCGTCAACGCCTCAACCGCGGTAATGGTCGCTTCATCACGGGCGGCAGGGCGATGTTCAAGCGTGTCGAGACGAGCTGTATGAGCACGTACAAAGCCCGCAAGTGATTGCATCTGCCGGTGAAGCGTCGTGTCAAGATCCTCGATCTGTTCCTCCATCTTCTTGATGGCAGGCCGTTCGGTGTCATGGCGGCTGGTGACGTTTTCTTCAAGCGCCTCCAACCGTGCCAGCAGCACGGGATCGGTCGGCTGTGACTGCACGCCCAGATATAACGACACCCCACCAAGAACGAGTGCACCCCCCGCCAGCACCAGCGCGGCACGGGAAAGGCTGTTTTGCCCGGCATTCTTCTGCCCCACCTGTGTGGAAGCCAAAGAGGGAGAAGAAGGCTGTTCCATCGTCCGGGTCACCTCGTCCACAGGACCGTCGATCTGCGGCCCGGTCTTGTCTGGTTCACTCATCGCAGAAGGGCCAGAAGATCGTCCTGAGTAGGCTGTGCTGCGACACGTATATCCCTCCAGGTTAAAACAGTGATGGCCTCGGCAACCGCGGAGGAGATGACACAGGCCACCAGCCTCGACGTCCCATCAGCCAATCCGGCCCTGTCCAGAAGACGCACGAAACTCCGTGCTGTTTCCGGTGAAAAGAACAGGACCGCCTTCAATCCGGCCACTCCCGCAGAGGGGGCAGCCCCTTCCATCAGAATGCGCAGTGCATGCTCCGCCTGTTCAGGGAGAGCCTGCACCGGGCGGGCGCAGTATACGAAACGATGCAGCACGGTGAACCCGGTCTGGCTCAATCCCTGATACAAAAACGCGCCCTGTCCCTCTCCCGAGGCAAGCAGCAGCGGCTTTCCAGCCGGGTCAAGCCGGGCACGAACGAGCATCAGCAAACGGTCCGCATCTTTTCCGGCACTGGTCACATCCTGATGCCCCGCCGCTCGCGCCGCCCTTGCTGTCGCATCCCCTACTGCGAACAGGGGCAAAGTACGCAATGGATCAAGCGCGGGAATCGCATTGGCGCTGGTCACCAGCACGGCCTGCAAATCAGGGAGTGCCTCCTCAATCAGCGCATCGGCACGGATTTCGACCTCCAGCGCAGGGGCCAGCACAGGCGTAAAACCGAGTGCAGCCAGCCGTCGCGCCGTCGCCGAAGCACCCGGCTCGGGCCGGGTAACGAGGATGGCAGGCCGTTCAATGCGGGACGAGATCGAAAGGCTCATACCCCGCTCTGCCCCATGTTAATCGAGGAAAATATCGGGTGGGCTGTCGGCACGCAGGCTGCGGCCGAGTTCAGCACCCAGCGCCTCCGCTTCCGAAACCGCACCCTGCAACGTCCGGCGCAGCAGAAAGCTGCCATCCTCAGCGGCGACCAGACCGGTCAGATGCAGCACTCCCCCCGACAATATCCGCGCATGTCCGCCGATCGGCGTACGGCAGGAGCCATCCAGCAGATTGAGCAATGCTCGTTCCGCGGTGGAGACTGCTTTAGCCTCCCGATCCTCGATCCCGGCCAGCAGGTCGCGCAGAGCGTAATCGTCTTCCCGCACCGTGACCCCGACAATGCCCTGACAGGCGGCAGGCACCATGATTTCGGTATCCAGCACCACGCTTGCCGCCTGCTCCATATCCAGCCGACGCAGACCGGCCAGAGCGAGAAGGCTGGCATCGCATTCCCCCCGCGCCAGCTTGGCAAGGCGAGTCTGGACATTGCCACGGATCGTCGCAAAACGAAGATCAGGGCGGGCATGGGCCAGTTGGGCCTGTCTCCGCACCGATGAGGTGCCGACCAGCGCGCCCTGTTGCAACACGCTGAACGGATCTCCCGGCGGGGGCGGGGTGAAGCCGGGGGGAAGGATAATCGCATCCCGTGCGTCTTCGCGCTTGAGCGTACAGGCCAGCACGATGCCGGGTGGAAGCTGGGTTTCCAGATCCTTCAGGCTGTGAACCGCGAAGTCGATCCGCCGGTCAGACAGTGCTTCGTGGATTTCTTTGGCGAACAGACCTTTGCCGCCAATCTCGGCCAGACGCCGGTCCTGCACACGGTCGCCAGTCGTGTTGATCTGGTGTTCCTCGAACACCTCCATATCCCGCAAGATCGGGCAGAAGCTGCGTAGCCGGGCGAGAAATGCCCGGGTTTGCACCAGAGCAAGAGGAGAAGCGCGTGTGCCGACCCGTAAAGGCAGACCATGCATCCCCACATGGGAGGATGGCGGCGTAGAAGAGGGCGTTGCCGGGCCAGAGGGGTGGCCAGAGGGGTGGCCAGAGGGGTAGCCAGAGGGGGGGTGGGCGGGTTGCATGCATGTGTCCTAAAACCCGCACAGAGGAAAGGAAAGAGTACAGATGACCCCCAATCTGCCGGAAATGCATGAAGCAGTGGATTCTCCGGCTTCTGAAAACCTTTTTCCGGGTCCGGTCCTGGGTATCGAGACCTCCTGCGATGAAACCGCCGCCGCCGTCCTGGACGGATCGGGCCGTATTCTGGCCGAAATCGTGTTGAGCCAGTACGACGATCATGCCCGCTTCGGCGGGGTGGTGCCGGAAATCGCCGCCCGGGCCCATCTGGCCTATCTGCCCGGCATGGTGACAGAGGTAATGGACAAAGCCGGACTCCGTTTTCAGGATCTGGCCGCGATTGCTGCAACCTCCGGTCCGGGGCTGATCGGTGGGTTGCTGGTGGGGGCGGGGTTGGGCAAAGGTCTGGCCCTGGCGGCAAAACGACCCTTTATCGCCATCAATCATCTGGAAGCCCATGCTCTGGCCGCGCTGCTGCCGGCATTGGGCGGGGTCGCGGAAACAACCTCCGGTGAGCATTTCCCTTTCCTGCTGATGCTGCTGTCCGGCGGTCATTGCCAGTGCATTCTGGTCGAGGGAGTCGGACGTTACCGGCGGCTCGGCGGCACGATCGATGATGCGGTGGGGGAAGCCTTCGACAAGGTCGGCAAGCTGCTGGGGCTGGGCTGGCCCGGCGGTCCGGCGCTGGAGCGGCTGGCCTTGCAGGGCAATCCACGCGCCCTTGCCTTTCCCCGCCCCATGAAGGGCAGGGTGGGGTGCGATTTCAGTTTTTCGGGACTGAAGACGGCGGTGGCCCAGTATGTCGCCCGATTTCCAGATGGGCCGCTGCCTTTATCCGATGCTGCCGATATAGCCGCCAGTTTTCAGGCGGCCGTTGCCGATGTCATGGCCGACCGCGCCACCGCCGCCCTTGCTATGGCGGATGAGATCGCGCCCGCGAAAATGCTCGTCGTCTCCGGCGGTGTCGCGGCCAATGCAGCGATCCGGGCAGCGCTTTCCACCGCCGCCGAGCGGCGTGGCATTACCATGCTCGCCCCGCCACCCCGGCTGTGCACCGATAATGCCGTCATGGTGGCCTGGGCCGGGCTGCACCGTCTGAAATATGGCGCGGTCTCCGGTCTGGATCATGCCCCCCTGCCACGCTGGCCGCTGGATGCGCCGGATATGGCGCTGCCGGAATCGACCGCTCCATGAATTATCGCCATGCTTTCCACGCCGGAAACTTCGCCGATTGCCATAAGCACGCCTTGATGGTCGCATTGCTGACTGTTCTGCGACAAAAAGAGGCTCCGTTCTTCGTGCTCGATACCCATGCGGGCACCGGCGAGACCCTGCTGACGGACGGACCAGCCGCCCGTACCGGAGAATGGCAGAAGGGAATAGGTCTGTTGCTGGATGATCCGGCTCCGGCACTGGCGTCTTATCTGGCGCTGGTCAAATCATTGGGTATGGAGCGGAGCCTCTATCCCGGTTCTCCCCTGATTGCCCGTGCCATGCTGCGTCCTCAGGATCGTATGGCCGTGTGTGAACTCCATCCCGAAGATGGCGCCAGCCTCGCCGAGCGGTTCAGGGGAGATCCCTATTGCGCCATCCATCGCCGCGACGGGTGGAAAGCGCTGGAAACCATGCTCCCTCCGAAAACCGCTTCCTCCGGCGGTGTCCTGCCCAGACGCGGCCTGACCCTGATCGACCCGCCTTTCGAGCAGCCGGATGAACACCGCCGCCTGGCCGATGCCATGCTGACGGCCCAACAGCGCTTTCCCACCGGCATGGTCGCCGGGTGGTATCCGATCAAGGGCGGTGCTCCGGCCCGGCTGCTGCGGCATCAGTTGCAGGATGCCGGGCTGAAACGGGCCTTGATCGCCGAATTATTCCTTCGGCCGCCTACTGATACGACACGTCTTAACGGAAGTGGCATGGCCATCCTCAACCCGCCCTGGCAATTTGGCGATAACGCCCGCGCGATCATGCAGGCCCTGAAAACCGGATTAAAAGCGTGTGAGATCCGCGTGGATGAACTCGGAACTGATTGTGCGGCCTCTGCCCCCGGAGCCATGGAACATAAAACGCAATGACAGATACCGGTTTGAACGATGTTCTGGTTGTCGGTGCCGGTGCGTGGGGCACCGCCTTGGCCATTCAGGCAGCGAGGACAGGGCGGCGCGTGCGGCTATGGGCACGCAGCGAGGAGACAGCCATCCGTTTGCAGGATAGCCGACACAATCCCCGCCTGCCCGGTATCATGATCCCCGACGCGGTGACAGTCACTCACAAGCTGGATCAAGCCGCCTGCGCCCTGCTTGCTGTGCCGATGCAGCATATGAGGGCGGTCGCACAAAACCTGCCGCCCATGCGACTGATCACCTGCTGCAAAGGGGTGGAGAGTAAGACCGGACTGTTTCCACTGGAAATTCTGGCAACCCTGTTTCCCGATCTACCTCATGCCGTGCTCAGTGGCCCGAATTTCGCCCACGAAGTCGCTGCCGGACTGCCGGCGGCTTCCGTCATCGCCAGCACGGATGCCGGATTGAGAAGCGATATTATCCATGCTCTCGGCAGTGCAGGATTCCGGTTGTATGGCAATGCCGATCCTGTCGGTGCGCAGGTAGGCGGCGCGGCCAAAAACGTCATCGCCATCGCCGCAGGGGTCACGATCGGTGCGGGCTTAGGGGAAAATGCCCGCGCTGCGCTGGTGACCCGCGGCATTGCAGAATTGTCGCGTCTGGCTGTCACACTGGGGGGGCAGGCTACCACAGTGGCCGGTTTATCGGGGCTGGGCGATCTGCTGCTGACCTGTACCGGAAAAGCCAGCCGCAATTTCCGTCTCGGCTTCGCCCTCGGGCAGGGAATGGCGCTGGATCAGGCGCTGTCCGCCAGTGAAGGCGTGGTGGAAGGCGTCATGACTGCCCCCGCCCTGCTGCACCGGGCCGGGCCGAATGCCGATTTGCCAATCATTTCCGCTGTTGCCGCGATGGTCTCCGGCCAAGCCGATTTTCAGGAAGCCATGAGCGCATTGCTGTCCCGTCCGGTCAGGGACGAATAAGGCCCTGTGCTTCATTTAACAGGGTGCTTCATTTAACAGGCGGCACCAGCACCTTGGCCGGGTAACGGCACCACTCTGCCCCCACACATCGCCAGCATTCCGGACGGCGCGCCTTGCAGACATAGCGCCCATGCAGGATCAGCCAGTGATGCGCCATACCCAGCCTGTCCGCCGGGATACGCGCCACCAGCCCATCTTCGACCATGCGCGTGGTCTTGCCGGGCGCAATGCCGGTACGGTTACCCAGCCGGAACACATGCGTATCCACCGCCATGGTCGGCTGATCGAACGCCACGCTCAGCACAACATTCGCTGTCTTGCGGCCAACACCCGGCAGGGATTCCAGAGCTTCCCGATCAGCAGGAACCTCCCCGCCGAAACGATCCAACAATTGCTGCGACAAAGCTGCGACATTCCGCGCCTTCGCCTGCCATAGCCCGATGGAACGGATATGACGGGCAATCCCTTGCTCCCCCAGCGCCGCCATCGAAGCGGGATCGGGAGCCTGTTCGAACAGGCTCCGTGTGGCCTTGTTCACCGCGGCATCCGTAGTCTGGGCCGACAACACAACCGCAACAAGCAATGTGAAATTGGACGTGTAGATCAGCTCACTTTTCGGATCTGGATTGGCTTTGGCAAGCGCATCCAGAAAACCGATTACCTGCGCCCTGGTCATACGCGGACTGGCAGAAACAGGATCGGCAGCAGAAAGAGAAGAAGAGGAGGACATGGAACAGGAGACACCACGCCTGACCCGATCATGGCAAGAGGCAGGCAAATGTAGTGGCGTTTCAGGACGAAAGAAGGAATGATACGCGCCTTATGTGGCGATTGACGGAAAAAAACTCTGACGGGTTTCCGGTCACGGAAGCCATCATTATCCCGCATCGCAGCCTGTCCCGCCGCGGGCTGGCGCTGGTGTGCGGGGGGCTGTGCCTGTTATCCGGGCTGGGTGTCCTCTTTTCCCTGATGGTTCATGCCTGGCCCGTAGCCGGATTTGCCGGACTGGAAGCCCCTCTGGCCATCGCTGCTTTGCTATGGAATGCCAGAGCTGTCCGCCAAACCGAGATCGTCACCCTGAGCGGAACTGGTCCCGGCATTGCCCATATCGATGCAAGGGGACGCAGCCGCCATATGAAAATAAGGCCGGGATGGCTGCGTTTGCGGCTGGAGGAATGTCCGGGGCGCGTGCCGCAACTGATCCTGTCCTCCCGTGATGGTGAATTCGAACTGGCACGTTCACTGGGGGAGGATGAAAAACGCGCCCTGGCGGAAACTCTCCAGGACGCGTTGTACAGGGTTCAGAATCCGGTTTTCGATAATCCCCAGCTTGTTGCTGCGGATTAACCGGTAAACATACTGCGGAAAGCCCAGAACAGGCCGCCCGCCAGAAGGATCGAGGCAGGCAGGGTCAGCACCCAGGCCATGAGCAGACTGCGCACTGTTTTCGCCTGTAGGCCAGATCCGTTTGCTGCCATCGTACCCGCCACACCGGATGTCAGCACATGGGTAGTGCTGACCGGCAGGTGATACATATCGGCTGCCTGAATCAGGCCCATTGCCACGCTTTCAGCAACCGCACCCTGCGCATAAGTCAGATGCTCCTTGCCGATGCGCTCCCCGACCGTCACCACGATGCGGCGCCAGCCGACCATAGTGCCAAGCCCCAGCGCAAGAGCCACACAGACCTTGACCCACAGGGGAATGAACTGGGTGGCGTTGTTCGCCTGAGCCGTGAAAGTCTCGAAAACCGATTTTTGCTGGGGCGTCAGAGTGGCGGTTTTTTCCACGAACGGCAGCGCATGGCTGATCAGGTAGAAATCATTGCGGATATTGCCTGCCTGATCATGCGGCACATCGCGCAATGCAACCCGGCTTTCCAGCTTTGCATTCACATCTTTGATCAAGGTGGCCAGCGCGGATGCCGTATCAGACAGGGCCTTCTTTTTCTGTATCGCAGCCGTCACCCTGTTGCGGGCCGCATCCAGTGACACGGCAGGAGCATGTCTGGCAGCAGACAGATCATCAAGTATCTGGACCGTCTGCAGGGACGAATGATGCAGCGCGATCAGTTTCTGACCATCAACGGTATGGTTCAGGGCATAAGCCGTGGGAACCGTGCCGATCAGGATCAGCATGATCAGGCCCATGCCTTTCTGACCATCATTGGAACCATGGCTGAAGCTGACGCCCGTGCAGGTCAGAACCAGCAGAGCACGGATCGGCCAGGGTGGCGGCTGTTTTCCTTCCGGTGCCTTGTACAAGGTCGGAATTTTCACCAGCCTGCGCAGCAGCAGCATCCCCAGACCAGCCAGCAAAAATCCGGCAACAGGGCTGAACAGCAGGGAACGCAGGACATTCAGGGCCTGTGCCCAGTCCACGCCACTGGTGCCATTCGGACCGGCCATCAGCTGATTCATCAGACCGACCCCGATAATGGAGCCAATCAGAGTATGAGAGGAAGAATTGGGAATACCGACATACCAGGTGGCCAGATTCCACAAAATCGCTGCCACCAGTAGCGCAAATACCATCGCAAATCCGGCATCGCTGCCAACCTGAAGGATCAGTTCCACCGGCAGCAGAGAGACGACTGTGAAGGCGACACCACCCGAGGAAGCCAGAACGCCCAAAAAATTCCATACGCCCGACCAGACCACAGCGAAATGGGCGGGCAGGGAATTGGTATAGATCACTGTCGCCACAGCATTGGCGGTATCGTGAAAACCGTTGACGAATTCAAAGCCAAGCGCAATCGCCAGAGCAATCCCAAGCAGAACAAAGGGCAGAGCAGTGGGATAACTGACACCCTCAAGATCATTCGACAGATGAAAAGCGGCATATACGACACCAATAACCAGCAGCAGGCTGACGATAATCCCGGTCAGCTGCCCGGCTTTGCTTGTTGTCGGCATAACCATGTCTGTACCATTCTGGGTTGGGTTCCACCCGGACATCATGCTTTCGCTTTCACATTGATATGCTGCAACGGAAAAGCATATCCATCGAAGATATTGTAAGATTGTTTAGTGAAACATTGCGATGGACCAGAAAGCACCGGAGATTTTTGACTCTGGAAAAGATCAGGCTTTTTTCAGGTCCGTTATTCTGTCTTTTGAAGACAAAAATGACCTTCCACCCGATCAGAAAGGTCTTACGATCACCATCGTTACGATGATCAGCATCAGAAGAGTCGGAACTTCATTGGCAATTCTATAAAATTTGTGCGTCCGCGTGTTGCGGTCTTCCAGAAAATCACGCCGCCATTTCGACATCGCGCCATGAAAACCACTCATCAGCAGCACACAAAGCAGTTTGACATGCCACCAGCCGCGGCTCCAGTCGATAACACCGGGCGTCAGCACAAGAAGAATTCCAAATAGCCATGTCGCCATCATCGCCGGATTGATGATCTGCTTCAGCAAACGACGCTCCATGATCTTGAAACGTTCGCTCTCCTCGCTCCCGCGCCTTAATCCGCAATGGTAGACATACAGTCTGGGCAGATAAAACAAACCAGCCATCCAGGCGATCATGCTGGCGATATGGGCTGTTTTGATCCACAGATAAAACGGGGTCAGAAATGAAGCGGTCATGCTGTCACCGTGCTGCCCACTTGCATCCGTTGCCGGAATAACATTGGCAGTTCGGACAAGGCCCTGAACACTGTAGCCCCTTCCGCTTTCAGGGCTTCACCATCGCCATACGGTGCGAAACCCAGAATCTCCATACCGGCAGCACGCGCACCGCGTGAGCCGGGGATGCTGTCTTCCACCACAACACATGCCTCAGCTGGAATGCCCGCATCGGCCGCCGCAGCCAGAAATACGTCCGGGGCAGGTTTCGGTTTGAGGGAACCGCCCGGCCCGCCGCTGAATGTCCGGCCTTCTGTCAGATAGCTAAGACCGGTCCGTGCAAACTTGACGGCCATTTCCGCCTGAGAACTGTTAGAGGCAACCCGCCATTCCAGACCCAGCGCCGCCATCCCTTCCAGAACCTCTTTTGCCCCCGGCACAGTGACAGATTCCATTTCCAGTGCTTTCAGCAACGCACTGGCCAATGCTGGACGCCAGCCGGGCGACACCGGACGGCCCAGCATTTTTTCGATCAGGGGCACCATATCAATCAACGACATGCCCAGAAAAATACGGTGTGCCTCATCAGGTGTCATCGGCAACCCTTCTTCGGTCAGGCTGGCTGCCACGACACGGGAAGCAATGGTTTCGCTGTCGATCAGCACGCCATCACAATCGAAGATCACCATGCGCAGGGGTACCGTTCTCATGCAGCATCTTCCTGTTCACCATGGGGGCAATCACGATGAATACGCGGGCAGACACGGCTCCCTGCAAAACTGCACAAACCAGGTCCATGCTCTCTCACGCGCCTTACCAGCCCGGCCAGAGAGCCGATAAATCCCGGATCGGAATTCTGGGTAGGCACCCGGAAATAGCCCTTGATGTTTTTTCCGTGTGCCAACTCTGCATACTCGACATCGAGTTCAACCAGCGTTTCCGAATGTTCGCTGACGAAGGCAATGGGCACCACCAGCACCGCAACCCCATCCTCTACCGCCCGATCAATCGCTTCTTCCGTCGAGGGACCCAGCCAGACCTGCGGCGTGGCGCGGGACTGATAGCAGATCTGATGATCAAGACCGGGCATGTTCATAGCTCGCAGAACGGCTGCCGTGCTCCGCTCCACCTGAAACTGATAAGGATCGCCTTTTTTGACGATGACCTCCGGCAGACCATGTGCCGAGAATAACAGCCGTAAAGGGACGTCATCCGGCAGGGTATGGCGGGCTTCATCATACGCTTTGCGCACCAGGGCCGCTGTTGCCGAAGCAAAATCACGATCACTGTGATAGCAGCACAGGGAAAAGGTCTGCTTTGCCAACCCTGAAGCTGCGGCGGCTTCCCGCCAGTCTGTCAGCGAACTGCCCGTCGTCGTTGTGGAATATTGCGGATAGAGCGGCAGCAGGATGATTTCGTCCGGGTCCCAGTCTTTCACTTCCCGCACTGTTTCATGAGCAAACGGGTGCCAGTATCGCATGGCAATGAAACAGCGGGCCTCGAATTCCGGCAAAGCCTGTTCCAGCGTGTGTGCCTGTTCCTGTGTCAGCTCCAGCAGCGGAGATTTGCCGCCTAGCAGCGCATAATTCTCGCTGGCCGGTTTGACACGCGCTTTCGCGATAATCCTCGCCAGAATGGGACGGACGAAAAACGGGACCCTCAGAATGGCGGGATCTTTGAATAAATTCAGCAGAAAAGGCCGGATGGCAGCCGGGCTGTCTGGGCCGCCAAGGTTGAACAGCACCACCGCAAGCTTACGCCGCTTGCCCGCGCCAGCGAGCGGAAAAGAGTCATCATACGGGGAGGAGGGGGTACAGGAAACATTGCTGATCATTGGCATGGCTTCGCAAGTGTTGTCCCGTACCCGACCGGTAAGTCAATCAGCCAGTTGATCGGTGTGAAAATCAGGCCGCATTGCGCCAGCGCGGACGATGACGGCGCGCCTGTGGCTGCTTGCGCGGTTCTTCAGCCGGAAGATCGCTTTCGACACCACCGGCAACCGACATTTTCACGCGGGTAAGCTTCTCGATGGCTTTCAGGAACGGACGCTCGCTGCCGTCACAGAAGGAAATCGCAATGCCTGTCTGTCCAGCCCGCGCTGTGCGGCCGATACGATGGACATAGCTTTCCGGCTCGTTCGGCAGTTCGAAATTGACGACATGCGACACACCGGCAACGTCGATCCCACGGGCGGCGATATCGGTGGCCACCAGAACCCGTGCCTCTCCGCTACGGAAACGCTCCAGAGCGCGCTGACGAGCATTCTGGCTTTTGTTGCCATGAATGGCATCGGCCGCAATACCGGATTCTTCCAGATGTTCCGCGACGCGATTGGCACCATGCTTGGTGCGGGTAAACACGATGACCTTTTCCAACGCACGATCCGCCAGCAGACGGGTCAACAGCACGCGCTTGCCGGTGCTTTCTATAAAATGAACATGCTGGGCAATCCGGTCGGGAGTCGGCTCCTCCACCGCGATCCGCACGCGCGCCGGATTACGCAGCAGCCCTTCTGCCAGACGTCCGATTTCACCGGGCATGGTGGCAGAGAACAGCAGGGATTGCCGTTTTTCCGGCAGAGAGGCCAGAACCTTGCGGATATCGCGCATGAAGCCGAGATCAAGCATCCGGTCCGCTTCATCCAGCACGAAATGCGACACCTGATCCAGCAGTAGTTCATTGGTGCTCATCAGATCGCAGATACGGCCCGGCGTGCCGATCACGATATCGGCACCGCGCTGCATGCGCTGCACCTGCGGCTTGCGACCAACGCCACCCAGAATCAGAACACGGCGAATCGGCAGCTCACCACCCAGCATGCGCAGATTATCGTCAATCTGCACGGCCAGTTCGCGGGTCGGGGCCAGAATCAGAGCACGGGTTGAAAAGGCCCGCGGACGCTCTCGCTTCTGCATCAGGTGCTGCAACAAAGGCAGGGAAAAAGCCGCCGTCTTGCCAGTTCCAGTCTGGGCGATCCCCAGCAGGTCACGCCCTTCCAGCAAAGGAGGAATGGCACCGGCCTGAATCGGAGTCGGCTTGTGGAAACTGGCCCCCTGAAGCGCCTGAAGAATAGGCTCGGCCAGTCCAAAACTATCAAATGTCACGTCTGTCACAGTCGTCTCCAGCCGGCATATGCATGCCGGATCGGTCACGATCCACGCGCGATGCTGGAACGGGACAGGTCATCTATGGATCGTTCAGGAAACGCCAACCCTTTCAGGACCTTGCCTGCAGGCAGGTCGGCTCGACAGGTCTGACTTATCGCGCGCAGCGAACGATGCGCGCTTCATGCGCCGGAGCAGGGCTTGAAAGCAAGTCTCTTGAGAAAGTGGCTGTTGCCCGGTTTCGTCAGGGCTTGGCGTCCGGCAGCACCAGTCTGGCGGCCATAGTGGCCAATTTTACCAAGGGCGAATCGCCGGGCAGGGCAGCAGGTAAGGCGCTGAGCGGAGACGGAAGCGGGGTGGAGGTCACATCTGGCCGGGTTTCCGCGGGTTGAGTCGAATCAGTCGCGGGTTTTTCTGCGGATGGGGTCGCGACAGCAGGTTTACTATCTGTTTTGCTGTTCAGCAGGGGAACCGTGTAATCAGGTACGATCCGCGCCTGATTGCCGCCGATCACCAGCACCTTCCCCCCGATTGCCAGAGGTTTTTCATCCTTCTGGGTAACGGAGACCATATCACCGCTGGTTTTCCGGACGATGTATTCCCATGCCTTGGTATCACCCACCACATGGGTTGCAGTGGTTCCGACAATCCCGCCGACCAGCGCGCCACCCAGCGCCCCGAAAGCAGATCCCACCCCACCCGGCGTTTGTGCCCCTGCGATACCGCCAGCCGCAGCCCCGGTCGCGGTACCCATCGATGAATCAATGCTGACCCCAATCGGCCTGACACCAACAATGACCCCTTGTTCGACCTTGTTGGCCTGCTGCATCGCACGGTCGGCATAGGTATCGGGGGAATAGCTGGGTCCACATCCCGACAAAAACGGAACGGCAACCGCACAGAACGCGGCGGACAGTACCGAAAGGCAGTGACGAGCTGAAACAGACTGACGAAACACGGCAAACCC